>URPV01000018.1 GCA_900549805.1 uncultured Veillonella sp.
GATATAGTAGTGTTGGAAGGCCACCATTTCTCCATCAAAACCCTCCCAGCGAGGGCTAGAAGGTCCCTCAAAGAAGGTTCCCCCGTAGAAGATATAGGCATAATTTTTACGATCTTCATCATTTTTGACGACCCCTAGGCGCTTGGCACCAACGACGGTAATATCAGACTGACGGTCTACCCAGAAAACCCGTTCTTCCCCTTCAAAATTTTGCCAAAAACCAAGGGGGTTATTCAATTGTAAAGGAATGCGATGGTATTGCATGAAAACTCCTTCCCTTACTTCGAAAACTGTCGATTATTATTGTATCATTCTTAGGCTAAAAGAAACAGGGAGTGCCTTGAACCACAAGTTCACAAGTGATATACTCTAATTATAGTTAGTGTGTTTTTAATTCTTACCTATTTAATCATTCCAGAAAGGTCATATTCCTATGGCAGATACAAGAATTTTCAAGCTCACTGAGATTGCTAAATCTGGTGACCAAGCAACAAAGACCGTTTTCTATACAAGTGACTCTACTAGTGGTTCTGTATGGGTGGTTAAACCTGGTCAAATGGTTGTCCCCCACACTCATCCTACGGGCGACGATTTTTGGTACTGCGTAAAAGGACAAGGTCTTTTCTATCTACAAGTAGGTCAAGAAGTGGCCGTTACACAGGGAGATATGATTATCTCCTCTAAGGGACAATGCCATGGTCTCAAAAATACAGGGAAAGATGACTTCATCTTTGTTTCCGTCGTCGGCCCCCTTCCTGTAGGCTATGAAAAATTGACTAACAGCTAATTACCAACAAGGTAATCCAGAAGCTAGAAAGTAAAAGAGAGAGCCCCCGTAGCATAAGCTACGGGGGCTCTCTCTTTCTAGTATTCACTGAAGTTATAAAGATTAACTACCATCTAGATGCTGAGCTCCCTTAAATCTTCCAACCTAATTTACGGCGTTTTTCATTAATATCTTCAACGATTTTTTGGCCTAATCGCTTGCCGTCTACATCTACATACATAACAGAACCCAAGGTATGGGCTGTATCCTTCTTGAGGAAGTTAGTAACGGCACGAGACCCCTGTACAGGTGGCTCTACGCAGTGGTAGGAATTAATCCCCATAAGGCGGAAGCCCAAGGAGGCACATACCCCTTTTTCGTTGGACCATTCTGGGCTGGACATAGCGTAAGGCATTTGTGGTAGAGTCAAGCCAAATTGACTTGCAATAGCCCCAAAAATGCCAGAGGATTTAGCATTATCCACGCACTCACCCACATGCCATACAGGCGGCATATTGGTATCCTTAAAGAATTTTTGTAAGCCAGGACCACATTTTTCAAGGACCGCTTCAGGATTACAAAGGCCCATCTTGAGAAGAGGGAAGGAGGCACAACCATTGGTCAAGATGATGATATCCTTCTTTAAGCATTCCAAGGCCACTTCATAGGTTGGTTTTTCGAAGACAACCCGTGGATTAGAGCAACCTACAATATTGACGATTCCGCGAATGGTACCCTCCTCTAAGGCCTTGGCAATATTGTCATACCCAAACTCTTGACCTACATTGTAAGGGTTAAAGCCTACTTTACCCGTAACCTCATACGGTGGAATAAAGACTGGCAGCCCACGGCGTTCTACATGACTTTGAAGAGCTCGTTCTAAAATCTTACGAGCAATGGCCTCCGTTTGATCCATATTGGTGTGGAACCGGTCATAGGCATAGTGTTCAGAACCTGGTAGGCGAGCCGCATCAGATGTAGTCACCACAACGGTCTGCGTACACTTAGCAACATCCATAATAGCCGGATATATATCCTGTACGTCCGCACACCAGAGATCTAGGGCTCCAGTGCCAAGGACGAGTTCTGCACCAATTGCATTAGACAAAGGAATAACATTCTCATAGCGGTACATATTTTGTAGACCAGAGCAGCAAATCCCGTAGAATTTAATCCCCTTAGCGCCAATTTCCTTAGCCCGATTTTGGTATTCTTCACTATTACCCAATTGAACTACCTTGGATACCAGCATTGGCAAATGGCCATGAACGGCAATATTAACATAATTTTTCTCAAGAGCCCCTACATTGACGCGGCAGTCACGGATTTCCCCTTCCCCATACAGGATGTCTGTAACGATATCCGCCGCCACAACACCGGTAAAGGTGAATGCCAAGCCACAGCGCAAGAAGGCCCGCATGTTGGAGTACCAATCACCATCGGTGCCAACACAGGTTCTATGGTAGGTATCAAAGGCTTCATTATAGGCAGAAATTGGTAGAATATCCAAATCCTTCCAAATCTTTTGCCGTTCTTCAGGGGCCATGTGCTTAATCGTCAAATATTCCCCTGGCATAGCCCGACTCAAATCTTCAATTAAGATATCTGCAATATCATTGGCAATTTCTTTGAGCTCACGCCCTTCTGTGGGAATATTGAAAGCATTAGCCACTTCGTAAAGTTTACGGGTCCCTACGATAGGATGGTCGTATTCACCAGTAATAGCTTTCTTGAGGGCAATCAAGAGCTCCCGTGCATGGGCTCCATGCTGGGTCAAACCACCCGCTGCAGCACGGGCCATGTTACGAGCTACGATGAGGTCTGCATCAGCGCCACAAATCCCTCTTGGCGCTTTTTCCGTGATTCGGCAAGGACCCATAAAGCAAATCTTGCAGCATACACCAGCAATGCCAAAAGTACATTGTGGTTGTTGTTTATCAAAGCGGTCAAAGACAGTATCACATCCCATTTGTTCCATGCGATAGAGGAGCTCGCGGACTGCTGGATCTGGAGTTTCCTCCATTACCTTTTGCTTGTTAGGCCAGGTCTTGCGATACTCACGAACAGCCTTCATGTAATCCACAACCCCTGGAGCCCCATGACCTTCTCCTGGCGCATGAGTATGGGTAGCCCACTTTTCACCAGCCAATTGCACATCACCGTGACTATGGGTATGACCTCCGTGACTGTGTACATGACCATGGCTATGGTTGTGGTGATGTCCATGATTATGGTCATGGTCATGACCGTGATGGTGGTCACCATGATTATGGCTAGGGCCATGAACTTCTTCATAGGAAGCCCCACAAGCGGACGGACAACCTTGGCATGGACTTGCCACTACTTGCTCTATTTGATTTGTTTGTTCTTGATTCTTCTTAGTATTGCTCATATAAAACTCCTACACTACTATAGTGTCATCCAAAAATCACTGAAAGTATATACAGATAAAACACAACCCACAAGACAAATAACGAGAATGCTCAAGCTGAAAGCAGCAACTGGCCTCCAGCCAATGGCCTTAATAGCTGCCCAGCGGGTAGTCATACCAATGGATAAAAAGCAAAGGGTGAAAAAGTACCCCCGCAAGTCCTTTAAGACGCCTAGGACCTCTTGCTTATAAGCTAGGGATGATTCCGTTGGCAATAGATGTAAAATCAAAGCCGTCATAAGGGAGGCACCGAAAAGACCTAGGATAAACTTTGGAAAGCGAACCCAGATTTCCTTTAAGAAGGATAGCAAGGTAAAAGATTCTCCCCTTTCTGGAGACCGGTCCCAATGTTTAACAGCCAAGATGGCTACTAGGAGGGCCCAGATAACCACACCCATATCACGCCCTATTACCTTAACTAGGGTATAAGACTGGAGGGCCAGATCATCGTTCATAGATGATAGGGCCGCAAAGCCAGCCACATCAGCCGTCTCGGCAGAGCCAATCCAGGCGCCGGCTAGACGCCCATCTAGCCCCAATATATCGCTCAAGCCTGTGAGCACGAACATGAGAACTACAGAGGAGAGCACAACTAGGACAAAACCTGTTGAGATGGCCGACAACTTTGCCCGACTAGCTTCTGAGCAAGCGATAACGCCCGTAATATTACCTACGGCTAAACCGCCAGCTAAGGCGGAAGCTAGCTTATTATCTAAACCAAAGACCTTAGTGGCCATCAAGAAGCAGGTGCCAAAGCCCAAGCAGGCCACTAGGAGGGACTGCCCTATGGCTATAGGACCTGCGGTGATGATAACCGTGAAGGGCAAGGTAGCACCCATGAGAATAATCCCCAGCTTAAGCCAAAACTCACCCCGCATAGCTACCCGTATCCAATCTGGCAAGGTTACCAAGTTGCCTATGACAAAGCCTATCGCTAGTGCCAAAAGAGGACCCTCTAGTTTCCATGCCTTGAATGGTGAGTAAGCGCCCAAAACTATACAAAGACCAATGATTAGCCAGAGGCAGGAAAAGCCTTTAGTCCAATGTCCTAGGGATAAGCCCATCCCCCTCGCACTCAGGAGCGTCATAAGAAGGACTAAGGCAAAGGCTCCTGCAAAAGAAGGAAGGCGGTCACCTAAAAGACTTGCTAAGGATAACCAAGAGGCCCAGTGGGGCATCGTTAAGTGAATAGAGGTCAACCACCCACTAGGACTTACTAGGAAGACTAAGGATGCAGCCAGCACTAAACCCAGCCCCAATGTAATCACCCACGAGTCTTCATGTAGAAACCAGCGCCGTATGACTCCTTGCATGTGATCCCTCCTCTCTCCTGCTTATCACTACTACAGGTACTTACTAACCATTTGAATAAGATTTAGCTTATTAGCAATATTGTAATTCACATTATATTAGTATGTTTTAACCCCGGTCAATTAGTTTTTCTATGAATCAAAGACGATAGTCCATTCCATAAATACATATTAGGAGTGAATATCTTCTCTTATAGACTAATCCTTTTTATTTCCCTATAAACAATGGGAATTTTAATGAGCCCGTATTTCATATATATTCCTATTTTTCCTAGGATAAAAAAGTAGAGGCCCTCTATTTTTCCCTTTAAATTTAGGCTTTTAGGTATTTACATGATTTTTACATGAAATTTCCATGGGTAAATGACAATCATTGAGACGCAAAAAAGACTGGCAGAGATATAAACTATCTCTGCCAGTCTTTCCTCAATACGAACTTATATGCATATAAACAAGTAACTTACTTGGCTTTAAAAGCCTTAGCCCCTATATCATGCCTATATTGGGCACCGTCAAATGAAATTCTTTTAACACGCCCATAAGCCTTGTCTAGAGCCGATCTCAAATCAGGGCCCAAACCGACAACGCCTAATACACGCCCACCATTGGTTTGATAAGAGCCATTTTCATAACGCGTTCCCGAATGAAAAACTATCACATCTCCTTGGGGACCAGCTTCTAAAGGACCCGAAATGATATCCCCCTTATGAGAGGAAGCCGGATAACCTTGAGAGGCCATAATAACGCAAGCTGCCGAACCATTCTTCCAGGTTACCTGCTTAGGGTCCAAACGTCCTTGAGCACAGGCCATCATAATCCGGCCCAAATCCCCCTCCAATAGAGGTAGAATTACTTGCGTCTCCGGATCTCCAAAGCGGGCGTTAAACTCAACTACCTTAGGACCCTCTTCAGTTATCATAAGGCCCGCATAAAGACAACCTATGTAAGGCATCCCCTCCTGAGCCATGGCCGCCACCAGAGGTTCAAGAATCGTTTTTATTGCTTGACTCTTGAGCGCTTCTGTTAAGATAGGCGCTGGTGCATAAGTTCCCATGCCGCCCGTATTAGGCCCTCTATCACCATCATATATACACTTATGGTCTTGGGCTCCTACCATAGGAACCAAGGTCCTACCATCTACAAAGGCGAGAAGGCTAGCCTCTTCCCCTTCCATAAATTCTTCAACCACAACACAGGCTCCAGCTGAGCCAAACTGATTATCCTCCAACATATGGTCAATAGCCTGGTCAGCCTGATCTAAACTAGTAGCCACAACAACGCCCTTACCAGCTGCTAGCCCATCTGCTTTGATAACCACAGGAGCCCCTAGCCTATGAGCAAAAGTCTTAGCCTCACCAGCTTTTGTAAACACTTGATAGGCCGCTGTAGGGACTCCATATTTTTTCATCAAGTCTTTTGCAAAGGCCTTAGACCCCTCTAGCTGAGCCGCTTTTTGCGAGGGGCCAAAGACCCAAAAACCCTCACCTCTGAGATAGTCCGTAAGGCCTTCAACTAAAGGTGCTTCTGGCCCGATAACCACCAAGTCTACCTCATGAGATTTAAGAAAGGCCAGTAGTTGCTCCCGATCGCTCCAAGAGAAAGCGCCCCGTTGGGCCAGGTCTTCCATAGCATCAGAACCAGGCACAACAAAGAGTTCCTCTACAGAAGGGCTCTTACGAAGAGACCAAAGGATGGCATGTTCACGTCCGCCAGAACCAATTACGCATACATTCATAGCTCTTTACCCCTTAGTGTTTAAAGTGACGAATCTTTGTAAATACCATGGCTATACCAGCTTTATTGGCCGCATCAATGGATTCTTGATCTCGAATGGATCCGCCCGGTTGAATGATAGCTGCAATCCCATATTGAGCGGCGGTTTCTACCGTGTCACCAAAAGGGAAGAAAGCATCAGATGCCAAAATGGCACCCTTAGCTTTATCTCCAGCTTGATCTAGGGCAATGTTAGCTGCCCCTACCCGGTTCATTTGGCCAGCTCCAACACCTAATGTGGAAGCAGCATTAGACACTAGGATAGCATTGGATTTTACATGCTTAACCATCTTCCATGCGAATTCCAAGGCCTTCCATTGGTCTTCCGTCGGCTTCACCTCAGTCACTACATCATAGGCAGCTGGTGATTCTGCAAGCCTATCTTCTGTTTGTACCAAGAGACCACCAGATACCTTCTTGAGAACTAGCTGGTCCTCTTGTGGTTCTCCCAATTGAATGAGGCGGACATTCTTCTTAGCTTCTAAGATATCCAAGGCCTCTTGGCTAAAGGCTGGTGCCATGATAACTTCTAGAAAAATCTTAGCCATTTCTTGAGCCGTTTGCCCATCTACAGGTCGGTTGAGAGCTACGATGCCACCAAAGGCAGATATCGTATCCGCTTGGTAGGCATTGACATAGGCTTGGTGGATGCTAGTAGCTCGCGCTGCTCCACAAGGATTAGTATGCTTGACAATGCAAGCAGCTGGCTCTTGGAATTCCCAGACCATATTCCAGGCTGCTTCCATATCCACAATATTATTATAAGATAATTCTTTACCGTGTAATTGTTTCATAGCACCCAGGCCAGAGGCTTGACCAATTTCCTTATAAAAGGCCGCTGTTTGATGAGGGTTTTCCCCATAACGGAGGTCTGTCACCTTTTCATAGGCTGCTAGGAAGGTATAGGGCATAGGAGCCTGTCCTACTTTCGGAGCCAAGTAGTTAGCGATAGCCGTATCATAGGCGGCTGTATGGGCAAAGGCCTCTTGGGCCAAAGTCAATCGATAGGCATCTGTCAGGCCTCCTTCTTGTTTGAGTTGTTCTAAAATTTGACCGTAGCGGTCTGGATTGACTACTACCCCCACATAGGCATTATTTTTAGCAGCAGACCGGACCATAGTCGGCCCACCAATATCTATATTTTCAATGGCTTCATCTAAGGTCACACCTGATTTCGCAATAGTCTCCCGGAAAGGATAGAGATTGACTACCACCAGGTCAATAGGTTCAATGCCGTGTTCCTCCATAGCCGCGCGGTGATCTGGCTTATTACGAAGGGCTAAAAT
This sequence comes from uncultured Veillonella sp., assembly GCA_900549805.1. Taxonomy (GTDB): domain Bacteria; phylum Bacillota; class Negativicutes; order Veillonellales; family Veillonellaceae; genus Veillonella. The sequence continues at coordinate 7,567 of URPV01000018.1, forward strand.
ACCACCATGAACTACAGGATGTAGGGTCTTTACACGGCCATCCATCATCTCTGGAAAATGAGTTAAGTCTTCTACGGCATGGGCAGGTATGCCTGCATCCTTAATAACCTTAAGCGTTCCTCCTGTGGAGTAGATGGTTACACCTAGGTCAACAAGTCCTCTTGCAAAGTCCACAATTCCACGTTTATCCGATACGCTCAACAAGGCATTTTTTATCATATGCATCCCTCCTACATCTCATGTTTCAAGAAGCTACAAGTTCGTATTATTCATTAGCAATATGGACGATTCCATCTACGATAGATAGTGAGTCCTTACAAAAGAGGGCCAATGCCTCTACATAGGTCTTATGTTCTACTGGTAACAAGCGGGCCGCCAAGCTTTCTTCTGTATCAGACGCATAGACAGGAACCGTATTCTGCATAATGATAGGACCTGAGTCCATACCTAAATCTACAAAGTGAACAGTACAACCTGCCACCTTAACACCTGCTGCTACCGCCTGCCCTTGCGCATGGAGTCCTGGGAAAGAAGGCAAAAGGGCTGGATGGATGTTAAGAATCCTTCCCTCATAGGCATCAATTAAGGCAGATCCTAACAAGCGCATATAGCCAGCCAGAACAAGAACATCTAAATCATAAGGCGCCAAAGCTTGAACCTGAGCCTCTTCAAAGGCCTCCTTAGAAGGGTAGTCAGCCCGTTCTATTATGAGGAGTGGGATGTCCCAAGTTCGAGCCTTGTCTACGATTCCTGCTTCTTTATGATCCGTTAGGATAAGCTCCAAATCTCCATCAATAGTGCCATCTTGTATAGCCTGATATAGAGCTTCCGCATTCGAACCCCGACCAGAAGCAAAAATTCCTATCTTTTTAGTCATGGAAGACCTCTCCTTCCAAGATGACTGCTTGGTCCTTACGGGCTTCAACACTACCAATTTGATAGTAAACTTCTCCACGCTCATTCAAATCAACCTTCACGGCCTCAAGGTCTTGCGGACTAACAACCATAACCATACCTATCCCCATATTAAAGGTCCGGTACATTTCAGGCCATGCCACTTGGCCCCATTCTTGAAGCTTAGTAAAAATTGCTGGTCGTGACCAGGCATCAACATTGATAGATGCCGTCATATGATCCCCCAAGATACGCGGAATGTTTTCGTAGAAACCGCCGCCTGTAATATGAACCAAGCCCTTCAAAAGTTCCTTCTCAATCAGCGGCATAAGGGCCTTAGGATAGAGGCGAGTCGGCCTTAAGAGTTCCTCACCTAACGTCTTACCAAGTTCTGGGATAACTTGGTCTAAGGTTAAGCCCTGACGGTCAAAGCAAATTTTGCGAACGAGAGAATAGCCGTTGGAGTGGAGGCCAGAAGAAGGGAGACCCAAAATGATATCTCCCTCCGCAATCTCTTGCCCTGTAATCAGCTTAGATCGGTCCACAAGCCCCACAGCAAAGCCTGCTAAGTCATAGTCTCCTACTTCATAGAAACCGGCCATTTCTGCGGTTTCACCGCCTAAAAGAGCACAGCCCGATTCCTGGCAGGCCTTAGCAACGCCACCTACGATGGTAGCTACTTGCTCTGGGTCCAGCTTACCTACCGCAATATAGTCTAAAAAGAAAAGAGGCTTGGCCCCTTGGACCAAAATATCGTTAACAGACATAGCCACGCAGTCTTGCCCAATCGTATCATGTTGATTCATCTCAATAGCCAGGCGAAGCTTAGTCCCTACCCCATCCGTACCAGATACTAGCATAGGGTGATTCATAGTGTGACCGGCTAAACTATAGAGGCCTCCAAAACCGCCTAAATCTCCGACTACACCAGGTGTATAAGTAGCCTTTACAGCAGCCTTCATAAGGCTAACCGCCTTGTTACCCGCATCAATATCGACGCCAGCATCTGCGTAGGTAAGACCTTCTTTATTCGAGCACATATTTTACTCCTTCTTCCTCTTCTGGAGGAACAGCTACGGTATAAGCCCCATCAAAGCAGGCAAAACACATATGCTTGCCATCAATATTAGCTATCGCTCGATCTAGCCCCTCTTGTGTTAAGTAGTGAAGCTTATCCGCCTTGATATAGGCACGGATTTCCTCAATAGACTTGGTAGCAGCAATCAATTCCTTCCGAACTGATGTATCGATACCATAGTGACAAGGGTAGAGGATGGCTGGAGACGATACGCACATATACACTTCCTTAGCCCCTGCTTCCTTGAGCATCTTTACGATGAGCCCGGAAGTAGTTCCCCGCACGATAGAATCATCGATGAGAACAATCCGCTTGCCCTTAACCACTTCTTCCACAGGATTAAGCTTCATCCGTACCGCCAGTTCCCGCTCTTCTTGGTTAGGCTTGATAAAAGTCCGCCCAGAGTAACGGTTCTTAATCAAGCCTTCCGCAAAAGGAATGCCCGATTCTCTAGCATAGCCCAAAGCAGCTGTTGTACCAGAGTCAGGAATGGCCATGACAAGATCCGCATCATATTGAGTTTCTCGAGCCAATTCACGGCCCATAGCCAAACGGCTTTCATAGACTGACTGGCCATCAATAGTAGAATCAGAGCGAGCAAAGTAGATATATTCAAAGACACAGACTTTATGATCAATAGCATCTGCCGGTGCATACATACGGGACCGCACCCCAGAGTCATCGATAATGACCATCTCTCCTGCTTCTATATCCCGAATAAATTTCGCCTTAATAGCATCGAGAGCACAGGTTTCCGACGCCAAGACATAACCAGCATTCGTCTTACCTAAACAAAGGGGGCGATAGCCGTGGGGGTCCCTAAGGCCGATGAGGCAATCATTGGTGTTAATGACTAGGGAAAAGGCCCCTTGGATTCGATTGCAAGCTTCCACAATCCGTTCTTCCATGGTCGCCGCATGAGAGCGGGCGATAAGGTTAACGATTACCTCCGAATCCATACTTGTTTGGAAGATGGATCCCTGTTCTTCTAGATCTCTACGAATTTCCAAAGCATTTGTTAAATTACCATTATGGGCAACCGCTATATGCTCATCCTTAAATTGGATAACCAAAGGTTGGATGTTACGTGGGTTATTAGAACCAGTTGTGGAATAGCGCACATGGCCTACCCCCATATGGCCAGGGAGCCGAGGCAAAGACCGAATAGCTTCCGTCAGAAGGCCCATATTCTTAGTCAGTTCAATTTGCGTCCCATCCGTAACAGCTAAACCAGCAGACTCCTGCCCCCTGTGCTGTAGGGCAAAAAGCCCCCAGTAGACATAGCGAGCTATGTCCAAGGTCCGGTCATAAATGCCAAATACCCCACATTCTTCATGCCACTTGTCGAATACTTGATCGTAATACATAGCTACTCCTAGTCTCGTTGCCCCGTCAAGCGGAAAAGCATTTCATGATAGGCTTCTTCCACATTCCCCAAGTCACGGCGGAAGCGGTCCTTATCGAGCTTTTCATTGGTATCCGCATCCCAGAAACGACAGGTATCAGGGGAGATTTCATCGCCCAAGAGTATGTGCCCCTTATGGGTGCCAAATTCTAACTTAAAGTCCACAAGTTTCACCTTCTTGGTAGCCAAGAAATCTTTAAGGATATCATTAACCTTCATGGTAATATCCTTGATAGCCGTTAACTGGTCTTGTGTAGCCCATCCCAAGGCTGTAATTTGGGATTCATTGGCAAATGGATCGCCTAAGTCATCATTCTTATAGCAAAATTCCAATATAGGATGTTGCAAAGGAGTGCCTTCTTCAAGGCCAAAGCGCTTTGCCATAGAGCCCGCTGCGATATTGCGTACGATGACTTCTAGGGGCACAATATCCAAGGCCTTAACAATTTGGTCTCGGTCGTCAATCCGTTCCACAAAGTGGGTTGGAATGCCAGCCTCATTAAGCATGGTAAAGAAGAAACTAGTGATTTTATTATTCAAGACCCCCTTATCTTGAATAGTCCCCTTCTTTTCCCCATTGAAAGCGGTCGCATCATCCTTGTAATGAATGCGATAGAGGTCTGGGTTTTCCATCTTAAAAACTTGTTTAGCTTTGCCTTCGTACAACATTTGATCCATCTTAACTTCCTCCTTATGCTTGTAATTGTTCTTGTAACTGAGCGTTATCCGCTTCTACCTTAGCCGCTTGATCAGCTCGGAAGGCCTGGTAGCGTCCATACAAGGCAGGGTCTACTAACCCTGCCATCTGTACGGCCAAGAGGGCTGCATTCTTAGCCCCATCCAAGGCCATGGTAGCCACAGGCATCCCCGATGGCATTTGTACTATGGCCAAAAGGGCATCCATACCATTGAGGCCAGTTGCATTGAGGGGAACTCCGATAACAGGACGACTGGTATAGGAAGCCACCACACCTGGCAGATGGGCTGCTGCACCAGCACCTGCGATAAAAGCTATCGCCCCCTCTGCGGTTAAGCGCTCCACATAGGCCTTAACCACTCCCGGTGTCCGATGGGCCGAGGCGATAACCATCTCATAAGGGATAGAGAAATCATCTAACACTTGGGCCGCCTTCGTCATCGTTTCCAAATCAGATTTACTTCCCATGATAATGCCAACTTTCATGAGCTACCTCCTAACAAAAAAAGCCCAGCACAAGGCTAGGCTCTAAACAGGCGCAAGGATAGATTCAGTACAATCATGTAGGTGGGCTACAAAAAGCATGCGTCTACTCCTCGCAAATACTAAGAATTAAGGGATACATCAATTGTAGCAAGGAGGTATTTATCAGGTCAAGTAATTTTCGAATAATAAATATATTATTTATTCTAATATATTGTATGTATCGAACATTTTTAAATTTATATAGCATTTATTAGTTTTTATTTGATATATCCCGAACTTTGTTAAAGAAATACAGGAATAAGTAGATATAAAAAAACTGCACGCAAACAATATCTGTTATGCGCGCAGTTCCCATGCTATTGTTTTTCCTATAAAAATTCGAAGGACGTCCTTAGTGTTGGTGGTCTGGCACTTGGAAGCGCCCTTCTAATTGATAGGCATTTTTCAAGTCGCCCGATATTTCAGGAATTCGTTCCACCATCTGGTTCATAAGAGCATACAAAAGAGGGGCTTCAAACTGTCCATCTGCTGCGATATAAACACAATCCATGTAAACAGTTTGATCCTCTTCATCGATATAATACTTCATACCCTTATAGTATGCGTTCTCATGATTGATAAAGTCGTTAATATCCGCCTTGTTATCGGAAGTTACAACTTGTGGCCCCACGACTAGGCGCAAGACGGTATAGACGCTGTTATCAGTTATGACGAAGAAAGGCATATCCCCTAGTGGCGATTGCACATACGACCGGTAGATAACAGACCCTTCTTCATCTTCAAAGTCCTTCCGTTCAAAGGCTGTAATAGTTTCATCAGCTAAAAATTTATCTAGCATTTCTGCTTTTTTATTCATTGACCTACTCCCTGTGTCTACATAGGACTAAAGTATACGGACCTCAAGCTAGAAGAAAACAGATGTAGCAACACCTAAGAGGGGCTGCCACACCTGTTTCGATTAGCCTATTAGTCTTCCAAGAATACGCATTTGTCATCTTTAAACTCTTTAATGCGCACCAAAGATTCTACGCGGTAGCCTGCGTCTTCCAAGCGTTTACGGCCTGGTTGGAAGGATTTTTCGATGGCAATAGCCATGCCTACCACGGTGTCACCGGCCGCTTCTACGAGCTTAGCAAGCCCCATAGCGGCTTCACCAGATGCGAGGAAGTCATCAATGATGAGAACCTTATCACCAGCAGGCAAGAATTTCTTGGAAATGGTGATGTCATAGTTTTCTTCTTTAGTATAGGAATATACCTTAGCGTGGTATACATCATCGACCATCAAAATAGACTTTTTTTTGCGAGCGAAGACGAGTGGCACCTTGAGTTCAATGGCTGCCATCAAGGCTAAGGCGATACCAGATGCTTCAATAGTAACAATGCGAGTGATGCCTGCGTCTTGGTAACGACGGGCAATTTCTTTGCCAATTTCTTGGAAGAGAACCGGATCGATTTGATGATTTAAGAAGCCATCAACTTTCAAGACGCGATTATCCAATACGCGGCCTTCTTCGTTAATGCGTTGTTGAAGTAATTTCATGAAAGTCTCCTAGCGTTTACTACAGGCTCTATGCCTACTGTTAAGACGTAATTAATTTTACTGTAGTTCAGGGTTGGGGTCAATGGAATTCACCTTTTCTTTCCCCAACAGCAGGTCTATGAATTGCCGCATCCCTTCTGTTTCCGCCACCATCTTGGATTGCACCAAGACGATATGGCGTTCTGGAACACTGATATCCGTATCAATTTTAACCACGGTCCCCTCTTGCAATTTAGAAGCTGCCACCATATGTGGTACCAAGGCAACACCCATATCCAATTCTACCAAGTCAACTAAAAGGTCGAAGTTATCCAACTCAAAGCGGGGTTTACGACAGGCCCCATGAGTTACTTGGTCAAAAAACTTGCGCGAGGTAGTCCCGCGGCGAAGGGCGAGTATAGGCTCATTCAAAAGACGACCTTGATCAAAGGTTTCTAGGCCCTTATAGGAAAGCCCGCCTAAAAAAACATCTTGTAAGCTAGACAAAGGCGTCACCGTCAAGAGAGGATTATCGCGCAAGCCGTCAAATTCTGTGACGATAGCAAGCTGTGCCTCCTTATTGAGTATCATATCCACGCAATCAGAAGAGGGGCGGTTGGTAATATGAAGTGCAATATCGTTATCCGCTTCCTTCCAACGGCGGAAATACGGTAATAAGTAATGACGGCAAAGGGTGTCAGTAGTCGCCAAAAAGAGGGATTCAAAGACTTGCTTAGCCCGCTCTTGCAACTGTTCTACCCCATTATCCAAGATGGTCAAAGCCTTAGCTACCGTATCAAAGAGTTCCTTCCCTTCTGGTGTAAAGGTAACGGACTTAGTGGTCCGATTGAAGCGGGGGATACCTAGTTCCGACTCCAATTGTTTAATTCCTTGCGATATAGCGGACTGAGAAACCCCTAGTTCACGCGCTGCTTTAGAGAAGGATAGGTATAAGCCAACCCCATAAAAGGTCCTGTATAAGTCTGCAGAAATAGCCATAGGCCCTCCTTATTAATTAGTTTACCTTATTTGTATATAAATAATTTATTATTTACCATTAACTATAAAGGGTATATAGTTAATGTGTCAATCAATATATGCTCTTTGTGCCAATTTATCTGACTAAGAGGAGGCTTTTCATGGCTATGCACCGCTTATTTGTCCGCAAACGTTCTGAATTTGCTTACGAGGCTGACCAAGTACTACGGACTTTACGAGAGGACTTGTCCATTCCTGTGCAGTCTGTCACCCTCTATAAGCGCTACGACATCGAGGGCTTGGACGACAAGGACCTAGACCAAGCTAAGGAGCTCATCTTCTCCGAACCGCCAGTAGACCAAGTCTTCACAGACTTACCACACGAGGAAGGTGCCTTCGTATTCGCTGTAGAATACCTGCCCGGTCAATATGACCAAGGAGCTGATTCTGCCGAGCAATGCTTATCTATGCTCACACTTAAACAAGGTTATCAGGTCCGAATAGCCCAAGTCTTTTCTATCCAAGGCCCTCTAACAGAGGACCAAAAGAAGGCTATCAAGGCTTACTTCATCAACCCTGTGGACTCCCGCCAAGCTACTATGTCCCTTCCTACTAGCCTCCAACTAGACCTAGAAGAGCCACAATCGATTCCTCGTATGGATGGCTTTACCCATTGGAACCAAGACCAACTAGATGCATTCATCAAAGAAGAAGGGCTAGCCATGACCCTAGCTGATGCCCTCCTCATCCAGGATTACTTTAAGAACCAAGAGGGGCGTGATCCCAGTCAAACTGAAATCAAGGTCCTCGATACCTACTGGTCTGACCACTGCCGTCACACCACCTTTATGACCGAACTAGCCCAAGTAACCATCGACAAAGGCCGTTTTAACAGCCCTATTGAGCAGGCCTATCAAGCCTACCAAGAGGGACGAAAACAGATCTATTCCAGTAAGACTAAGGCCTCATCTCTCATGGATATGGCTACCTTGGCTACCAAAGAACTCAAAGCCCAAGGACTCCTCGGTAACTTGGATGAGTCCGATGAAATCAACGCTTGTACCATTATCGTCCCCGTAGATGTGGACGGCCAAGAAGAAGAGTGGCTCCTCCTCTTTAAGAACGAGACCCATAACCACCCTACAGAAATCGAACCTTTTGGCGGTGCTGCTACCTGCCTAGGTGGTTGCATCCGCGATCCACTCTCTGGTCGGGCCTATGTCTACCAAGCTATGCGGATTACCGGCGCTGGTGACCCCCGTACTAGCTTAGACCAAACCTTAGCAGGCAAACTTCCTCAACGACGTATCACACAAGGGGCAGCTAAAGGATATTCCTCTTACGGCAACCAAATCGGTCTAGCAACAGGTGAAGTCAAAGAATACTACCATCCTGGCTATGTGGCTAAACGCATGGAAATCGGTGCTGTTATCGGTGCCGTTCCCCGCGCTCATGTACGACGCGAAGCCCCTAAACCTGGTGATGTGGTCATGCTCATTGGCGGTAAAACCGGCCGTGATGGCTGTGGTGGCGCCACTGGGTCCTCTAAGGAGCACACCATGGAGTCCCTAAGCTCCTGCGGAGCAGAAGTACAAAAGGGCAACCCTCTTACGGAACGAAAAATCCAACGCCTCTTCCGCCAACCAGAAGTCACCCAATTAATTAAACGCTGCAATGACTTTGGTGCGGGCGGCGTCTCTGTAGCCATCGGCGAACTAACTGACGGCTTGGACATCAATTTAGACTTAATTCCCAAAAAATATGCTGGCTTGGATGGGACAGAGCTAGCCATCTCTGAATCTCAAGAACGGATGGCCTGCGTCATCGAAAAGGATAAGGCTGACCTCTTCAAGTCCTATTGTGACCAAGAAAACTTAGAATGCACCCAAGTAGCTCTTGTAACCGATACAAATCGCCTCGTCATGCATTGGAAGGGATCCCCTATCGTAGATATCTCCCGGGACTTTCTCAACACAAATGGGGCCAAGCAAGAACAAGCAGTCCACATAGGCTTACCACAAGGCCCATCCTACTTTGCCCAAAGAGAAGCGCCTGTGACAGATTTTAAAGGCCAATGGTTAAGCACCTTATCCGACCTTAATGTAGGATCCCAGGAAGGCCTTTTGAGTCGCTTCGACTCCACCGTAGGTGCGGGCACGGTTCTCATGCCCCTGTCTGGTAAATACCAAAAAACACCTGTTCAAGGGATGGCAGCCAAGCTCCCCGTTCGGCATGGTCAAACCAATACAGCGTCTGTCATGACCCACGGTTTTAACCCAGATCTAGCCTCTTGGTCTCCCTTCCATGGAGCCCAATTTGCCATTCTTCTTTCTGTTGCCAAAGGGGTTACTATGGGGGCCCACCGCCAGGATATGTATCTGACCCTTCAAGAATATTTTGAAAGTCTCCGCCAAAATCCTCATGCTTGGGGCAAACCTACCGCCGCCCTCTTAGGGGCCTACCAAGCACAAAAGGAACTTAATATCGCTGCTATCGGTGGTAAGGACTCCATGTCCGGTACCTTCATGGACTTAACCGTGCCACCTAGCCTGGTATCGTTTGCAATCGCTACGGCACCAGTTGACCGCATTATCAGTCCAGATCTCAAGGGAACTGGCCACCGCCTGATTCTCTTAAAGTTTCCTCGCACCTTTGATGAAGCCCCTGATTGGAGAGCCTTCAAGACCAATTGCGACCTCTTACAAAAAGAAATCGACGAGGGCCGCGTCTATTCCGCCTACACAATCGATGAAGGTGGCCTGGCTGAAGCTATCACCAAGATGGCCTTAGGCAATCGCATAGGGGTCACAATCGACGACTACGCAGGGACCTCCCTATTCAATGCTAACTTAGGGTTTTTCCTCTTCGAGGTAGATATCACGGCAGTTAACCACCTCCTTGAAAAAGAGGGAACCCAGGTGATTGGCGTAACCCAAGAAGAGCCGGTCATCCAGTGGAAGGACCAAGTCATTAGCTTGGATCAAGCTCAAGCAGCCTACGAGGGTACTTTACAACATATCTTCCCACTAGAAGCAACCTCCACCAAAGAAGCTTGCCCACTGCCTCTTTACGAGCAAACAAGCGTGCCTATTACTGGTCCAAAATCCCTAGAAGGCGCTAAACCTAAGGTCCTCATTCCGGTATTCCCAGGTACCAACTGCGAATATGACTCTGCTCGTACCTTTGAACGCGCTGGCGCCCAAACAGAAATCCTCGTCATCCGCAACCAAAGCATTGCGGACTTGGAAGAATCCATCCAAGCGATCAAGGCCAAGTTGGAGGCCTCACAAATTCTCTTCTTCCCTGGTGGTTTCTCTGCTGGCGATGAACCAGATGGATCTGGTAAATTTATGGCCACCCTCTTCCGCAACCCCTACCTAACAGACGCGCTAGAAGACCTTCTCTACCAACGCGATGGTCTGGCTCTAGGGATTTGTAACGGCTTCCAGGCCCTCATTAAACTGGGTCTCCTTCCAGGAGGACACGTGAGCCCTCTCAGAGAGGATTCTCCGACTTTAACCCACAATACCATCGGTCGCCACCTATCCAGCATGGTAAACACCAAGGTTATTTCCACCATGTCCCCGTGGATGTCGGCTGTAAAAACCGGTGACATCTTCACCGTTCCTATTTCTCATGGAGAAGGTCGTTTTGTAGCAAGCCCAGACCAAGTATCTACGTTGGCTCAAAATGGCCAGATAGCTACTCAGTACGTGGACTACCAAGGCCAGGCTACTATGGATGCCCGTTTCAACCCTAACCAGTCCGTCTATGCGATTGAAGGAATTTTCAGTCCTGACGGTCGTGTCTTTGGCAAGATGGCCCATAGCGAACGCTGTGGACATGGGATTAGTAAAAACGTCCCTGGCAATCACCATATGCCTATCTTCGAATCAGGTGTCACCTATTTCAAATAAGGATTTTTAAGTCTTCTAAATTGATTTCCTAAATAGAACTCCAATAGATATGGTCATATAACTTTTAGAATATTGATTATTATCGAATATGTGCGTAAAATAATAAGGTAATCTATTAAGAACGAGAGTCTATGGACTCCTACTATTGAGAGGTCTATTCCCAGAAAGGATTTCCCATGAAATTAGCACAACAAGTTACAGAACATATCTACTGGATTGGCTCTAATGACTGGAAGACAGAACGCTTTGAAAATCTCTTCCCATTGCCAAACGGGGTAACCTACAATTCCTACTTCATCGATGATGAAAAGACAGCTATCATCGACACAGTAGATGAATCTATCCGCCGCGAGTTCTTTGAAAATGTCCTCAAGCTTCTCGATGGCCGCCAATTGGACTACTTGGTTATCAACCACATGGAACCAGACCACGGTGCGGGTATCATGGAATTGGTACGCCTCTATCCAAATATCAAAATTATTGGTACTGCCACTACCTTCCGCATGTGCCAACAATTCTTTAACGATGATTTCAAGAACAATCAAATCGTTGTTAAAGACGGCGATATCACAGACCTCGGCAAGCATAAGCTCGTAACTTACACTATGCCTATGGTTCACTGGCCTGAAGTAACAGCTACCTATGAAAGTACAACAGGGACCCTCTTCTCTGCTGATGCCTTCGGCTCCTTTGGCGTTTTGCACGGCAATATCTTTGCCGATCAAATCGACTTTAAATCTGAATTTGAAGACGAAGCCCGCCGCTACTACACCAACATCGTTGGTAAATACGGCCCACAAGTACAAAATGCCATCAAGAAGTTGTCTTCTTTGGAAATCAATACCATTGCCTCTCTTCATGGTCCAATCTGGCGCACACCTGAAACCGTACAATATATCCTTGAAAAGTATATGTACTGGTCTACCTACAACGCAGAAGAACAAGGGGTTGTCATCGCCTTTGGTTCCATGTACGGCAACACAGCCAACATGGCCCAACACTTAGCTAAACTGCTCTCCCTTCGCGGCATCAACAATATCAAGATGTACGACGTTTCTAAAACAGATCCATCCTACATCATCTCCGATGCTTGGAAATACTCCAACCTCGTTTGTGTAGCCCCAACCTACAATCTAAACCTCTATCTATCCATGGAAAAATTCTTGCATGAATTATCCGCCTTGAACTTCGCTAACCACCATGTATCCATCGTGGGCAACCACACATGGGCATCTGCAGCGGCTAAGCGCATGGTTGAGCTCTTCACTAACGACTTCAAGAATGTAGACATTGTAGGGGAAGTATTGGATATCAAATCCGCTTTACATGAGGCCGACTATCCTAAATTCGAAGCCCTCGCTGATGCTATTGCAGAGTCCGTAAAGACAACTGAAATCCAAAATTTCTAATCACTCCTAGTAGCCAGGATGAAAATTCTAACACCTACTATAAGAGGCTTTCATACATCGCCCTTCCTCTGGAGGGGCGATTTTTCATAGGACCGTGCTATACTAATACAGATATACACATACTCAGAATCCATTAAGCAGAAAGAAACCGATAATGAAATTCTACACGGACCAGCAAAAACACGATGTTCTGGACCAACCTTTTGCCCAGATTTATCGCAAAATAAATGTCCTCCTCACCGTAGGAGAACTTCTAATGGAAAATGGGGCCAATACCTCCTATATGATTCAACAGATGCATAAAGCTTCAGCCTTTATGGGAATCCCTAAGGAATATTTGAGCATTCACGTGACCTACACAACTCTTATGATCAACGTGTCCCACGAAAAACACTCCTATACCTCCTTTAGAAAAACCCCTAAACACGGTGTTAATATGACAGTGGTTTATGCGGTAACCAATGTCCTTTGGCGGGCGCTCGAACGAAATTACTCCTTAGAATCCCTAGAACACGCCCTAGCCCATATTCAGCAATATCCACCATCCTATTCCGTCCCTGTGAAAGCCTTAGCTTCCGCAGCGGCCTGTGGCGGGTTCTCTATTCTCTTTGGGGGCACCATGGCCTCAGCCCTCATGACCATCGTATGTGCCTTTCTAGGTTTTATGGCTCGCCACCTGTGCTTTAAAAACCATATCAATCCCTATGTAGCTACCATGGTGGCCACCTTTGTCTGTATGGTATCATCCTACGGTTTTTATAAGATCATTCCCGATCAATCACTGGTCTACACCATCATATCCTGCACCCTCTTTATGATTCCGGGAATCCCCTTAATCAATGGGATTATCGATATCATCTCCGACCACTTCATGGCCGGTGTCACCCGCCTCATGTCAACCCTTCTCATCATGTCATCCATGTCCCTGGGGATTGCCATCATGCTCCAGTTCAATATTGATACAACCTTCTTCTTCGCAGGTATCAAACCAAATTATGTCCTTATTGAGCAACTCCTAGCAGGTTTCGCAGCCGCTACCCTCTTTGCGGTCATCTTTAATACCCCGTACCGCCTCTTGCCTTATATAGGTCTAGGAGGTATTGTCTGCGTGGGTGTCCGTAATATCCTCTTTATCGATGTAAACTTACCCCTCGCCGCTGCTTCTTTCATTGGATCGGCTGTATCAGCCCTCCTCATAGCCCGTATCACAGCTTATCTCAAGGGGTCGACTACCATCATGATTATCGCCTCTGTCATCCCTTTGATTCCAGGCGTCCTCCTATACCGCTTCATCTCTGATGCCTTCCAATTTTCTACCCTATCCATAACTGATATTCAAGCTTGGTTACAAGTTGGTATAACGGGTTTCTTAACAGTTATCGGCATCGCCTCTGGGGCTGCCGTTCCTAACATACTGGCAGATCGTACTATCAACCGTCTCCGTCAGGCCCGGATTGACTCAGCTCTCAAGCATCGGCAAGAACTCAGTGAAATGACAGAATGCACAAGCACGAAAGACGGTCACTTTGTATGCCGTATTCCATCGGAGGGCAAGGAATTCATAAGCCCAGAGGCAGGTCCAGACTCCGTTCGTGAATTGGTTGATCAAGAATTGGATACAGTCTTTTCACAACTCATGGAAAAAAATACGCCTAAGGATAAGTAATCATTTCTAAAATTCCAGGTAGCTATCAATCATCACAAGAACTTACATAAGAAAAGACCCTACAGGATTCTCCTGTAGGGTCTTTTTTCTATCCTATATAAATTTCCAATATAAATATTTAAATAAGTCAATTCTCATGAACACTCGTTATGCGTAGGCTTCTCAGTATTTTGACAAATAAAAAATAAGCAATGACAAGGTCATTGCTTATTTTACTTATGGCGGAGAGTCAGGGATTTGAACCCTGGAGACGCTTTTGACGCCTACACGAATTC
>URPV01000019.1 GCA_900549805.1 uncultured Veillonella sp.
TTATTGATGGTAAAGCAACAAAAGGTCGCGTATCTGTTGGCTCCAAGGTAAAGGTCTTAGATACCCAATACGACGAAGAAATGGAATACACCATCGTTGGCTCCTCTGAAGCAGACCCATTCAACAACCGCATTTCTAACGAATCCCCTGTAGGGGCAGCTATTTTGGGTAAGAAAAAGGGCGATAAAGTAGAAGTAACTACGCCAGATGGCCCAGTAGTATTCAAAATTTTGTCCGTAAAATAGTTGAATTAGGAGTACATTATGAGTGAAGATGTAAAAAATACAGGTCTTGCAGCCGCAGAAGAGCTCAATGATCAAATGCAACACCGCCGCGATAAATTGGCTCAATACGAAGATAAAGGGGTCTATCCATTCGGTCAACGCTTTGTTGTGCGTGAACATACACAAGAAGTAAAAGATGACTTTATCAACTTTGATGGACGACCAGTGGTTATGGCCGGTCGTTTGATGACTATGCGGTCCCATGGTAAGACTGCTTTTGCTAATATCCGCGATAAGGCAGGGGATATCCAAGTTTACTTCCGCAAGGATGTGATGGGTGAAGAGGCTTACGAATTCGTAAAAATGCTCGATATCGGTGATATCATTGGTGTTGAAGGCCATGTTTTCCGTACCCATAAGGGTGAAATCACCGTTAAGGTGAATACGTTAACCCTACTCTCTAAGTCTCTTCGCCCATTGCCTGAAAAATGGCATGGCTTGACTAATACGGAATTGCGTTACCGTCAACGTTACGTCGATCTCATCGTCAACCCTGAAGTGCGGGATACCTTCGTAAAACGGTCTAAAATTGTAGCTAAGATCCGCCAATACATGATGGCCCATGACTTCATGGAAGTGGAAACACCTATGATGCATGCCATTCCAGGTGGTGCAGCGGCTCGACCTTTCATTACTCACCATAATGCTTTGGACATCGACATCTACATGCGTATTGCGCCAGAGCTCTATCTTAAGCGCTTAATCGTAGGGGGCATGGAACGGGTCTTCGAAATGAACCGTTGCTTCCGTAATGAAGGTATCGATAACCGTCATAACCCTGAGTTCACCACTATTGAATCCTACCAAGCTTACGGCGACGTAGAAGACGCTATTCGATTGACAGAAAATATTGTTTCTTATTGTGCACAAGAAGTGTTGGGCACACAAGAAATCACCTACCAAGGGACTGAAATCAACCTTACGCCACCTTGGAACCGTATCACTATGGCGGAAGGCGTTAAAAAGTATACGGGCGAAGACTTTGATGCAGTAACATCCATTGAAGAAGCACGTGCTATTGCTGACCGCCTTAATGTAGAATACACAGATAATGATGGAATTGGTAAGATCTTGAATCTCTGCTTCGAGGACTATGTAGAAGCAAATCTCATCCAACCAACTATCGTCTATGGACATCCAAAGGAAATATCCCCATTGGCAAAGGCCAACCGGGAAAATCCATTGACTACTGAACGGTTTGAAGCTTTCATCTATGGCCGTGAGCTGGCTAATGGTTTCTCCGAATTGAATGATCCGATTGATCAAAAACAACGCTTCCTAGATCAATTAAAAGAGCGGGAACATGGTGATGACGAAGCGCATCGCATGGACGAAGATTTTGTAACCGCTTTAGAATATGGCTTGCCACCAACATCTGGCTTGGGTATCGGTGTTGACCGCTTGGTTATGTTCTTGACAGACTCCGCTTCCATCCGGGATGTATTACTCTTCCCATTGATGAAGCCGGAAGGTCAAGCTAAGCCAACGACTAACGACGAAGATGCTGAAGTTGATGGTGAATAAGAATCCTGAAAAACGCTTGCACCTTGTGCAGGCGTTTTTTGTGTGCTTCTCTAGCTAGTTATTAGTGTGGGCTAGCAAAGCTGAAGTGTATATATATGCGAATAAAAGGGTGGCCTAAGCAGATCGTAGTCTAGGGGTTGAAAAAATACTGTAAATGCTAGTTGAGAATAAGAGGGTGATTATTAGCCTGTAATGTGTTATATTTTATGTGTATTAAAATACTGATTTGTCATCCAGATTAAAGAGGCAGAGACTATGTTAGATTTAAAATTTGTTAGAGAAAATCTTGACGCCGTGCAAGCCAATCTCGACCACCGTCACACAGAGGGCAAACTTGATGAGTATGCTAAATTGTATGATGAACGGAAAGAAATCATTCAAGAAGTAGAACAATTGAAGGCTCACCGGAATGCAGTATCCGATGAAATTGCTCAATTGAAACGTAACAAAGAATCGGCGGATGATAAAATTGCAGAAATGAAGAAGGTTGGCGATCAAATTGCAGACTTGGATAATCGAGGCCGCGATGTAGAAGCTAAGCTTCGCGATATCGCCCTTCGTCTACCAAATATGTGCGACCCATCTGTTCCTGTAGGGAATGATGAAAATGACAATCCTGAAATGCGTAAATGGTCTACGCCTCGCCAATTTGATTTCCCTATTCAAGCCCATTGGGACCTTGGGGAATCCTTGGATATCTTGGATTTTGAACGCGCTACTAAGGAGTCTGGTGCCCGGTTTACTATCTATAAGGGCGTTGGGGCTCGTATGGAACGGGCTTTGATCAACTTCATGTTGGATCTTCATTGCGATAAGCAAGGCTATATAGAAATGATGACACCTTATATGGTTACCGCTGATACTTTGACTGGTACAGGTCAATTACCTAAGTTCGCTGAGGATATGTATAAGATTGAAGGGCAAGATTACTTCTTAATTCCAACGGCAGAAGTTACCTTAACTAATTATCATTCTGGAGAAATCTTGAAGGAAGAGGATTTGCCTAAGTATTATACAGCCTTTACCGCTTGCTTCCGGTCTGAAGCAGGGTCTGCCGGTCGCGATACACGGGGCCTCATCCGTCAACATCAATTCAATAAAGTTGAAATGGTTAAGATTGCCCACCCTGATCACTCTTGGGAAGAGCTTGAGAAACTTACCGATAACGCGGAAGAAGTCTTGCGCTTACTTGAATTACCACACCGCGTGATTACCTTGTGTACGGGGGACATTGGATTTGGTTCTGCTAAAACCTATGATGTAGAGGTATGGATGCCAGCGCAAAATACCTACCGAGAAATCTCCTCTTGCTCTAATATGACTGATTTCCAAGCACGCCGCGCCAATATTCGATTCCGACGCAATGGCAAGGGCAAACCTGAATTTGTTCATACCTTGAATGGGTCTGGCTTGGCCGTAGGTCGTACGGTAGCGGCTATCTTAGAAAACTACCAAGAAGCGGATGGATCTGTTCGCGTACCTAAGGTATTACAACCATACATGGGTGGCTTAGAAGTCATCAAACCGGTTAAATAAGGAGGCATATTATGGATCGTACATTATCCCTAGAATTCGCTCGTGTTGTAGAAGCTGCAGCACTTCGATCTGGCAAATTATTAGGTCGTGGTAAAAAGGATGAAGCTGATGGCTTAGCTGTAGACGCGATGCGTCAAGCTTTCAATGATGTCGCTATCTCCGGCACCGTGGTAATCGGGGAAGGGGAAATCGATGAAGCGCCAATGCTCTACATCGGTGAAAAAGTTGGCCGCGGCGGTCCGGAAGTGGATATTGCCGTGGATCCTATTGAAGGGACTAACCTTATTGCTAAGGGGCAAAATGGAGCCATTGCGGTTATGGCTATTGCAGAGCATGGCGGTCTCCTTCATGCACCAGATATGTACATGCAAAAAATCTGTGTAGGTCCTCGTGGGGCTGGGGCTATCGACTTAGATAAGTCCCTTACAGAAAACCTTCAAAATGTGGCCAAGAAGATGGGCCGAAACGTGGATGAATTGACCGTAGTTATGTTAGACCGCGAGCGCCATTATGCCTTAATGAAAGAAGCTCGTGAAGCAGGTGCTCGTGTTCGTCTCATCTCTGATGGCGATGTAAACCCAGCTATGGAAGCGTGCATTGAAGGTTCTGGCGTCCATATGGTAGTTGGCGTTGGTGGGGCCCCTGAAGGGGTTTTAGCTGCAGCTGCGCTCAAGTGCGCTGGTGGCGACATGCAAGCCCGTCTCAAACCATTGACAGCGCAAGAAGAACAACGATGCCACGATATGGGGATTAAGGACCTCAATAAAGTTCTTACCTTGGATGACTTGGTACCTAGTGATGATGTTATCTTCGCAGCTACGGCCATTACGCAAGGTAACTTATTAAAAGGTCTCCAATACTTCCCTGGCGGGGCTCGTACTCATACCATTGTTATGCGGTCTAAAACAGGCACGGTTCGTTTCCTTGATACCATTCACATGGACAAGAAATTAGAAAGCATCAAAGCTAAATAAAAAGGAATCAATCCCTAGTACATATACTAGGGATTTTTCATGGGAATTTCATACAAATTCCTTGCCCTTATATTGAAAAAATTGCTATACTTATATGTAAGATTTTATACACTGGGCGCTTGAGGCGTTTTTATAGATCGTGTTACTAGGAGGAAGTCTGTTGGAAAAGTTGATTATCCAAGGGGGCCATCGTTTAGAAGGCCGTGTTCGCGTTAGTTCTGCGAAAAATGCCGTTTTGCCTATCATTGCTGCTACTATGTTGGCATCTACGCCGAGCACATTGGTAGAAATCCCTAAATTGGCAGACGTAAAAACGATTTGTGCTGTTATTGAATCCCTCGGTGTTAAGGTAACCTTTGATCCGGAGGCTGATGAAATTCATTTTGACGCTTCCCGTATTGAAGCCACAGAGGCGCCGGCAGAATTGGTACGAAAGATGCGGGCATCCTTCTTGGTTATGGGTCCTCTCTTGGCCCGGAAAGGGGAAGCTAAGATTGCCCTACCAGGTGGTTGTGCCATAGGTAGTCGCCCTATTGATCTTCACCTTAAGGCTTTTGAGGCCTTGGGCTGCGAGATTGAAATTACTGATGACTATGTACGAGCAGTAGCACCAGAGGGCCTAAAAGGCAACCAAATCTATTTGGACTTCCCATCCGTAGGCGCTACAGAAAATGTCATCATGGCAGCCTCTATGGCAGAGGGTAAGACCATTATTGAAAATGCCGCGGAAGAGCCTGAAATTGTTGATTTGGCAACCTATTTAAATTCTATGGGGGCCAATATTAAAGGGGCCGGCACTAATGTGATTCGTATTGAAGGGGTGCCAGAACTTAAAGGTGCTGTTCATACGGTTATTCCTGACCGTATCGAAGCCGGTACTTATCTCATAGCAGCGGCTATGGCCGGTGGTGATGTGTATGTAGAAAACGCTTTGTCTGAACACTTAAAGCCGGTGGTGGCCAAGCTTAAAGAAGCCGGTGTCCATGTAGAAGAAGATGTGGATGGAATCCGGGTAATTTCCGATGGTACAGGCATGAAAGCTGTGGATATTAAAACCCTCCCTTACCCAGGTTTCCCTACGGATATGCAGGCGCAGTTCATGGCTTTTACAACTATTTGCCAAGGGACCTCTACAGTTACAGAAACAGTCTTTGAAAATCGCTTTATGCATGTAGCAGAGCTTCGCCGCATGGGCGCTCATATTGATATTGAAGAACGGAAAGCCATCGTGGAAGGCGTTGCAGGTCTTCATGGGGCTGAAGTTAAAGCTACAGACCTTCGAGCTGGCGCAGCTCTTGTCTGTGCAGGTCTTTGTGCAGAAGGACAGACTAAGGTTAGCAACTTGCACCACATCGATCGTGGCTATGATAATTTAGTAAGTAAATTAGAAAAGTTGGGTGCGCACATTGTTCGGGTTGACGAATAAAAAGAAAAATCGTAAAAGTGAATCATCTAGACGGGTGGAAGGGCTCAAAGGACAACCGCGGGCTCGCAAGGAGGGACGAAAGTCAGAAGTCCTAACTAAGGAACAATTGGTACAGAACCGGATTGCCCGTCGTCAAAAGCGGACTAAGACTATCGCTAAGTTGACGCCGCAAATGAAGCTTAAGAGGGAGGCTGCCCATAAAAAGGCAGGCTCCTTCTTATCTGGTCTTAATTGGAACATGACCTATGATATAGGAATCGATCTTGGGACAGCCAATGTTTTACTGTATGTAAAAGGACGTGGCTTAGTTCTGGATGAGCCTGGTTTTGTAGCACGTGATACTAAGACTCAAGAGGTGTTGGCCGTAGGGTCTAAGGCCCGTCGCATGTGGGGGCGCACCCCTGTAGGTATAGAAGTTATCCGCCCCTTGCAGGAAGGGGTCATAGCTGATTATGATATGACGGAATTTATGCTGCGCCATTTTATCCGGGCTGTAGTTCCTGCATCTGTCTTGGTGAGGACGCGAATTGTGGCTTGTGTCCCTTCAGGCATTACTCCTGTTGGGAAACGGGCTATTTTAGAGGCTCTGCTTCGGACGGGTGCTCGTAAGACGGTTCTTATTGAAGAACCCCTGGCTGCGGCTATGGGGACAGGTCTCGATAAAGCTCGTGATGTAGGAGCCATGGTCGTCGATATGGGCGGTGGCACTACTGATATTGCTGTGGTTTGCGATTCAGGGGTAGTTGTGTCAGAGTCCCTGCCTGTAGGCGGAGATCGCTTTGATGAGGCTATTGTCCGTTATATTAAGCGGAAACGACGCTTGGTTATCGGCTATCCTACGGCAGAGGAGATTAAGATTTCCATTGGGACTGTAGATCGTAAGGCTCCTAAGCAAGATATGGTCGTCAGAGGCCGTGACTTGGGAACAGGTCTTCCTAAGTCTACTCTGGTATCGTCTCAGGAAATTCAAGAGGCCATGGAGGCTCATATGGTCTCCATTTTGGAAGGCATAAAAAATATCCTCGAAAAAACGCCGCCAGAATTAGTTGCAGCGATTGCGGACCATGGCATCATCTTAACGGGAGGAGGTGCTCTTCTGGATGGGGTAGACCGAATCATAACAAGAGTGATTGGTATTGCTGCTTATTTGGTAGAAGCACCTCGTTATGCAGTAATTCGAGGGACTGCCAAGGCTCTTGAAGAAATGTCCTCCCTACAAGATACCCTAGAAGAACTTCAGTAGGGCTGGCATTTTTCCGTGCTGTTAATGGTGAAATTCATACAAGACCTCCTAGGATTACTTCACTTTATATAGTGAAGTAGGTAAATAACCTCTGAGCAAGATGAATAAAAGCTAAAGCTTTTATAAATTCTAGACTCAGGGGTTTTCTGCTCTCTAGGCTAGGTGTGATATAATAAAGAGTAAATTATTCTGGAGGATTGGAGGTATTAACCTATGAAGTGGAAGGCAATAGTCACAGTCTTAGCCCTAACGAGTCTATCTATCAATGGAGCTTTGGCTGTCACAGTGACAGGTTTACGGGCTAATGATACGACTAATCGTAGTCGCCTTGTCCTAGATTTGTCAGCAAAACCTGAAGGCTGGACCACATCCTATGATGAAGCAAACCATGAGGTAACTGTGAGCCTTCCTAAATCGTCCAATCAAATACAAGAGGGACACCTCAATGGAGGCAAGGAAAAAGGCGTCCTTAAAGGGATTGCCATTGAAGAGAAGGACCCTCTCAAGTTCATCTTCCAAGCTGACACACCTGTTCAATACCATGCCTTTGCATTGGAAAATCCCAATCGTATCGTAGTAGATATGTTTGCGGCTATATCCAATAAGACTAGCAAAAACTTAGATTCCTCCCTTAGCTTGATCAAATGGAATACTACAGGCCAAGAGGGCCCTGTGCAAGTGACAGCACTGACCGCTCCAGCTGGGGTAGCTATGAAGGTCTATAGCAACCAAGCTGGGAATGATGTGGCGGAGGTATCCTCTGTTAACCGGGCTGCTGTTGGCCTCAAGCAAAAGGGGAAGTACATTCCCGTATCCGTAACGGATACAGCGGGCCAAGGGATTGTGCCTGATTCCTTAACAAAGACGGCCCAATTAGTTTATGGAGCGGGCCGTGGCTATACCATTAATAGCCAAAAGATAAGCCTTCAAGTGTCCGCTGGTAAGTGGATCCTGCCTGTAACTGGCATTAATCAGGCTCGTATGGCTAATGATTTAATTCTCTACACGGATACCTTTGGTTCTTCTACAGGGACCAATGCTTTTGGGCGAGAGGTCACTGTTATTAATGGCAAGGTGACAGCTCTAGCAAAGGCTAATTCTCCACTGACTAAGGGGGCTATGGTCTTGTCAGGCCATGGGACTAGTGCGGATAAGCTCAAGACTCTTAAGATGGGGGATTCTCTTTCTATTCGGACTGCTCCAGCCTTGGCTAAGGTATCTACAGAGGGAGCCATTACCTATGCTAAAGGGAGCCCACTTCTCGTTAGCGGGGCGTATGTGGGGCCTAAGTCCAATAGCCGTTTGGCTCGGACCTTTATCGGTACCACTAAAAATCGGGGGCTCATAGCTATGGCTGTGGATCAAGATGGCAAGACCTCTATGGGGGTTACCTCTAAGGAGGGGGCCAATCTTATCAAGCAACTAGGGGCCATTGATGCGCTTGAGCTCAATGGGCAAGGGGCAGCAGATATGGCCTATAAGGGTAGGGTAATCCATCAAGATCAAAATCAAGAAAAAAATTATGAAGATATATTAGTACTGAAATAAGTGATTGATTATAGGAGTAAGTAATCAATTGACCAAGGAGTTATGTATGACGATGAAAAAAAGCTTAGCAACTGTGTTAGTAGCAAGTGCTATGTCCACAGGATTGGCTATGGCGCAACCATTAGAACACCACACCGTTCTTACGGGAACGGTAGCCTCTGTAGTGCCTCTAGGAGCTCAAGTGCAAGAAGGAGATACCTTAGTTACGGTAGAAACCTTAGCTGGCCCCATGGCAGCTTCTAAAGCCGTTGTAAGCGGTCAAGTGACAGCTGTAGAAGTGCATGCAGGAGAGTCCGTACAACGGGGGCAAGCAGTGGTCGTAGTCGAGTCCAAGTAAGATAGGGGAGATACTGATATGAGCAATAGAATATGGCGCCGGTCCAAGCGGGCCTTGCTCGCAGTATGCTTCTGTTTAGGGGCTATGAACTTAGCCCAAGCGGTTGATTTTATGCCTGTGGACCAAGTGAAAACAGGTATGACTGGGACGGCTAAAACTGTACTTGTGGGGGACCAAATTTCCTCCTTTGACGTGAAGGTTTTGGGCGTTATGAAGGATCGAGGACCCTCTGGAGACCTTATTTTAGCTAAGTTTTCTGGACCGGTTATGGAGGAGACAGGGGGCATTGCTCATGGTATGTCCGGGTCACCTGTCTATATAGACGGCAAACTAGTGGGTGCTGTTGCCTATGGTTGGGGCTTTGCCGATGGCACTGTGGGTATGATTACCCCAATCCAAGATATGGTTAAATTATGGCATATCCCTTATGAAAAGGACCTTAATAAGTCCTGGCATGGTCAAGGAGATGGGCAACTCATTCCTATGGGGACACCTCTTATGGCTTATGGATTTGATCAAGGGGCCTTGTCCTACCTGAAAGAAAAGCTACCTAGCTATAAGTATGAAACGTATGATACAGCTGCTGCTACTGGTGATGATGTAGTCAAGCCATTGGTACCAGGCGGATCTATTGCAGCTCTTTTGGTTGATGGCAACCTAAAATTAGGTGCTATTGGTACGGTCACTTATGTTGATGGGGACCGTCTTGTAGCCTTTGGACACCCTTTCTTGAAACGGGGATCCTCTAATTACTTTATGCACAATGCTTCCATCTTTACGGTGGTAAAATCCTTGGACTCCGCCTTTAAATTAGGGTCTATGGGAGCTGAGGTGGGGTCTGTTAATGAGGATCGTGGTGCCGGTATCGCAGGCCAAATGGGTAAAAACACGGGAGGAATTCCCATTCAATTCCATTTGCGCGATTTGGACACAGCCCAAGAAAAACAGGCTTGGGTTAAGGTGGTAGAAAATGAGGAAATGACGCCGACATTGGCTGCTACTTCCCTCTATTCCTTCCTCAATAAGCTTATGGACCGAACTGGTGAGGGGACGGCTAAGGTGACCTACACCATCCGCCCACGGGATAATGCTTATGAACCATTGACGCGAACTAATATGTTCTACTCCTCTAATTCTATTTCTGAAAAATCTGTCGATGAATTCTATAAGGTTATCGATGTGTTGATGAACAATCGTTTTATCAACTTTGAAATTCAAGATATCGATGTTAAGGCCGATGTCCAACAAGGAAAGAAGACAGCTAAAATCGTAGATGCTACGGCCTCCCCTGTCTATGTGGCACCAGGGGATACCATCGTAGTAGATGTGACGATTGAACCCTTTAGAGGGGAAAAGGAAGTAAAGGAAGTTTTCTTTACCGTTCCTAAAAACCAAAAACTGGGTGACGCCACCTTAGAAGTTCGTGGTGGCGGTGTCGTCCCATTGCCTTATGTATTTGAAAAACAAAAGTATAACTTAACCGATGAAATTATTCGCCGCCTTAAAACCTATAAAGATTTCAAGGATCTTTATAAGGAATTAAAGGATACAGATCAAAACAACCAGATCGTTGTAGAAATCTTAGAAGAGGGGATTTCTATGGTTGACGATGAGGGTGGAAAAGGGGTTAAGAAACCTAAAATTGATGGGATTGAATCTAATCCACTCCCTGGAGATATTAAGAAAAAAAGCCATTCCAATTCCTTAGATGATGCTATTGATGAAGACAATAAAAAGGACCAAAAGGCCTCTATTGATACGGATTACATCATCCAAGGGGATGGGCAGTTCAAAATCCATGTTGTTAGCCCTGCTAGACGGGATAAGGAACGGGCTAAAGAAGCGCGCAATGCAAAGAAAAAGGGGGCTCATCAAGAAGGGGCAAAAGCGAGTCTAGAAAAACCGTTGCCTACAGATGATAAGGATGCTTCTAAAGAAGAAGGGGCCAGTCAGGATCTAGGTGGGGATAGAGAGTCTTTAACATAGCCTGATTGAGATAGGCAAGACATTGATAGAGTATTAGATGGAGAGACGTGTATGAACTGGTTAGAAGCTATAGGGGCCTTTACATTGAGCCGCTTGACAGAAATTGGGCGGGCCATGATTTTGGTCGGACAGACAATTAAACAATTGCCTATGATTAACTTCTGGCATGTTTTACAGCAGATGGCCCATTTGGGCGTTGATTCACTACCTATCATTTCTATTACCCTCCTCTTCGCGGGGGGCGTTATGACGCTGCAAATTACGGATGTCCTCATTACCTATGGGGCTCAATCTACAGTGGGGGGGCTTATGGCGGTTGCCATGGGACGAGAACTGGGACCAATTTTGGTAGGTGTTGTTTTGGCTGGTCGTGTAGGTGCTGCTATTACAGCAGAAATTGGGACTATGAAGGTAACGGAGCAAATTGATGCTCTTCGTGTGATGGCTACTAACCCTATTGGTTACTTAGTTGTGCCTAGGGTGGTTGCCTGTATGATTATGGTGCCGATTTTAGCCTTTTACGGCGTGGTTATCGGCATTGCAGGAGGCTATTTTGTAGCAACTTCCATTAAAGGATTGTCGCCTCAAACCTACTTGGACTCCATTCAAATGTTCTCTACTGTATCAGATTTTACCTTGGGCCTTCTAAAAGCTTCTGTTTTTGGAGCTGTTATTGCTCTAGTGGGGGCCTATAAGGGGATGAATACTAAAATGGGGGCAGAGGCAGTTGGATTCTCCACAACTTCCTCTGTGGTTACCTCCATTATCCTCGTATTTATACTGAATTACTTCTTGTCATCTGTCTTGTTCTAATGAGGGGCCTATGATTGAATTGAAAAACGTCACCGTTGCCTATGGTAGCCGCGTTATTTTAGATAATATATCCATGACCATCGGTGATGGAGTGACCCTTGTTATCTTAGGAGGATCGGGATCTGGTAAATCAACCCTCTTACGTCTCCTCATAGGCTTACAAAGACCTACATCAGGCCACATATTGGTAGATGGTGTTGATATAACAAGCTTATCTGAATCGGAATTTGACCAAGTTCGTCGTAAGATGGGGATGGTCTTTCAATATTCTGCCCTATTTGATTCCCTATCGGTAGGAGAAAATGTGGCCTTTGGCCTTCGCCAGCATACTAAGCTGTCAGATGAAGATATAAAGAAGATTGTCAGCCAACGGTTAGAGTGGGTTGGCCTAGCAGGCTATGAAGATTATATGCCTAATGAATTATCTGGAGGTATGAAGAAGCGGGTCTCATTGGCGAGGGCTATTGCAGAAGATGCATCCATCCTCCTCTATGATGAACCTACATCTGGTTTGGATCCTATTACGTCCATGCAGATTAGTCATTTAATTCGGGCTATGCAAAAACGCTTGGGATGTACATCTCTGGTTGTCACCCATGATATGCGGTCTGCTTTTTATGTGGGGGATGCGATAGCCCTCCTGGATAAGGGAAATTTCGTGGAGGTGTCGCCGCCAGCGCAATTCCAAGAATCGAAAAATAAGTTGGTACAAAGTTTCATTCATGGCCAAGTTGATGGTGTGTAAAGAGGGATTAACTATATGAAATGGACAACAGAAGCTAAGGTAGGGGCCTTCACCCTAGTAGGGATTATCGCCTTTATCGCGGCTGTTTTATTTGTGGGGAATGTCAATTTATTTCCTAAGGCGCAGATGGCCATTACCGGTCAATTTGCCTCTGTTAATGGCTTGAAGGTAGGAAATGCCGTTAAGTACTCCGGCGTACAAGTGGGTAAGATTAAGGATATAGCTGTGGATAATCCACATTCTGTACGCGTTTCTATGGACTTGGACCAGGATGCTAAGATTCCTAAGGATTCTACCTTCTCTATCTCCTCTGATGGTTTTTTAGGGGATAAGTTCATTTTGATCACCCCAGGCACCTCTAACGAGTACCTCAAGTCCGGCGACTATGTTAATGGTAAGGGGGGAGAGATGGACCAGGCTTTTGACTCCGCTAAAAAACTCATGGAGGGGACGGAAAAGCTCCTAGAATCTATGAATAACATTATCGGTGATCCTAAGACCCAAGATGCCCTCCGTCATACCCTTCAATCGACCTCTACCATGGCAGATAATACCGTGGCTATTACTGGTAACTTAGCGGCTATGACGGCGCAAATGAATGCGACAGCTCAACAATTTAATGCAGATGGTAATGCAGGCAATGATATGCGGGCTATTTTGATCAACATGAAGGACACTACTGAAAGGGTGGATGCCATGGCCCGTTCTATGGAAACTACTGTTACGGATCCGCAAGCTGCTCAAAATATTAAGGAAACCCTTCATAACACAGCACAAATTTCATCTCGTGTTAATAAAATATTAGGAGGTAAACCCTACCCAAAGTCCTCTACTGAGGCTGTAAATACTGGAATTGAGGCCTCCGATTCTAACGAAGATGTAAACAAAAGTAAACAATTAGCTACTGAAATGTCAGGTGAATTATTATATAATAGTCATCAGAACGAATATCGTGCCAACGCGCATCTTCGCTTATTTACCAATAAAAATCTTATGGAATTAGGCTTTTCTAATATAGGAGATGGATCTGATTTTGATCTCAATGCAGGGAGGTACTTAACGGATAAATGGTCTGTTAGGGGAGGTTTCTTTGAAAGTAAATTGGGCCTAGGTCTTGATTATGGCCTAGGTGGTCCATTCTCCTTGTCTGCAGCGGTCTTTGACCTCAACCATCAACGGTATAGAATCCGCTCTGAATTCCGCTTGAAGGGGGATACCTATGGTGTCCTTCAAACGACGCGTCCATTCTCTTCTGATAATGGGGGCACCTATTTTGGTATAAAACAAGTATTCTAAATCCCAACTTTTGGAGGTTTTTATCCATGAATAAAAAGACCTTGTCCCTAGCCCTTCTCTTGGCTATGACTACGAGTGGTGCTTTGGCTGCATCTACATCAACTACGGTTCCTATGACCGTGAAAGCAGTGAATGCTAATCTCGTGTCAACTACGGTTAACAATCAACCTAAATTATCTAAATATCAATTAGAAGCGGTTAAGATGACTCAGGAGGCTATGGCGGCAAAAGAGACGTCTGATACAGCTAACTATCCTACAGCCGTATCCTTAGATGCTACTAAGGCGGTTGCTCTTGCCTTGGAAAACAATCGGACGGCTAAGGCCTCCGCTTGGACTTATGAAGCCGCTAAAGCGGGAGTCTCTCAAACGGCTGCAGGCATGAATCCACAGGTGGCTGCTAGCTATTCTGGTGCCCGTTCTAATAGTGGGACGAGTGTTGGTAAAGGTGGTAAGACAAGCTCTTCCATTGGTCTTACCCTATCTGTACCTGTCTTTGATGCCTCTACAAGGGCTTCCATTCGAGGCGCTCGCTATACTCGTGAAGGGGCAGGGGCCGCTTATGAAGAGGCACTACAAACGGCTAAATACAATGCGGTGGCAGGGTACTATACCCTTATCAAGGACCGCAATGCTATCGATGTAGCCAACCAATCTGTCACTGATTACCAAGGTCATTTAACCAATGTAGAGGCCCAATACAGTGTGGGGATTGTTGCTAATTCCGATGTAATGGCTTCTAAGACAACCTGGTCTGATGCACAAACCAATTTGGTAAAGGCTCGCAATCAAGCCAATCTAGCTGAAACCGATCTTAATCAAGTTTTAGCGCTCCCTGTATCCACCAAGATAGATACGGCGGATAAGAGCCTTAATTACGCACCCTATAATGTGACTTTAGAAGAGGCCAAAGCCTATGCTTTGATTCACCGCGCTAAATTGGTAGAGTCTGCCATGAATGTTAAGAAAGCCGAAGAAGATTTGCATGCAGCTAAGGCTGGCTACTTGCCAACGGTTTCTGCTTCTGCCGGCCGCGGCTATTCTGACGATGGCTGGAAGGGCTTTGGTGATGGCAACGATTGGAATATTGGTGCTAGGGCCTCCTGGTCCATTTGGAATGGTGGCGGCACCCAAGCGGCTATTAAGAAGGCACAAGCAGCTTTTGAAGGAGCCAAAGAGACTAACTTGGCTAGTATTGATGCCGTCTTGAGTCAAGTTCAAAAGGCCTTTCTTGATATGAAGGCCGCAGAACAAACCATTACATCCACCAAAACAGCTGTCGACTCTGCGCAAGAATCCTTCCGGATTAACACCTTGCGTTACCAAGCAGGGGTCGGGGCTAATATCGATGTATTGGATGCTGAAACCAAATTGACAGCGGCTCGTAATAATTATTTGGATGCTGTCTATAACTACAACATCGCTGTGGCACAATTGGAACAATACACAGGGGTACCATTGGATACTCCTGTGGGAGAAGGGGCTAATTTGATTGCTTCTTCTGATGCGGCTAATCA
Organism: uncultured Veillonella sp.; assembly: GCA_900549805.1. Taxonomy (GTDB): domain Bacteria; phylum Bacillota; class Negativicutes; order Veillonellales; family Veillonellaceae; genus Veillonella. Next base: position 15,229 of record URPV01000019.1, read on the forward strand.
ATTAGCAACTATTGCCAATAAAGGGATAAATCAATAAAATATACATAAGAAATAGTCTGTGGCCCTAGGGCTCAGTCCGTGGGTCATTGTAACGCCTTGTTTCAATGACCCCTTTTTAGCATAAGAAGAGTGAAACCATGAAAAAGAAGCGCTATATAGCCTTATCTGCAGCAATCATAGCTTGTATCATCGGCTCGGGTATAGCCTTTAAACCGGTAGCAGAATCCTATGTGACGCCGGTGGTGCAAGCACAATTGAATAAGACCATCAACGGCCATATGGCTTATGATTCTATGGAAGTCACTTGGAATGGCAAGGTAGCCTTGTCTAAGGTAATCATTAAGGATACAACAGGTCAGGAAGTAGGATATGCAGACTCTGTGGTGGTGGGACTCTCTCCTGTAGGAGCCGCCCGCCTGTTAGCCGGTGACGGAGCGGCGGCGCTTGTAAGTGATGTCACCGTGTCCCATGGGGACCTTCATGTATGGCAAGATGGACAAGGAAAATGGAATGTGGAAGATTTGATTAAGAAGGATCCATCTAGTAAGGACTCCTCTTTTAAAGGCGATGTCCATCTTGATCAAGTAGACTTAACAGTTCGACCTTATAAGGACCAGGCCTATCGGGTTGAGGCTATATCGGGAGGTCTTAGCCTTTCTGATTCTCCTATTGTAAAAGGAAATCTAACAGGTTCCTTGGAGGGACAGGCCCTATCCATTTCTGGTTCTCTTAATACGGATAATACTAAAGAGTTTACGGCTTACATTAAGGCCGATCGCTTAGACGCATCTATCGCGAACATGGTTTTAGTAGGCCATAAAGATATAAGGCTAGCGGGTGGCTATGCAAAAAATATTGCCCTTACTATATCTTCTGATAATGAGCATGGTCTCACTTGGGAAGGGCATGCGGCTATCCGAGATGTATCAGGAACTTACAATTTCGGTGGGCAAGGTTTTAGCTTTGATAAAGCCCAAACAAATGTGGCCTTTTCCAACAATAAAATCATCATTAAATCCGGATCAGCTTATGTAAACGGCCAAAAGGGTGAAGTTTCCGGTTCTATTGCGATACAAGATGACCGAGCTCGGTTGAATTTAGATGTTATAGCTGCTGAGGTTGAGCCTGGGGCTTTGATAGACCTACCTGTGGGTGGTTGCCTTGCTGGACAAATCCATGTGGGGGGAGATACCCTGTCTCCAACCTTGTCGGGGCGCTTGGTGGGACACGACGTGACCTATGGCGATTATAGTCTGGATAAACTAGGGGCTAATGTATCGCTAAAGGCTGGCCATTTGGTCCTAGAGGATATTCGCTTGGATAAGGGAAATACATCCCTTTCTGGGCAAGCATCATATGATATTAATTCTGGTAATTTTGATGCTGCCATTAGTCCTGATCAGTTTGATATCTCTCAAATAGCTCCTATGTTTGGCTATGATTTGGATGGAACCTTATCAGGGCAAGTGTACATCCATGGTCAAGATAAACATATTCAATCCATAATCGGACAATTAGAAGCCCGTAATTTAACCTACCAAGGTATTAGCCTTGATACAGTTTCCATGGGATTCACTTCTGATGGAAAGGCTGTTGATATTTCCTATTTAAATGGCACTATAGGAGAGGGGGCATTTACAGGCTACGGGTCTCTTAAAGAGGGACAGGCTGATATCAGCCTAGCAGGCTATGGTATTCCTTTGTCTATGTTGTCCTCTCGTGTTGGCTATGACCTAGATGGGGGCGCCACCGTGAATGCTCATATTTCAGGATCCCTAGATGATCCTAAGGGGCATGTAACCTTGACTGCAGGCAAAATCGGACTTGGCTCTTATGGGCATTTTGATAGCTTAAACCTTGATGGGGATATAGAAAATCACATCGTTACCATTCATGAGGCTACGATCATGGATCAAGGTGGTTTCTATAAAGCATACGGTACAATCGGTTGGCAGGATAAAGCCTTGGACATCTATGCAGAGGCTAAGGATACGCGGATTGAAAACATTGCTAACAATGTCGCCGATATACCTGTAACTGGATGGTTCTATACGCAAAACCATATTACAGGGACTCTTGATAATCCAAATGTAGTAGGGCGAGCCCGCCTTAAAGATGGGTCGATTAATGGCTTCCTTGTATCAGATCTCTATGCCCGCTATAGTTATAAGGATAATCGCCTCAGTCTGTATGATGCTGCCTTAGAATCGTATGGGTCCAAGATTTTTGCTCAAGGGACTATGGATGGTAAGAATCTCAATTTCTCCTTCACCGGGGATGGAATCTATCTGAAACCACTGGTATCGGATGATCGATTTAAGGTAGATGGCTATTTAGCGGCACAGGGGACCTTAACGGGGACCCTTGATAAGCCTATTTTCAATGGCAATGTACGGTCACGTCAGGTGTTGATAAATGGGACTGCTCTCAATGACATTGATGGGACTCTATATGCAGATCCAACGGTCGTTAATGTTGAGTCTATGTCGTTTACAGACCAAGATAATGGTGCCTATAGTTTTGTAGGTGGTGTTAAGCTCAAAGACCCTAAGAATCTCTTTGGTAAAGTCTCAGTATCTAATGCAGATATCAAAAATATGATATCTATATTCTCCCAGGATGAGTCTATTAATGGACGCTTTACAGGCCGTCTCAATGGCACTGTGGGCTTAGGTGGCACAGTGGATAATCCGGCCCTTGATGTAAAGGGGGCCATTTCCTCTGTAGCCTTGGGTGACCAAGTCTTGGGCGATAGTACAATCGATGCTAGCTTGGCTGATAAGAAGATTACTATTAGAAAGTTACAGCTGCCAGTAGACTCTGGTATGATTGCAGCAGGTGGTACCATGGATCTTAATCCTGGTGGACAAACCGCTATGCAAGTGGCAGTTAATTCGGTGGACCTTAAATACTTTAAGGCGCTCTTGCCAGATTCTGTAGATCCGCAAGGGACTCTATCTTCTGTCGTCAACTTATCTGGTGATAGTCATAATCCTAAGGCTGAAATCTCTGCTGATTTGATTAGTCCATCCTATAATGGGGTAGCCTTAGACCATGTATTTATGTTGGCTAACATGGAAGACCAGGTCCTTAATATTCAAGCCCTTATGGGCCAAAAAGGAGCTTATCGTGCTACCGTATCTGGTAAGCTGCCATTGGCTGCTATGTATACCTCTGGCTATCTTGCACCATCAGATGATAAGTCAATGAACCTGACCATCGATTTAAGTCAAGCTGATTTGGCTGTGGTACCATTGATGACACCTTATGTCACAGATGGACAGGGTGCCATTGGCGGCAAAATTAAATTAACGGGATCTATTGAGGCGCCACAGGCTTTTGGCACTGTTACCGTGCGGAATGGCGCATTGCAATTTAAGAATGTAGCCAAACCACTAGAAGCTATTAATGCTGACTTAATCTTTAATGGTAATAAAGCGACCCTACAGGGCGACGCTCAAATGGGTAAAGGGGCTGCTGGCTTTACAGGCCAATTCACTTGGTGGAATCGACAGCTTACTGGTTACCAAGGGGCCTTGCAGTTGGATAATCTTGAGGTTGATAACGAATACATCAAGGGTCCATTAACCGCAGAGCTTTATGCTACTGATGTGGATGGTGTACCAACATTAACCGGTCATGTGGACTTGCATGATACACGCTTTAAAATCCCTCTTTCTATAGAAGGGTCTGACTCAGCTCTGCCATTTGCCTTAGATGTGACAGTCAAAGCGGGCAAGAATGTACGCCTCTATGACCGGACCCTGTATGATATGACTATTGATGGTTCTGTTCGCTTTGCGGGGCATACGTATTGGCCAACTCCAAGTGGAGCCTTCAATGTAAAAGATGGAACCTTTAAGTACTTGAGTCATACTTTCCGGATTACCAAGGGGATAGCTCAGTTCCGTCAAGGTTCTTATATTCCTAGCTTAGATTTGCAAGCAGAAACGCAAGTTAATGACTATGCTATTAATTTGGGGGTAAAAGGAACAGTTGATCAATTGGATTTGTCCTTGTCCTCGAATCCAAGCTTGTCGAGAAAGCAGATTATATCTATGCTGACCTTTGGACGTGGTGCGGATGAAAACTCGTCTGCCCTCAGTCATGATGATGCCACTGCAGTAGGTATTTCGGCCGCTCAAATGTATGCTTTTGGCTATGTTGAAGAAGCTGCAAAACGGGCCTTAGGGCTGGATTTGATAAATATTACAACTGGTTCTGTTGATCCAGACGAACCTCTCAATAAGGCGACTGCTGGCTACTATAATATTGAAATTGGTAAATATCTTATTCCAAATCTCATGGTAACGTATAGTCAAGGTCTTAATAATAACGATAAAGTCTATGGAGTCCGCTATAAGTTGGGTAAGCATACATCTACGCGGGCATGGCGCTCTTCTAATAACCATAGTTTTGTAGGTGCTTATTGGAAGACTACTTTCTAGTTTTGCCCCAATAAGGGATAGAGGGGAAATCGTGCTTATTTTTATTAGCCTATAGGTAGATTTTAAACTATTATTTTAGATAGCCTTACCTAGGTGTAGAAAAAGAACCTCTTTGGCAGTAAGTTGATCCTAGTAGTTGACTTACTTAGTCAGAGGGGTTCTTTCCGTTTACATTACTTGCCCATAATGTTTTCACAAAGGCTGGAAATACGGTAGTGGTGCGGATTTT
>URPV01000020.1 GCA_900549805.1 uncultured Veillonella sp.
ATCATCTAAATAATAGGTAAAGTGAGTTTCAAAGAGACTCATTTTACCAGATCTAGAATCCACTTTTTTTAAATTCGCCTCAACCACATATTGTGGATGATTAGTAATCATGACATGCACACTATCTACATCCACATACCATTGGCTATGAGGATCAGTAGTAACAGCCACATAATTCGTAGCAAAGGTCGATCCTATACAAGAACAAACTATAGCACATAATACTATAATAATCTTTTTCATAAGCCCCCCATTACACAAATATACAGGTACCCTTTTATTATTTTAAATATACATTGGTGGCCCCTGCCCCGCCTTCTGTATACCCAGCCATTTCGAACTTGGATACTTGTGGCAGGGTCTTGAGATAAGCTTGGACACCATCCCGAAGGACACCGGTCCCCTTACCATGAATGATACGGACCTGACTGATACCTGCTAAAAGAGCTTGATCAACAAAGCGAGATACATTCATAACCCCTTCGTCCACGGTTTGCCCGATGATGTTGAGTTCCGTGGTGGCCATTTGTTGACGGGCTACTTGCGTAACGGGTTTTCCTTTTTTAGTCCGCACCTTATTCTTATTGCGGGCATCCCGTTCCTCCTTAGCTACCTCTTCCCGGGTGGTAGACTTCACATCGTCGATCTTAACCGTCGCTGTAAGGCCGTTGACATCAATATTAAGGCGGTTGCCCTTAATCGCCAAGACAGTCCCTAAGGAGCGGAGAGAGGACACATAAACAGAGCTGCCCACCTTGACATCTTGAATGGTCAATGTTTTTCGATCCTCGTCTACCAATTGAGGTACGACAATACCAGAGGTCCCCTTGCGTGCTCGGGTCACCGCTTCCTGCCGCTTTGTCTTATTAGCTTCCGAGAATTGGTTTTTCAAATCCTTAATGATTTGTTCCCCTTCAACCCGGATAGACCGCTTGAGGTTTTCCGCATCTTCTTGAGCCTTTTGGAGAACTTGCTTTTTCTTTTCATTAAAGGCCTTGCGCTCGCGCTCTAGGTTCCCTTTCATACGGCGAGCTTCATCCAATTCCTTCTTGAGGGCCCGTTCTCGGTCTTTGGTCCTACGCAATTGTTCATTCAATTCAGACAAGACTTCTTCCATATCGGAGCTTTCAAAGGAGGACTTATAATCTCGTGCCTTATTGACGATATCCGCCGGTAGGCCTAGGCGGGCCGCAATAGATAGGGCATGCGATGACCCCGCCACACCGATATTGAGACGGTAGGTTGGCCGTAAGGTTCGTTCATCGAACTCCACATGGCCATTTTCAATTCCTTCCGTATGGTAGGCATAATTTTTAAGCTCATTGTAGTGGGTGGATACCATGGCGAGGCAACCCGATTGGCGGAAGTAGTCCAAAATGGATACAGCCAAAGCAGACCCTTCTTCTGGATCCGTGCCAGACCCAATTTCATCCAAGAGGACCAAATCATTAGGACCCACCCTTTTAAGGATAGAAATAACCTGAGTCATATGGGCCGAGAAGGTGGATAAGGAGGCCTCGATGGACTGCTCATCCCCTATATCGGCAAAGACATTTTGAAAGACTGGTAGAGTAGATCCCGATTCTGCTGGGATACAGAGACCCGATTGGTTCATAAGGGACAAGAGGCCCAGGGTCTTGAGGTTGACGGTCTTACCGCCCGTATTAGACCCCGTAATAAGGAGGATCCGATAGTTGCTTCCCAAGATGATATCCGTAGGCACCACCTGGTTAGCGGGAATCAAAGGATGGCGAGCCCGCATGAGGTTGACCACTCGATCTTGACTAAGGGTCGCAGGATGGGCCTTCATGGCCAAGGCCATATAGGCCTTACCATAGACAAATTCCACATGGGATACCTTTTCGCAGGCATCCATGAGGTTATTGGAATCAGCCTTAACCAAACCAGATAATTCCTTGTAAATCCGTAAGACTTCCTGTTCTTCCCCCATGATAGCTTCCATCAAGTCATTGTTGAGGTTGACCAGACGCATAGGTTCAATATAGAGGGTTTGCCCCGTAGCAGACCGGTCATGCACGAGACCATCAAAGACATGGCGGTATTCCTGCTTGACTGGAATTACATAGCGGTTATTCCGTTGGGTTACGATAGCCTCTTGAAAGTACTTTTGGTTGTCCTTGTCATGGAGAATCGCTTGCAGGTCAGACTTGATTTTCTCCTTGGTTTTGGCAATGATCATGCGCAAGTTTTGAAGTTTAGGAGAAGCTGAATCCAAGAGGTCTCCCTTATCATCAAAAACCCGTTTAAGACGGCGTTCTAAGCGTTCAAAATTAGGCATATCCTGAACCCAAAGGGACAGTAGTGGATAGTCCATATACTTGGTGTGGAAGAACTTCTCCATGCGGCGATAGGCCCCAATAGTGAGGGAAATATCCCACAATTCTTCCTTAGTCATAATAGAATCCTTACGGGACTTGCGGGTAGCCTCCCGGATATCTCGGGTCCCACCTAACGGTTGTTCTACCTCGGTAGAGATAGACCGCATGGCCTCTACGGTTTCGTCTAGGGCTTCTTGAATAGCCTGAGCCTTGGTCATAGGCACCAGTTCCTTGGCCATTTCTTTGGCAATGGAAGACGAACAGTGGCTAGCCAATTGTTCCCGTATAGCCGAAAAATCTAATAGGTCTAGATTAAACATCCAATCCTCCTTTATAAAATACCGCGGAAATAATGGCCCCGTGTGATAGGTCTCCCATCATCTTCCTTCTTAGGAGGGGCCTCTTCTAGGCCTAGCATAATCGCTTTATAATGGGCCACCATAGCTTGTAAATCCTTTGGATTCCACTGGCGTCCATCGATGCGAAGGATATCAATTCCCCTCTTTATAAGGTCTGGCACATAGGCCCGCATATCTAACATATGACTATTCATGATATGCATACGGCAGTAGGGATCCGTTTTTAGTGGGAAGACCTCACCCTTACGGTCTCGTAGGCTGTAAGAAGCCTTTAGGCAAGGGCGACTACAGGTCTTCTTAAGGCCTCCACCAACAAAGGCTCCGATAACACAATATTCAGAAATCATCATTTCAACCAGCCCATGTACGGTGGCCTCTAATGGAATAGCTAGGTCTCTGGCCATTTGGGAAAGCTGACTAAGGGTCAGTTCTTGAGAGGGAGCTAGCGATGCAAAGCCTTGTTGGGCCCAGAACTTAGCCGTATGGCTATTAAAGATATTAAGAGATGTATCTCCTTCCAAGGCCCCTTGGTAACCTAAATCCTTAAGGCTCACAATATAACCCGGTGCATGAATGGCAATAGAATCAGGCTGCGCCGCTACCATGGCCGCCAAGGTCTCATGATAGTCCGCCCCCTCTTGGTCTTTAATAACCCGAGGGGTCGCTAAGCTAACCCATACCTTGTGAGAGTGGCAGTAATCCACTACCTCTTTATAGATAGCCTCTTGGTATGGGGCCCGGTAAAGGCGATCACCACCGAAGACGATCTTTTGTGCCCCTCCCTTAATAGCGGCCTTAACTAGGTCTAGCTCATCCACGCGAGCGGAGATGATATGGTCACAGCCTCCCATCATAGATTGGGCTCCTTCTTGTCCCCTATGACTGAGTTCTTCTATCCTGGTAGGAGTCGCTTCTTCAGACTCTTGGTGAATGGATACCGCATGGTCCAAGTTAGTATCTAAATTAGTGTGGGCAGCCACCTCTACCTCTTGCTCTTCAATATGATCCTTAATCAAAAGGTCTTCCATAGCCTCAATAGCTCGACGGCGAAGTTCATTGAGAACAGAGGCTGGCCACATATAAGGCCCATCTGGTATGGATACAGCTTCTAAGGTAAAGAGAGTATTACCCAAGCGGCCCAATTGGTCTTGGACCTTGTCCATAGAGGTAGGTTTTTTATTAGCCAAGACAGGAAGAAAATCATGGGCTACAGAAATAGACCGACCATCCTCTGTCATGAGGGTTAAGCCTGTGTGCTGGGTCCCCTCTTGATTGATCTCCTGCCCTTGGTCCCAAGAACTTGCTTGGTAAGGACCCTCTTCTATGGTTAGGTAAGCATAGAGAGGAATCTTATGCTCAAAGTCTGATAAACCTCGAGACTTGGCATCATTGGCTATGGAATGGGTATGCTTATTATTAGGGACTACAGCAGTAATCATATCCCGCCCCTGAAGTCCTTCTAAATGGGCCGTAGAGAAGCCCCGGTTAAAGACAGAGGCCAAGGCCTTGCGGTCTCGATCTGTCACCCTTCCATGGGCGTCTATAATAGCCCGGTAAGAGGATATGACTTCCTTTACATAAGACGGCTTCTTCATGCGCCCCTCTACCTTAAAGGAAGTAACCCCCGCTTCCATAAGATCTCCCATAAATTCGGCGTAGTTAAGGTCCTTAGGAGACAAAAGATAGTTGGCTCCTTGGGTATTTACCACCCGACCTTTTTGGTCTAATAGCTCATAAGGCAAGCGGCAAGGTTGGGCACAAGAACCACGGTTACCTGACCTCCCCCCTATGAAAGAAGACATTTGGCACTGACCAGAATAGCAGACACAAAGGGCCCCATGGACAAAGACTTCAATCTCCGCCTTACAGTTATTACATATGTGGCGAATATCTTCTAAGGATACCTCCCGGCCTAAGACCACCCGGGTAAAGCCGATAGACTCATAAAAACGGACCGTTTCTAAGTTCATAGCAGTCATTTGGGTAGATCCGTGAAGGTGTAACTTAGGGGCTACCTTCTGAGCCAATTGAGCTACGGCCAAATCCTGTACTAAAATGGCATCCACCCCTACCGCTTCTAGCTCTTTCAGATAGGCAGCCAAAGCCTTCATCTCGGAGTCGCCGATGAGGATATTGACGGTCACATACACGGCAGCTCCCTTAATATGGGCCAAGCGAACAGCCTGGCGGAGGGTATCCATATCAAAATTAGCCGCATGAGCCCGGGCATTAAAGCCCTTACCACCCAAGTAGATGGCATCAGCACCAGCATCGAGGGCAGCGATAAAATTTTCCATAGACCCTGCTGGGGCCAATAATTCAATCATAATGTCTCCTAGACAATACATACCATAGGACTATGGCGAATGAAGAACCATTCGCCACAGAGTATAGCATGTAGGGTCTTCTGAAAAGACCATAAGGACGCCCGAAGGCGTCCCATAGGATGCTATATAGGCGAATTAGTCGCGCAATTTACAGTTAATATCAGCCAACTTTTCAACAATCGTATCGATATGTTGGTCGATATCTTCATCGTTCAAGGTACCATCCATGGACCTGAATTGAAGGTTGTAGGCGATAGACCGGAAACCTTCTTCGATGTGTTCCCCTTGGTAGACGTCAAAGATATGAACCCCTGTGAGATACTGGCCACCATATTGATGGATGAGGTCCAAGATGTCCTGAGAGGAAACGGAGTTTGGTACCACGATAGCCAAATCGCGAGCGGTGCCTGGGAATTTAGAGAATGGCACGTAACGGAATTCTGGTGTATCGATGGCCATGATAGCTTCCAAGTCTACTTCGAAGATATAGGCCTTGTTAGGAAGGTCAAAGTTCTTCACCACTTGTGGGTGGAGCTCACCAAAGTTAGCGATAACCTTACCATTCACAAGGTATTGAGCAGATACACCTGGGTGCATGTAAGGTTCTGTAGACCGGCGCACATCCCATTCTTTAAGGCCAATGTTATTGAGGAGGGAATCAATAGCCCCCTTCACATCATAGAAGTCGACCTGACGGGCCTCTGTGTTCCAGGAGTCTTCCCCTAGCTCGTTAATGGCAAGCCCTGTCAGCATTGGCCGTTCATGAGGTACTTCAATCAAAGGCAGAGCCTTAGGTTCATACACATTACCCACTTCGAAGAGGTAGAGGTCCCGATTCTTTTGCTTAAGGTTACGAATGGCCGCTTCGATGACTGCAGGCACCAAGCTAGTCCGCATATAAGGGAACTCTTCGGAAATTGGATTCATAATAGGAATGGCTGTATAGCGGCTATCGCTTTCCGGCAAGAGCATATTAGCCAACCCATCCTTATGCATAAAGGAGAAGGTGATAATCTCGGAACCACCGATGCTAGCCAAGAAATGTTTTACTTCCTTTTCCAAGGCTTTCTTATCGGTCATAGACCCAGATTTGAGGAAGGCCCTTGGCGTGGTGGCTACAATGTTGTCGTAGCCATAGATACGACCTACTTCTTCTGCGATATCCGGCATTACAGTGCAGTCGTTACGCCAGGAAGGAACGGTAGCAGTAATAGTATGGCCCTTCTTTTCCAAGTGGAATTCTAGGTCAGTCAAGATTTCTTCCATAGAGGACTCAGGGATGTCTGTCCCCAAGTAAGCATTGACTTGATCAGCAGTAAAGGAGATTTTTACGGTTTCTTGTGGAATTGGATATACGTCGATAACCCCTTGTGCCACCTTAGCTTCTGGACAAATCTTTTGGAGAAGTTGAGCCGCTTGGTCCAAGGCGATAGCGGTAAATTCAGCGTTTACGCCCCGTTCATAGCGACCAGATGCTTCGGACCGAAGGCCCAAAGCCTTAGCGGTGCGGCGTATGGAGGATGGTTTGAAAACAGCCGCTTCAAAGACAACAGAAGAAGTCTCATTGGTAACTTCAGAATCAAAGCCACCCATAACACCAGCTACCCCAACTGGGCCTTCAGCATCGGCAATCACCAACATATCTGGGGTTAACTCCCGATCGGTGCCATCCAAGGTTTGAATAACTTCACCCTTTTCAGCCAAGCGAGCCGTCAATTGGTGCCCCTTAATATGGTCATAATCATAGGCATGCATAGGCTGACCTAATTCCAACATGACAAAGTTGGTTACGTCCACTACGTTGTTAGTGGGACGGATGCCGGAGTTGCGCAGGCAATTTTGCATCCATAAAGGCGATGGGCCCACTTTCACATTGGTGACTAAGCGGGTCATAAAACGTTGGCAGAGTTCTTGGTTATCGATTTCCACCGCCAAGCGACCAGCGATAGGTCCATCATTTTCATCCACTGTAAATTCAGGGAACTTAGCCTTTTGACCAGTCAAAATGGCGAACTCACGAGAGAGGCCCACCATGGAGAAACAATCGCCCCGGTTGGCAGTCAATTCGAACTCATAAACATAGTCATTGAGCATCAAAAGATCACGTACATCCTTACCGATAGGAGTCCCCTCAGGGAAGATATAAATCCCTGTGGCTTCTTCCGGCTGTACGAGGTCCTTGGAAATACCAAACTCGTTGATAGAGCAGAACATGCCTTCGGAGACTTGGCCCCTAAGTTTACCCTTTTTAATTTCGGTCCCATCAGCTAGGCGGGACTTATGGTAGGCTACGGGAACAATTTGGCCAACTGCCACGTTAGTTGCAGCCGTAACGATTTGCTTGGTTACCGCTTCTCCCTCTTCTGTGAGGCAGGCTACTTGGCAAACCTGTAATTTATCGGCATCAGGATGCTTGGTAATTTCAACAATGCGACCTGTGTAGATCTTTTTGAGACCTGGGTCCATGTTGATCACATCTTCCACAGGAATACCTGCTTGAGTCAATATATCAGCCAATTCTTGTGGGTTGCGAGACATATCCACAGGAACAAATTCATTCATCCAAGTTAAACTTGCTTTCATCAGTCGTAACCTCCTAGAACTGTTTCAAGAAACGGGTATCATCTTCGAAGAAGAGGCGCAAGTCCCCAATCCCGTAAAGAAGCATAGCAATCCGTTCAACCCCTAGTCCAAAGGCAAAGCCTTGTACTTGGTCAGGATCGTAGCCATTCATGCGGAGTACGTTAGGATGAACCATGCCGCAGCCTAGAATTTCAAGCCAGCCTGTATGAGAGCATACGCGGCAGCCTTCCCCACCGCACATAACGCAGGAGATATCGACTTCCGCTGATGGTTCTGTAAATGGGAAGAAGGAAGTTCGGAAGCGAATCTTAGTCTCTTCACCAAAGATATGGCGTAGGAAAGACTCAATGGTCCCCTTGAGGTCTGCAAAGGTGATATCCTTATCAATCAAGAGGCCTTCTACTTGGTGGAATACAGGGGAATGAGTGGCATCATAGTCCCAACGGTATACCTTACCTGGGGCAATCATGCGGATAGGCTCATTATGGCCAGATTTTTGCATGGTCCGTGCCTGTACAGGAGACGTATGAGTCCGGAGGAGGAAGTTTTCAGTAATGTAGAAGGAATCCTGCATATCGCGAGCTGGATGGTCTGCTGGCAAATTGAGGCATTCAAAGTTAAAGTAGTCCTCTTCAATTTCAGGGCCTTCCTCAACGGTGTAGCCCATCTTCATAAAGAAGTCTTCAATCATTTCATTGACAGCTGTCAAAGGATGAATATGACCTACTACTGGTTGACGACCTGGTAGGGTAATATCGATTTCTTCAGAGGCTAACTTATGTTCCATTTCAATCCGGTCCATGTTAGCCTTAACCTTGTCTAAGGCCTCTTCCACAGCCACGCGCACTTGGTTAACCAAGGCCCCCATCTTAGGGCGTTCTTCTGAGGATAATTTACCCAAACCTTTCAAGAGAGAGGTTATCTCCCCCTTTTTGCCCAAGTATTTAACCCGCACATCTTGTAGGGCTTGTTGTGAATCAGCCTTATTAACAGCAGCCAAAGCCACGTCCTTGAGGGCTTGCAATTGTTCTTCCATACATTCCTCCATTTATAAAAATAAAAACCCCCGTCCCGGAAAGGGGCGAAGGTTATCACTACGCGGTACCACCCTAATTAGTACTCAAGATCTTTAACGCAGATATACGGCGAACCTACTCCTAGTTCAATTCGCAGCTCCAAAATGAAAGGCTCTCAATCGCATGATGCGGGTTCTCAGCACGCCCCACTCTCTGTGCTCACGCTAGTGATTAAGGCCGATTTCTTCATCGCCTCATATGGGTATTTTACAGTGCCTTAAAAGACACCTATAACACTGTAATTATACAGGATGTATTAAGGAATTGTCTAGCTATAAAGGACATTAAACCCTCTAGCATCATAAGCTAACTTCATGAAATAACCTCACGGTCTAAGATAAGGACTACACTTACAAGCTAAGCAAGGACTCTTTAGCCGCCTGGTACATGATTTTATACCCCAAGCTATTGGGATGGACATCTCCCTCATAGACCACTAACCCAAAGTCCGACGCCTCCTTAAGAGGGGTATAGAAATCAATCAAGGCTAGGCCCCTATTCTTTGCATAGGATCGTATCTTAGCATTATAGGCCTCTAGGATAGGATTTTGATCAAAGGGATCGTAATCAAGGGGTGGTAAGAGGGCTACTACAAGTCCCCTTCCTTGGTTAGTCAGATCAACCCTATCCATCCCTAAGCTATCCTCCCACAGGCCTACTAGACCTTGTAATTTTTTAAAGCAATAGTCTGCTGATCGCCCCATAAGGATGTCGTTAGTGCCCCCCAAGAGGCAAAGGATAGATGCAGTTTTGCTAGCATCTCCTTCCGCCAGCCCTGAAGATTTATAAGGCTCAGGGGCCCTTACTTGAGCAGACAGGATCCTCTCTAGACGATTATACATACCTTGAAGGGTATCCCCATCTATCCCATGATTTTCCATATAAGAGCCCTTAAAGGCTAGGTCATGGGCTAAGAGCTCCACCCATCCCTGTCCCTCAGGAACCCCATAGCCATGGGTTAAGGAATCCCCTAAAAAGATGTAGGTGGCCATCATTGATGATGGTGGTGTTCACCATGAGGAGCGTGGATAGCGTCCATGTTGAACTTCAATTGACCAGCTATAAAATCTTGTACCGCTTGGTCTACCGACCCTGTTACACCGGGATATACCTCTGCTCCAGCAGCTTTAACCCCAGCTACAGCAGGCTGACCAATGCCACCACAAATGATGACAGCGATATCATTATCTTTAACGAATTGAGCCTTAGCCACATGGCCATGTTCACCACCTGGCACCAACTCACCCTTAACTAAATTACCTTCCTCTACGGTAAAGACCTTAAAGAATTGTGTACGGCCAAAATGCTGGCCCACATTACCACGGTCATAGGTTACTGCAATTTTCATAGATACCTCCCACTTAGATGTCGCAACATATTGATAGCTAGTAAAGGGAAACCTTCCATATACTAGTTACTATACAAAGTATTTATATACGCTATTGATTATAGACTTATACCTAGCAGAAAAATGTGTCTCCTAGCACAAGAAGCTTTCTTATTTTTTAAAGGCCGGCATCAACTCTAGCTTATGTAAATTCATAGCATGCATACGGTCAATCTTGGCCTTTATAGTTGGGTCTTGGCATTGGCCAGTCAAAATATAATGGTCCAACTGCGCATAGGTAAAGCCCAATTTATCTTCATCCGTTTGACCAGAAAGGCCATCACTTGGCGTCTTATCGATGAGAAAGTCGGGTAGGCCCAATTCATACCCTAGTTGGCGGACTTCCTCCACCAAGATATTTTGTAGGGGGGAAAAGTCCCCTGCTGCATCGCCATACTTAGTGGAATAGCCTACATAGTCTTCCGATCGGTTACAGGTATTAGCCACACGGCCACCCATAGGTAGGCATTGGCCCACCGCATAGAGGGTGGTCATACGTATGCGGGCTGGCATATTAATGGCCCCATCACGGCTCATACCTGTTGCTACTAGGCCAAATCCTTCTGCCCCTTCAATAGCAGCGGTGAGGGCCTTGGTAGTGTCTCCAATGTTGACTACTAGGTGCTTAATGTCTAGATGTTCTACTAGGGCGATGGCATCCGCTATATCGGATTGGATGCCATCGGGCATAAGGACACCCAGAACCCGGTCCTTTCCTAAGGCTTCCACGCAGAGGGCTGCTGTTACTGATGAGTCCTTGCCCCCAGAAATACCGACTACCGCTGTACAGCCTGGGCCATTATGGTCAAAGTAGTCACGAATCCAATCTACCAATCTATCTTTTATCTCTTTAGGATTGTCTAACATACCGAATCCTTTCTAATGGAGTATAGTGACCGCCTAACGGCCAATCTTATGTAAGAGGTCCATCTTTTCCTGGTAGTAGGATGGACTCATATCCAGGTAGTGTTTATGAGGGTTATAGAATCGTTGTTCTTCATCCCAAATTTCATGTTCTAATTGAACCTTTACATAGGATCGGATTTCTTCTAGTGGGATATGAGGTAAGAGTCGTACCCCATCCTTAACCACCAGGCGTAGCATTTCCTTATAGGTGCAATTTTCAAAGGATAGTGTCTTCCATGGTTTTTCCGGGTCTACATAAGCATAGGGCTGAGACAGATCGACCGTTTCTTGACGACCAGCTATGAGTTCAGCCACCGCATGACCATCTTCCCCATAGATGCGGTAGACCTTCTTAAGGCCTGGGTTGGTGATTTTTTCTACCGATTCAGATACTTTAATACGGGGTTCCCATTGACCATTCTTATGCACAGCAGCAATCTTATAGACCGCACCAAATACAGGGTCAGATTTAGCTGTAATCATCCGCTCCCCTACACCAAAGGCATCAATCTTTGCATCTTGGTCTAAGAGGGAGGTAATAGTGGCCTCATCTAAGGAATTAGAGGCCACAATAATAGCATCTTGAAGGCCTGCTTGATCAAGCATAATCCGTGCTTTTTTAGATAGGTAGGCCAAATCGCCAGAATCTAAGCGAATCCCTTTAAGGCGTTTGCCCATAGGGGATAAGACCTCCTGAGCTACCTTAATAGCATTGGGAATGCCGGAATGAAGCACATCATAAGTATCCACTAAGAGGACTACATTATCAGGATAGAGTTCTGCATAGGCCTTGAAGGCTTCGTATTCAGAATCATGGTACATAACCCAAGAATGGGCCATGGTACCGGATACAGGAATCCCAAAGGCTTGGCCTGCAAGGACTGTAGCTGTGGAATTTACCCCTCCAATATAGGCCGCCCGCGCCCCATACACAGCAGCATCCACATTATGAGCACGACGGGCCCCAAAATCGGCTACGGCCCGTCCCTTAGCAGCCCGAACCACACGGGCGGCCTTAGTTGCTATGAGGGATTGATGGTTAATTTGTGTCAACACAAAGGTTTCTATGATTTGCGCATCAATCAAAGGAGCTACGATGGTCATAATCGGCTCATTGGGATAGATCACAGAGCCTTCTGGAAAAGCATATACATCCCCCTTGAAGGAAAAGTCTTTGAGGTAGGATAAAAAGCTTTCAGGGAAGAGGTTCAGACTCCGAATATAGGCTATATCTTGGTCGGAAAAATGTAGGTTTTCCAAGTAGGCTAAAACCTGTTCTAATCCGGCAAAGATAGCATAGCCACCATTATCAGGATTCTTGCGGAAGAAGACATCAAAGGCTACTAAGTCTTGGCTATGGCCACCTGCCCAATAGCCATTAGCCATAGTCAATTCATAGAGGTCCATGAGCATGGTGTCATTCCATTCATTACGCATTAGCATGTTCTGCAGTCTCCTTATCTTGTCGAGAAATTAAATAGCATGCAGCAAAGAAGGCCAAGGCGGTAGTCCAAAAGACAGCGCCGTAGCCAAAGACATTGGCAATGAGGCCCGATGCAAAAGGCCCTACCACATTGCCCATCATCACTACGGATGACACGGCTCCAAATACCAGTCCTCGCTTATCTGGATTAACAGCCTGACCTATGAGGACGTTAGCCACCGGCATAACCAATCCCATAAAGATGCCCGTTAAAGCTCTAAAGAAGCCTAAGCCCCAAATGTCCCACATAAGGTATTGAAGAATAAAGGTAAAACCTACTCCTAGGGTAGCTACCATTAGGATGGACCGCCGAGGAAAGCGCTGACTGATACGCCCTACATTAAAGGAAGCTATAGCTGACGCGATGCCCGCCGAAAAGATGATAAGGCCCACAATGGTAGCTATTAAATTAGGGTCTACAGGCATATAGTTTTTTATGTAGAGGGGCAAGATGGGGCCAATACCGGTCAGCCCAAAATTGCAGAGAAACTGCATAAAGACTAGGAGTCGGACCCTCTTAATACCCAAGAAATACTTGAGGTTGCCTAAGGTAGAATTGCTCTCCTCCTGCTTACCCTTGCCGGGTATGGATGGCAAGAAGGCCCAGAGGGCCAAGAGGCAGAGACCAGCCACTAGGGCAAAGAAGACAAATGGCGCTCGATAGCCAAAATGATCGGCAACAAGACCACCCATAAGGGGCCCCAAGACCAAGCCCATGACCAGAGAGGCCTGATAGGTTCCCATAGCCCAGTCCACATGGTCTTCCGGAACCATCCAAGTGATGATGAGAAGACCGATAGGAACATAACCACCCACCAAGCCTTGAATTGTCCGACAAACCAAGAGCTGGCCTGGCGACTGGGCAAAGGCTGCCGCTAAGGTGGCCAAACCCAATGTTATCAGGATAGCCATCATAATGGGCTTGGGCCCATATTGGTGGGCCTTGCGTGACCAAAAAGGCGCCGACAAGGCCACCATTAAAGGGGTCACACCGGCCACTAGGCCAGCCCAAGTAGCAGCAGCCCCTTGGTCAGCTACGCCTAAATCCTGAATAAAGAGAGGGATAAAGGAAAGAACTCCAATGATGATAGAACCCGCCCCCATTTGTATGACCGCCAAAAGATAGACTAGAGCCCGCCAATGCATGGTCTTAGGACTTCCTTCACCCAGCTTATCCATGCCCTCACCCCCTTTAATAACAGCTTACGCACCTATACAAATAGCCCGCCTACAGGTGTAGTCAGGCTATAGAAATCTAGCGGTCCTTCTGATTGAGGACCATCCAAGGCAAATCTGGTAAATCAAAGGGCTTTAAGGCATAGAAGGTACCTCGCACCATGGTAATAACATCGCCCACAGAATCATAGATATGAGCATTCATGACGATAATCTTGCGGCCATCATGGTCGACGTTGACCACGCCCCGCAAAGTATCACCAGCAATACCAGCTTTCACATAGTTAGCATCCAAGGTAATGGTGGCGGCAGACTTACCTAGCGTAGCCGCACAAACCCCCATAAGAGTATCGGCAAAGGTCACCGATACACCACCGTGAAGGTCGCCACGGAAATTGGCGTGTTCTCCATGGGTATGAAAGAGACACTCAATATGTCCAGGACTCGCATCCACTAAGTCCATATCGTTTGTCCACTTAAAATTATCTTCCTTGATCCACTGGCGGAACCAGGTAACTAATGTGTCCATGGCGTATATCCTCCTTATATCTAGGTCTATTGTACACCAGAGACCCTTAGAAAACTAATAAAAAATAGTCCTTTTATTGTGTACTGCAAGCAAAAAATCCCAGTTGAACAGGCCAGCCCTAGAGGCTAGCCTGGTCCAACTAGGATTTGATATAGTCTATTATTCGTAATGCAGGGCGTCAATAGGATTGAGCTTGGCCGCCTTTTGAGCTGGATAGAGGCCGAAGATAAGACCAATACCCATGGAAAAGGCAAAGGAAGCGATGATGGTCGGTATGGAAATAACGGTCTGCATTTTAGTAGCAGCAGAAATCCCATAGGCCGCCAAAATCCCAATGATAATTCCAATAATACCACCCATGAGGGAGATGACCACAGCTTCGATAAGGAACTGGGTAACAATAACCCGGTAGGTAGCCCCCAGAGCCTTGCGGACCCCGATTTCCCGGGTCCGTTCCGTAACGGACACAAGCATTATATTCATGATGCCGATGCCCCCTACGATGAGGGAGATAGCCGCTACAGCCCCCAAGAAGAGGGTTAAGGTACTAGTGGTTTCCTGCATGGTCTTCATGATGGAAGACATGTTGGTAATGTTAAAGTCATCCAGGTTAGGATCTTTAATCTTATGACGAACCCGAAGGAGGTTTTCAATATCCGCTTGCAAACGGTCTATATTAGTGCCGTCCTTAGCCGCCACATAGATAGTCCGGAGATAGTCCTTCCCTTCCACCCGTTCCATAGCTGTCGTATAAGGAATGAGGATAACGTCATCTTGGTCAGCCCCCATAGCAGAGGACCCCTTAGATTCCAATACGCCAATAACAGTGAAAGGAATGTTCTTAACCCGGATGGTGGTCCCAATAGGATTGTCTGTACCGTACAAGTTCTTAGCAACGGTAGACCCGATGATGGCCACCCGTTCTCGGGTATCGATTTGCTTCTGGGTAAAGAAGTGACCATCCTTCATGGTCAAGGAGTTGATATCTTGATAGGACATATCCACACCGGATACGGTGGTATTGGTATTTTGGTTTTCATAGATGACCGTATAGGAACCATTGGTCACAGGAGAAGCCTCTTTGACCTCGTCCATCTTGGCTATAGCCTTATAATCCGCTACCTTGAGGGACTTTTGAGAACCTGCAGACGGCTTTACACCCGGTGTCCGTGGCGCCCCCGGCATGACGATTAAGAGGTTGGACCCCAAGGACGAAATGGAATCCGTTACCTGCTTGGTCACCCCATTACCGATGGAAACAAGAGTGATAACAGCGGCTACGCCTATGATAATCCCCAGCATAGTCAAAATGGACCGCATGCGGTTGGCGACGATAGAGGCCCAGGCCATAAGGAATGATTCTTTATACATGGGCACCTCCTTCTAGACCTGCCATATGATGGTTAGGTTTGTCTTCTATGATAAGACCATCCTTAAGAACTACATTGCGGGACGCATAGGTAGCAATCTCTGGTTCATGAGTTACCAAGATGATGGTCCGCCCTTGCTTGTAGAGGTTCATAAAGATGTCCATAACCTCAACGGTGGACTTAGAATCTAGGTTGCCTGTCGGTTCGTCCGCCATAATGATGGCTGGATCATTAGCCAAGGCTCGGGCGATAGCTACCCGCTGCCGTTGCCCACCGGACATTTCCGCCGGTAAGTGATCCATACGCTCCCCAAGACCTACGGCCGTCAAGAGCTCTTCCGCCCGGGCATTGCGGGTGGCCTTATCCACACCAGCATAGACCATAGGAAGGGCTACATTTTCCTTGGCGGTCAACTTGGATAGGAGGTTAAAGGACTGGAATACAAAGCCTATTTTTTTATTTCTTACATAAGCCAGCTCATCGTCAGATAAGTTGGCTACTTCTTTTCCATCTAAGACATAGGAACCGGATGTAGGTCGGTCCAGGGCCCCCAGGATATTCATGAAGGTGGACTTACCAGAGCCTGAAGGACCCATAATAGAGGTAAACTCCCCTTCCCTAATGGACAAGTCGATGCCGTGCAAAACAGGCACCTTGAGCTTGCCATTAACGTAGGTCTTGGTGACCCCCTTGATGGAAATAACTTCATTATCTACCATACCATCACCTACTAGAATGGACCCATGCGGTTATTACTCTTGGTGGTACCACCTACATCTCCAGATACGACGATTTCATCCCCTTCAGAGAGGCCCTTGAGAATCTGGATGGAGTTATCCCCTGTAATCCCTGTTGTTACAGATTGGCGCACAGGCTTGCCATCGCGGATGATGTAGACATACTCCCCTTGCTTATCCGTACGGATTGCTGTCAAAGGAACCTTGAGAGTATCCTTTTGCTCTTCCCCATGGATGGAGGCACGAGCGGTCATAGTTGGCAAGAAGTTGCTTGCAATATCCGAAGGGATAGATACCTTCACAGTGTAGTAAACTACGCTGGTAGAAGTCGTCCCCATGGCGCCCTTGGTGCCCTTGGCAATTTGGGATACATAACCTGTAAAGGTCTTGCCTGGCAAGGAATCGACGGTGAAGTCTACTTGAGCGCCGTCCTTAATTTGGCCAATATCCGTTTCATCTACAGTCAGGTAGATTTCCAATTGGGATAAGTCCGCCACAGTGGCGATAATCATTTGGGTGGAGTTTCCTGTAGAAATGGTTTGGCCTGCCTTGAGAGGGGTCCCGATGACATAGCCGTCCATAGGAGACGTAATGGTGGCATCGGACAAGTTAGCTTGGGCTCGGTCATAGGTCGCTTGGGCTCGTTCCAAGCTAGTAACCGCATCATCATAGGTCTTACGGTCGATGGCATTTTGGCTAACCAAGGTGCCATAGCGGTCCACATTAAGTTGCGCTTGGTCTAAGGCCGCCTTGGCATCATCAACTGACGCCTGCAATTGACGAGGGTCGATGTAGGCGATGACTTGACCCTTGGTAACGTGGTCATTTTCCTTAACCAAAACGGAATCCAACTTGCCGGCGATATTAGTAGAAATATCGACGTAATTCACAGGATTGATGGTCCCCGTAGAAGTGATAAGAGAGGCCACAGTCCCCCGCTCTACCTTACCCGTCGTGTATTGAGTCTGTTCCTGTTTAGTTGCAGCTTGCGCCTGGTAATAGTATACGCCTCCACCAATAACAGCGATGGCTACACAGGCTGCCAAGATGCGCTTCTTATTATGTAAAATCTTTTCTTTAATCAACTGACTATCCATAATTCTCCCTAACCCTGTGAAAGCTAGCATCCTAACTTCCCCAGAATAGACAAATAACCGCTACCCTTACAGTACCGGTCCCTTTTAGCGTATTAACTTAACACAATCTCTTCCTACCCAGAGGGTAGCTGGCAGATTCACGCGAGAGCTGCCAGGCTAATCGATGACTTCAACTTTTTGATTGTCATCTGACTCAGAACGATTACGGCCTTGCCATTTACCGGCTTGTTTGAGACGGCGCTTCTTAAAGATGACCTCCTGGGCCCCTAACTCTTGCTTAATCCGTTCGATCAAGTCATGAGTGCGGCCATGGGTAGTATCAATAATAAAGTCGCACTTCCTATACACTGGCTTCCAACGGTTAATCATGGTATGGACAAAACCAGCTACATCGGTGTAGTCCATGGTAGGTCGCTTGCCCACCCGGCGATTAACCCGGTTCACAATGCGGTACTTAGCCGCCCGGATACCAATGATATAAGAATACTTTTTAAGACCGCGTAGGGTCTTCATCTCAATGGGGAAATTACCACCAAAGCTAATGACAGCCTCATGGTAGAGGCAGACCTTCTTCAAGAGGTCCATCTCAGCTCGGCGAAAGCCTTTTTCCCCTAACTTACGGTAAATTTCAGCAATGGGTAATCCGTAACATCCCTCTAGTACTCGGTCCGTATCCACAAACTGCCAGCCAAACTTTTCCGCCAAATTCCGGCCAAAGTGAGACTTACCGCTGCCCATGGAACCTATGAGGACAATGTTTCTGTTCACACTGCTCATACTTACCCACTTCTAATACAATCAATATCGTTATTTATTGTACTACATATGAGGGGTAAATTAAAGGGAGGCCAGTAAATATAAAGGAAGATTAAGGATTGGAGGAAAAGAATTTAGAAATGAAGAAGTAGGATTAGAAACAAGATAGAAGTTCCTAATAAAACAATTCATATAAGACATATAAAAAGTAAGACATATAAAAAGAGGAAGGTAAATCCTTCCTCTTTTATCGACTATGAGAATTATCTATAAATTTAGGTTGAAATTAGAAATCTCCATTTAGTACCGGCTGCTGTATATGTAATTTCTTCAGGGATGGTACGGATATAAGGCATCTCATTCATAATCTTATCCATCCACATGAGAACATCTAAATAATCTCCCACAACATCAACATGAAAACCATCTCGACTATCGTCAACTTTACTAACAAGTAGTGGCTCATCGCCAAGAATTCTCATCACTTCATGATGCCAAAAATTCCTATTATTTATTTTCTCCTGCCACTTCTCAATAACTTTATAAGATCTAGTCTGCATTAAGTAGGTATTACTCTCCTTATGACTCTCTATTTTACGAATATCCAAAGTTAAAGAATCACTAAGTGAATCATAATAATTACTAAAGTAACAGCTTAAAAAAGTAGTACTAACACATAAGAAAAGAAATAATAAAATAATTCGTTTAGATAGTGGAAGAAGACTTGGAATTTCCTGTAATAGTAAATATATATCATTTATTATCTGTACTAGCTGTTTCTTCTTCATGATACTCCTCCACACCATTACCTTTAGGCAATATTTTTGTTAGAGTCGACGCTGTATTCGTATCAGATGCAATCCCTTTAATACTAATACTTTGATCTTGGAATTCTATCCTCTCAATCCAAATTCTTTTATTATCTTTTTTTTGCAATTCAACAATGGCATCTGTTAATGTTCTTAAAATAGATATGCGATAATTATAACTATTCAAATTAGAAGATATCTGCATATTTTCTATAGCACCATTATAAAACTGCTCCGCCTCTTGTGCTACTATAGTAGATTCTTCATTTTTAATAGTTTCTAGCTTATTTGTGGTATTTCTATAAATAGCAAAACTATTATAGGCCCTAAAAAGACATCCTATCCATATACAAATAATGACTGCGAAGGTGATCTTTAATCCATATCTATGTTGATGAAACCATTGATTTAGCCGCATTTTTCGTGATACATAATTAATCTCTTTAGCATCAACGGTTGATATCACTATAATTTAACCCCCGCATCAAAAGCCCCAGTGTAATCATCCATGGAAGCGATTCATCCCTAACTAATTGTTCGGTACCATTTTTATAAATGATAGGTAACTTACCAATCTCTCCATATTCTTGACAAATAGCATCAAGATCAATAAGCAATTCTTCATCATCTATAGATCCTTTATTGTATATTACAAGTGATTGAATCTCTTCAATCCCATATTTATAAAATTCCTCTTCTATTTGTTTTAAATTATCAAGAATTAGCTTAATCTGTAAATCACATTGCTTATGACAGATAAATCCACCATTCCACCAACCATATAAATTTAATATTCCCTCCTCAACATTACCTAGTACAACCCCATTACGGTAAGGATAAATATAAAGGGCTGGAGCAGGCCAATAGTCTATAATTTTTATTCTAGATTCAGCTACATCAAGAGCACTTGAAACCTCATAAAGGTCATCTTTTCTAA
>URPV01000021.1 GCA_900549805.1 uncultured Veillonella sp.
ACCTTTCAAAAGAATATACGTGGGACATAGACTTACTATGCCTAAAGCAAGAAAAGAGACTCCCCTGAGGAAGTCTCTTTTCTTATTAACTTAAGTAAAGATGTCTAGCTAGTAACTAGTACCAGTCCTTATTTGGATCATTAGATGCATCATCACCTTTAACCTTTGGCATTTTCAATGTTTCCACAATGATAAAGAGCATTGGGATAATGAAGATACCAAAGAGAGTTGCTGTGGTCATACCAGCAGCTACGGTTACACCCATGGATACACGAGCTGCAGCACCAGCACCAGAGGAGAGAGCTAGAGGTAATACACCTAAGATAAAGGCGAAGGATGTCATAAGAATTGGACGGAGACGAATCTTTGCTGCTTCGATAGCTGCATCAACAGGACGCATACCCCGTTCATCTACGCGGACCTTAGCATACTCGATAATCAAGATGGCATTCTTAGCGGCCAAACCAATCAGGGTAAGAATACCAATTTGCATATAAATATCGTTAGACAAAGGATGAGAGCTTACAAAATTCAATAGAGCTGGTACTACAGAAGCACCAAAGATACCAGATGGTACAGAGAAGAGAACCGCAAATGGTACCTTCCAGGATTCATACAAGGCTGCCAAGATAAGGAATATAAAGATGAGACCAAGACCCAAGATAAGTACGGTTTGGGAGCCAGCCTTAACTTCTTCACGAGTTTGACCAGACCAATCATAAGTATAGCCTTGTGGCAAGTTGGTTTTAGCCAATTCTTTTAGGGCCTTAATAGCATCGCCAGTAGATCCAGAAGGAGTTACATTAATGGATACAGCAGGTGCATTGTTAAAGCGCGTAATAGTAGCTGCAGAGCCTGTATCATGTTGCGTAATGTAGTTGCTTACAGGAACAGTCTTACCGGCAGAATTCTTAACATAAAGCATATGTAAGTTATCTGTATTTTGACGGAATTCCTGTTCTGCTTCTACGACAACCTTATAGTTCTTACCAAATTCTGTGAAATCATTGACTTGAACAGAACCGTAGAAGGTTTGCAAGGTAGAGAAGATATCAGAAATATTAACACCATCTTGAGCTGCTTTTTCCCGGTTTATATCAAACTTGAGGGTTGGTGTTCCTGTAGAGAAAGTCGTGTAAGCCTTGGTAATAGCTGGATTTTGATTAGCTGCTGCTAAGAATTGGCTAACATTTTCAGCCATCACCTCGGTGGAATCCCCACCCTTATTGATGATGTACATACTGATACCACCGGTATTACCCAAACCAGGAATGGATGGTGGATTGAGGGCCAACACGGTTGCTTCTGGAACACCATTACCAGTAACAGCAAAAGTTTTACGGATCTTAGCCCCTACCCCTTGATCAGCCCGAGTCCGTTGATCCCAGTCATTGAGAACCGCAAAGATAGCACCAGCGGAGGATTTTTGACCACCACCTAAAAGGTCAAAGCCTGCTACGGTAAAGATTGTATCGTAGTCAGGATCTTCTACCACATTGCCATCCTTGTCCTTAGTATAGCGAACGAGGTCGCGGATTTTTGACAAGGTTGCCAAGGTACGACCTTGGGTGGCCCCATCAGGAAGATTGACGGCAATCATGTAGTAGCCCCCATCTTCCGCAGGTACGAAAGATGTCGGTAAGAGCTTAAAGGCTCCTAAGGATGCTACAACGAAAAATACTAGCACAGCTACAGTCACCCACAACTTGCGAGCTAACTTAGCTAATTGGAAGCCATACCAATCAGAGAATCGTTCCAAATAGTAATTGAACTTATTTAAATACCGGTGAAGGATATCTTCCTTTTCCTTTGGCACATGTGGTTTTAACATTGTCGCACAAAGGGCCGGAGTCAAAACCAAGGCCACAATAGCAGAAATAGCTACAGAAACAGCAATGGTCAAGGCAAATTGCTTGTAGAGGATACCAGTCATACCACCCATGAAGGATACTGGTACGAATACAGCACACAAGACGAAGGCTACGCCAATAACAGGACCTTGCACATTTTGCATGGCGATCATAGCCGCTTCTTTAGGCGTCTTACCGTTATATTTGAGTTCGTATTCAACCGCTTCGACCACGACAATGGCATCATCGACAACAAGGCCGATAGCTAATACCATAGCGAAGAGGGTTAAGGTATTGATGGTAAACCCTAAAACCGTAAAGGCCGCGAAGGTTCCCAAAAGGGATACAGGAACGGCAATCATCGGAATGAGGGTAGACCGCCAAGATTGGAGGAAGATATAAACTACTAGGAGTACTAAGAGCAAAGCTTCTACAAAGGTATGAATAACTTCTTCAATAGAAGCAGATACGAACTTGGTATTATCTACGACTACATTGTACTCCATGCCTGGTGGGAAGGATTTAGATTGTTCTTCCAATACAGACCGGATATTTTTAATAGTTTGGATAGCGTTAGCATCATTTTGAAGGGAAACAGCAAAACCTGCGGAAGGAATACCATTTTGCAAGGCTGCAAAATTATAGGCCTTCTTGCCCAATTCAAGACGAGCCACATCCTTCAAGTGAAGGACATTACCATTAGCTGCTTTAATCGCAATATTGCCAAATTCATCAGCCGAGGTCAAACGACCTTGCACTACGATTGGGTATTGGAATTGCTGCTCACCCTTAGTAGGTTCCTGCCCTACAGTACCAGCAGCAGCCTGCATGTTTTGACTCTTAATAGCAGAAATGATATCTGCTGTTGTCAAACCATACTTGGCCATCTTAGAGGGATCTACCCATACCCGCATGGCATAGTCAGCCCCGAATTCTTGTACAGAACCGACACCAGAGACGGATTTAATGGCATCCATCATATAATTAGAACCATAGTTCTTAAGGAAGACATCATCATAGGTCCCATCTGGAGAAACCAAGGAGAAGATGAAGGCCATATCACCAGAGGATTTGGTGGTAGTTACACCAACCTGCTGTACTTCAGATGGCAATTGAGCTGTAGCCCTTTGTACCCGGTTGGAGACATTGACCGTATCCATGTCCGCATCGGAATCTTGCGTAAATTGAATGGATAAGGAATAGGTACCATTATTGGTGGAGTTAGAAGTCATAAAATCCATATGCTCTACACCAATCATTTGGTTTTCAATAACAGAGGCCACTGTATCGTTAACAACCTGGGAGGTTGCCCCCGTATAGGCTGTAGAAACTTGTACAGTTGGCGGTGCTATTTGTGGATACCGCGCTACCGGTAGGTTGATCATAGACATCAACCCTGCCAAGGTAATCACTAAAGCGATTACGATAGCAAAGATAGGACGGTTAATAAAGAACTTTGACACGCCTTACCTCCTAGTTAGATTGGTCGACTTCTTCTTTGCTAAGGATTTTAGCATTGACCTTAGCACCATCGCGAATCTTGGTTAAGCCATCAACGACGATTTCTTCGCCAGCCTTGAGGCCTCCCTTAACGATTGTGTAAGCACCCTTAGTAGCGCCTACTTCGATAGGTACTTGTTTTACAGTGCCATCATCTTGTACAACGAAGACAAACTTCTTATCCAATACTTGTTGGATAGCCCGGCTAGGTACCAAGATGGCATCTTTTTGAACTGTACCTGGAGAGATAACAGTACCAAACATGTTAGCCAAAAGCTTATGGTCTGGATTAGGGAAGGATGCTTTTAAGATCAACTTACCTGTACCATTATCCAGGTTACGAGCAGCTTGCACTAGCTTACCTGTATGTTCATAGGTAGACCCATCAGCCAATTGCAATTGAAGTTCTTCTGCTTGACCATTGGTTTGATCCTTCATGAATTCCAAGTATTCTTGTTCGGACAAGGAGAATTGAACGAAGGCAGGATCGATGGAATCAATGGTTACCAAGGTAGTAGAACCAGCTTGTACATAAGTACCCAAATCTACGTCATCCATTTCCAAGGTGCCGGAATAAGGGGCATAAACGATAGTATCATTGAGGTTGTCTTCAGCGATTTGAACCTGAGCTTGGTAAGCTTGGTAAGAAGCTCGTGCTTGTTCTGCTGCAGACGCTTGTGTATCAACCGTTTGTTGAGCAATGGCATTTTGAGCGGCCAAGGTTTGATAGCGACCCAAGTCTAGTTGTGCATTTTGATAGGCCGCATTAGCATTAGCCGCTTGGGCTTGTGCTTGCGCTAAATTAGCTTGGTATTGACGGGAATCAATCTTGTAAAGAGGTTGACCTGCAACCACTTGATCCCCACCTTTTACGTACTTTTCTGTTACATAGCCAGATACACGGGCATGAACAGCTACAGAATTTTCAGAGACAATGGTACCACTGAAGGATTCTGGGATATTCGTATCGGAAGCGGAGATTTTGTAAGCGTTAACCGCTACATCTCCAGACTTTTGACCCGCATTAGCTCCACAACCTGTCGCCAATAGAGCGGATAAAGCCGCCGCTACGAGCATAGCAGAATAACGAAACTTCATATGCTTTCTCCTTTTATAGAATTGAGTAATTACTTTTTTAAATACACTCTATTCTACCGAAGATAGACTAGATAGTCAAGATTTTAAGGACTTTATGAAAGCTTAAAAAGCCTTATTTTATCTAGCTTCTTAAAGCATTTATGGGTACACATTTTTTACTAAAAGTCAATATAATCAGGTATACGATATATTAATTATGTATATATTTTTAAGTATTTCTTTAGATATTTGTTTGAATTTGATATAAAAATAGGACCAGATTTCTATCTGGTCCTATTTTTGAGCTAGCTATTGTGGTGGAGATGAGGAGAATCGAACTCCTGTCCAAAAGTGTTGCCATATAGACTTCTCCGAGTGCAGTCGCTGTTTAAAGTCTCAGATATTGTTCGTACAACGACAAACTAAAATATCCCAGTTTCTTTGATCTCGCCTAAGCCAGTGAAACAGCCAACTTAGACCAGCCTGAGGTTTGACGCCCTTTCACCCCTGTCAGGCGCAAGGATGAAGAGCGTAGCTTATGCAGCTAATGCAAAGTTTTCTTTTGCGTTTAAATGTTTTTCCAAAGTTTTACGGCCTTTTGGGACGCCGACCCGCTATCTATACCACACGCACCCCTGTCGAAACCATTACATCCCCATGCATGGGGTTGAGTGGTGGGCTAGCTTATACATTATAAATGTCCCTATGAGACTTGGCAAGGGGGTAGCATTCTTAAGGCGTCCCCCTTCTCCTCTAATACTTTTCTTGTTCACGGATGCGACGAGAGATATCTCGTTTAGCATCCCGTTCTGCTATATACTGACGTTTATCGTAATTCTTTTTACCAGTTACAAGGCCCACTGTTACCTTGACAAGCCCTCGAGAAAAGTGAAAATTCAAAGGTACTAGAGAATAGCCCTTTTCCTTAACTTGCCCTAAAAGCTTAGCGATTTCAGCCTTGTGCATGAGGAGCTTACGAGTCCGTTCAGGATCATGATTAAAACGGTTACCTTGCTCATAGGGAGATATATGAACACCCATGAGCCAGAGTTCTCCCCTATCATCTATACGGCAGAAGGAATCCTTAAGGTTTAGCTTGCCCTGGCGAATGGACTTAATTTCAGTCCCCGTCAGAACAATCCCCGCCTCAAATGTGTCATGAATATGATAATCATGACGGGCCTTACGGTTATCGCTTATGAGATTGTCAGCCTTAGATTTTGCCATCTAGCTTTCTCCTAACTTATTTAACACGCTATTACCTCTTATTTCGGTGCTTTTTGGATTGAGACCGGCGGCCAGACCGATCAGTCGAAGAAGATTTTCTCCGCCCTCTTTTTGCAGGTGTCTTCCGGCCTTTCTTTGCATTCGTTTTTCGACCGCTCTCCCTATTGGCTTGATGCGACTTAGATCTAGAGGGCTTACCCTTCTTATGAGAAGAGCCCTTAGACCGTGAAGCCTGTTGGCTTGTCAACCGATCTTGGATAACCATTAGATTATCCACTTCACCAAGAACGAAGTCTATCTGCTTCTTATCCATATCAGCCTTGACTAAGGTCACCGTTACCTCTTGCCCTAAGTGGTAAGTTTGACCTGTGCGACGACCAACTAAGAGGAAGTGTTCTTCATCGTAGAAGTAGTAATCGTCATTCATCATATTGATATGAACAAGCCCATCAATTCCGTTCTCCAATTCTACAAACATGCCAAAAGAGGTAATAGAATTAACCTTACCTTGGAATACTTGACCCACAAAAGGCACCATGTACTGCACCTTCTTGAGGTCATCCGTATCCCGTTCTGCAGATACCGCATTTTGTTCCTGGATGGAAGCATGTTCCGCAGCCTTGGCAATCCACTCCTCAGACCGGTCACGCTTACTATAGCCGTTCTTCCAGTGAAGGTCGGCCTTTAAGAGGCGGTGTACCATAAGATCAGGGTAGCGACGGATAGGGGATGTAAAGTGGGTGTAACAATCGGAAGCCAAGCCAAAGTGGCCAAGATTATCAATAGAATACTTGGCCTGTTGCATGGACCGAAGGGTCATAATCTGGGCTACCTCTTCCACATCCGTCCCCTTGATGGAATCGAGGAAACTTTGGATATCTCGCGGACTGATTGAATCACCCTTAAAGGAGAGCTCATGACCCAGGTAACGGACGACCGTTTGAAAAGCTTCCAACTTATCTGATACAGGCTCCTCATGAATCCGGTAAATGGACGGACGCTCTGTATCTCGCAAATGACAGGCCACGGTTTCATTAGCGATGAGCATACATTCTTCAATAATTCGCTCTGCCACAGTTCGATCGCGGCGAACAATTCGTAGAGGGATTCCATCAGAATCTAACATAACCCGGTATTCAGGAAAATCAAAATCCAAAGCTCCCCGCCGTTTCCGCATGCCATTGAGAACCGTAAATAACCCCTTTAAGTTTCTAAGAAGTTCCATGTAAGGTATTAAATCATCAGGGATAATATCTTCCTCAAGAGCTTTATATACTTCCTTGTATGAACAGCGACGGCCGACCCGGATGATTGATGGAGAAATCCTATAGTTAACCACTTTCCCCGCCTGATTGATATCCATGATACAGGACATGGCGTAGCGATCTTCCCCTGCATTCAGGGAACATATCCCGTTGGACAAAACCTCTGGCAACATAGGGACGACCCGGTCTACCAAATAAACAGAGGTCCCCCTATTATAGGCTTCTTGGTCGATAGGACTATTAGACACAACATAGTTGGATACATCTGCAATGTGAACACCCAATCGGTAGAGACCTGAATCTAACATTGTTAGGGATACGGCATCGTCCAAGTCCTTGGCATCTTCTCCATCGATGGTGATGAGTTGGTCCTTACGCAAGTCTAAGCGATCTTTATCATCGTGAATATGGGTATCTATGGTATCGGCTGCATCCAAAACTTCTTGAGGGAAATGGAAAGGAATCTTATGATCCGCCATAATACAAGAAATATCAAGGCCCACATCCCCCTTATAGCCTAGAATATCTGTAATAATTCCTTCCGGCTTGCGATCACCTTCCGGCCATCGAGTCAACTTGACCAAGACCTTAGCACCAGAACGAGCACCATGGTTATTGGCATGGTCTACATAGACATCAGTCCCAATCCGTTCATCATCAGGTATAACAAAGCCAAAGTCTCGTTGGCGATCATAGGTACCGACTATGGTTTCATTAGCCCGTTCTAGGATATCGATAATGACCCCTTCTTTTTTACCAGTCCGCCGATCAGTCCGCATAACCCTAGCCACTACCTTATCATTATGCATAGCAGACCCTTGGTTTTCAGCAGCTATATAAATATCCTCTTCCCCTGGCGGCGTAATGAGAAACCCGAAGGACTTACGGTAGCCCTTAAAAATTCCTTCCACATATTCCTTAGGCATAAAACGGTAGGTATCATCTCCACCGTATTCCAAGATGCCGTCATCTACCAAGTATTGAGCTTCTCGCATAAAGGAATTAAGGGCCTTAGCCCCCTTAATATGAGCAAAATAAGCAGCGTCCTCGATATGGGCATAGTCGGGACTCATGCTCTTAAAATACTGAATTAGTTTTTGTCTCATTCCTATGCCTCCTATCTATGCACAATAAGACAGAAAAAGCCTGCTTAATCGCAGGCTTATTGATGATTATAAGTTAATGGTTGCTCCCAAGAACAAGCTAAGAACAGCAAAGATGATACCTAAAATGATGGTCAATTTTTTCAAGAGACCTTGCAGGCCTCGTTCCTTACCACCAAAGGTTTGCGATGCAGCACCGGAAACGGCACCGCCCATACCTTGCATTTTGCTTTCTTGTAGCAAGACTACAATGATCAACAAGATAGATACGATTACTTCTAATACCATGAATACTGTTTGCACGATTATCTTCCTTCCTCTGTGCTAGGATGCCCCGGTGCACCAGACCGTGACGCTAAATATGTTACTAATTTACGTTTAACACGTTGCAGGGCATTATCGATTGATTTAACACTGCGGTTTGTGCGATTGGCTATTTCTTGATAGGATACACCATCTAGGTAGTCTATCAAAACATCCCATTCTAAATCACTGAGCACATGGCCCATGACCTCTTCCAGATTATGGAGTTCTTCCTCTTCTAGGAACATTTCCTCTGGATCTGTAACCTCTGAAGACTCTAATGTTTCCAAGAGGGTCCGCTCAGTGTCATCATCATAAGCGGGTTTGCTAAGGGATACATAATTATTGAGAGCCTGGTGTTTTTGGCGAGTGGCCGACTTAATAGCCGTGATGATTTGCCGGGTCACACAGAGCTCTGCAAAAGCCCTAAATGAAGCAAGACGCCCAGACTTGTAATCCCGTGTTGCCTTATAAAGGCCAATCATCCCCTCTTGTATGATATCCTCACGGTCACCGCCGACAAGGAAATAGGTACGCGCTTTTGCACGGACGAAGTTCTTGTACTTGTTAACCAAGAAGTCGACTGCATCCTCTCGCTTTTCCATTTGTGCAATACGTACGACCTCTTCATCAGTCATGCGAGAAAAATCGTATCGCGTCTTATGAGATTGAACGTGTTCCATAGAGGTTTCTCCTCTTACTAAGAGAAAGCCCACATAATAGTTATTATAGTGGATTTATGTTACATTATCAACTTGACTTAACCTGCCGTTGACGGACAGCCTCATACATGAGGATAGCGGCTGCTACAGAGGCATTAAGAGAGTTAAGCTTGCCATACATAGGAATGGTCACCAAGAAGTCACAAGCTTCCTTAACCAATCGGCTAATCCCCTTGCCTTCATTACCTATAACCAATACTGTTGGTAAGGTCATGTCCGCTTCGTAGAGGGTCCGGTCCCCCTCCATGTGCGCACCCATAACCCAAAAGCCTTGCTTTTGTAGGCTCTTAATGGTTTGGCTTACATTACCCACTTGAACGATAGGCACTAACTCTACGGCTCCAGCAGAAGTTTTAGCTACCGTAGCATTGATAGGCGCATTGTGTCGTTTAGGAACTAAGACAGCAGTAGCACCAATACACTCGGCGGTTCGGATGATAGCCCCCATATTATGAGGATCCTCCACCCCATCTGTAAGGATTAATAGGGGGGCGGAATCCTGACACTCTTGTAGAACTTGCCCTAAGTCCTTAAAGGAAATGGCGTTAACAAAGGCCACTACCCCTTGGTGAGGAACTTGGTCCGCGTACTTAGCCAATTGTTTTTGTGGCACTAAGCGAACCTCTATCCCCTGCTTCTTAGCCATAGTAACAATGTCTCGCAATGCATTTTGAGCCTTATCTTCAGCCACTAAGAGTCTTTGTACAGACCGATCGCCCCGTAAGGCTTCCTTCACGGCATTACGGCCCACAATATAATTTTCCATATTACACCTTAATATGCTCTAATGTATACGAATAAGCCTGGGCCATCAGGTCTTGTAAACGCTGATCCTGCCCCGTCACATGAAGAAAGCCCAAGAGGGACTCAAAGGCCGTCGACCACCGGTATTCTTGAACCGATGCAGACTTAGGCACATTGACATTGGCGTTACGCCCTCGCCGTATAATGGATGCTTCCTCTTCAGTAAGGTCATCCTCGATGACCTGTAAGGCTGCGGCTTGCGCCTTAGCATTGATAAAAGCGGTCACCAAGGTATGTAAAACCTGGACTCGGTTGATACCCATAGCCGTTACCCGTTTACGGATGTAAAGAGAATAGACTGCATCTCCTAAATAGGCCAGGGTCAAGACATCCTCCTGGAGGGTCTCCTCTATAGACTGAGGAACCGACACTACTGTATCGGTTCCATCGAGTTCTCTTAATTTTTGAAGAGCTTGGTTTTTCAAAAACTGAAATTGTTTAAATTTCACTTATGCTTTTCTCCAACGAGCCCCTTGAGGGGAATCTTCAATCACTATACCGATTTCTGCTAGTTGGTCGCGAATGGCATCAGCCAATTCATATTGTTTCTTTTCACGGCAAGTTTGACGAAGGCCCAAGAGAAGATCCATCAACTTGTTATACTCTTCAGCATCAGCCCCTGTCGTCCCTTTCCAAGTATCTTCCAAAACGCCGATAACGTCAGTCATAAATTTGAAGATTTCCTTCACTTGGTCGAGGGTTTCATGGCATACAGAGCCATCGCGGCTTTGTACGGATTGGTAGTAGATATTAATTTCTTTAGCCAAGCCAAACATAGGGGCTGTAGCTAAGGAGGTGTTGAAGTCATCGGACATAGCCGCTTCAAACTCGTCTGCATAGACTTTGGCCTTTTCAAGGAGGGCTTCTGCTTCCTTACAAGACCCTTCTTCTTGTGCTTCCAAGTAGAGAAGGTTTTCAATGGCTGTAGCCAAACGTCCCAATTCCTTATTCGCCTCTTCCAACCGTTCATCGGAAAAGTCCAATGGGCTTCTGTAGTGAGTAGACAAGAGGAACCAACGGAGGGCATCGGCGGAGTATTCTTCCAAAATATCCTTAACCAAGAAGAAGTTATTCAAGGATTTAGACATTTTTTCTTGGTTGATGGTGATGAAACCATTGTGCAACCAGTAGCGAACGGAAGGATGATGATGGGTGCAACCTTCGGATTGGGCGATTTCATTTTCGTGGTGAGGGAAGATCAAGTCAGATCCGCCACCATGGAAGTCAAACTCTTGGCCTAAGTACTTATTGGACATAGCAGAACATTCGATGTGCCAACCTGGACGACCCTTACCCCAAGGGGAATCCCAAGATGGTTCACCAGGTTTAGCCGCCTTCCAAAGGGCAAAGTCCATAGGATTGTGTTTGCGGCTATCCACTTCAACACGAGCGCCCGCTTCCATATCGTCTAAGGTGCGGCCAGACAATTTACCATAGCCATCAAATTTTTCTACGGAATAATACACATCCCCATCCAATTCATAGGCAACTCCATTGTCGATGAGCTTTGTGATCATGGCAATGATATCATCCATATGTTCTGATACCCGTGGGTATACATCTGCATGTTTGACACCCAAGGCGTCCATCACTTCAAAATAGGAGTCGATATAGCGATTAGAAATAGTATCCCAAGACACACCTTCACCATTAGAAGTGTTAATAATCTTATCGTCCACATCGGTAAAGTTTTGCACATAGGTTACCTTATATCCTACATGGGTTAAGTAACGACGAATCACATCCCACGTTCCAAAAGGACGGGCGTTTCCGATATGAGGGTGGTTATAGGGAGTGACACCACACACATAGATTTTCGCTTCCCCTTCTTTAATCGGTTTAAAGGTTTCTTTTTGACGTGTCATGGTGTTAAATACAGTAATGTCTCTCATCTTACACCAAACCTCCAGTATTCAATACAAAAGACCTAAACAAGTGTTCTTGCTAGGTCTATTTATGCGGTCTAAAATCTATTAATTTTAGGAATTAAACTCAATAAATATACTATTTGAGTATAGCACGAATGCCCAGATACCGTCAATTTAGGGCACTGGGCATAGGCGCTTTATCTTACCATTAGGCAAGTAGGTTTTGATACGCATCCAAGCGTTGCAAAGTCTTATCTTTACCGATAAGGGTAACGATGTTATTAAGGTCAGGACCGTGCATTTGGCCTGTCAAAGCAATGCGAATTGGCATAAATACAAATTTACCTTTCAGGTCATGTTCCTTCATAACTGCTTTGATAGCCGCTTTTACTGTATCAGGAGCCACCTCATCCATAGCCGCTACCTTGTCGCGGAAGGCTGCCAATACAGTTGGCGCAGACTCTTCTTTGAGAACAGCCTTAAGTTCTTCTTCGTGGCCTTCTTCCAGGAAGACGGTGTCAGATATGAAGAGGCCTATGTGATCAACGATTTGTGCCCCATAGGACAAGTGGTCCCGCATGGTGGAACAGAACATAGTGAACCAAGCTGTTTGTTCTGCATTAAGGGAATCTGGTGCAAACCCTTCTTTTTGTAGGTGAGGCAAGCAAAGTTTGAGAAGTTCTTCATCAGACAACTGCTTCATATAATTGAAATTAATCCAGTTCAACTTTTCAATATCGAAAACGGCTGGATTCTTAGCTACCCGGTCCATGGAGAAGGCTTGAATCAATTCCTCTTGGGTGAAGAGTTCTTGTTCCCCTTCTGGAGCCCAACCTAAGAGGGCCAAGAAGTTAACGATAGCTTCTGGCAAATAGCCTTGTTGACGGTATTGATCAACGGAAGTCGCCCCATGGCGTTTGGACATCTTCTTCTTGTCGGCGCCCAAGATTAGGGATATATGACCAAATTGCGGAACCTCCCAACCCAAAGCGCGGTAAACTGCAATTTGGCGAGGTGTATTGGACAAGTGTTCTTCCGCCCGAATAACGTGGGTAATACCCATAGTGTGGTCGTCGATAACTACAGCATAGTTGTAAACAGGGATCCCGTCAGATTTGACAATAACATAGTCACCAACGCCAGCGGAATCAAAAGATACATGGCCCCGTACCATATCGTCAAAGGCGTAGGTTTCATTGGTAGGAACGCGTAAACGAATGGTATAAGGACGGCCTTCTGCTTCATACTTAGCTTGTTCTTCCGCGGTCAAATGGGCACAGTGGCCATTGTATTTAGGTGTTTCTCCCTTAGCCAATTGGTCTTCCCGCACCGCTTCCAATTCGTCAGCCGTACAATAGCATTTATAAGCCTTGCCTTCTGCCAAGAGTTGGTCGGTCACCTTCTTATAAATATCCAAGCGTTCTGTTTGCCGGTAAGGACCGTTGTCACCCCCAACATCGATGCCTTCATCCCAGTCCATGCCCAACCATGTAAGGGCTGCTTTGATGTTTTCTTCTGATTCGCGAGTGGAACGAACACGGTCTGTATCCTCCACGCGAAGGATGAAGGTGCCCCCCTCTTTACGGGCCAACAACCAGTTAAACAGTGCAGAACGAGCCCCACCGATATGGAATGGACCTGTTGGACTTGGTGCGAAACGAACTTTCATCTTAGACATATCTATACCTCTCCTTCAATCACAGTCACACAAGCTTGCGCAGCTATGCCTTCTCGGCGGCCTATGGCCCCCAGTGACTCATTGGTAGTCGCTTTTACAGAAATACGGTCAAGCGGAAGGCCCAAGGCCCGGCCTAAATTGTCCTTCATAGCATCGATATGAGGCTTGAGTTTAGGCGTTTCCGAAATCACCATAATATCTATATTATAGGCTTTTAGGCCCTTATCTTTCAACAGAGAATTGACCTTTTCCAAGAGGAGCATGGAAGAAATTCCCTTATAGGCCGGGTCCTCTGGTGGGAAATAATAGCCTATATCCCGAAGACCTGCAGCCCCTAACAGGGCATCCATAAGAGCGTGAACTGGTACATCTGCATCGGAATGCCCTTCTGGCCCTAGGGGTGAATCAATCCTAACACCGCAGAGGATGCAAGGTCGCCCAGCCACGAGCCGGTGTACATCATAACCCATACCTACTCGCATGAGCCCCTCCTTTATACCTAAATAGGACTTAGCTACCACTAGATCATTGGGAGTGGTAATCTTACAATTTCGATAATCCCCCTCCACAATATGGACTGGTTGCCCCAAACATTCAACGAGGGATACGTCATCAGTCCCCTGGAATCCTTGGTCTTTAGCATGGGCTAAGGCCTCTTCAAAGAGAGTCCGTTGAAAGCCCTGTGGGGTTTGCATATTGTAGAGTTCAGACCGCTGGAGGGTTTCTAAAACCAGGCCATCTTCATCCACACGTTTCACCGTATCCGTTGTCTTAACGGCTGCCACTGCAGCCCCATGGAGGGCCGCCTCATGGGCCGTCCTCATAAACAATTCTGCCTGGGCCATAGGACGGGCCCCATCGTGAATCAAAACCAGGTCAATAGTAGGCCCTAAGGCAGCCACACCATTCTCTACAGAATCTTGACGTTCTGCCCCTCCTTGGACATAGGAGATGGACACCTCATGTAAGGCATGAGGTAATGTTTCCAAAAGGTCATGAACCTGCCCTTGAATTCTTTCTTTTTCTCCCTCCGCATGGACGATAACCACCTGACCTAGATCCTTTACTTCCAATATATGGGACAGGCTCCACTGAAAGACTGACTTGGGCCCAAGGGGGAGAAATATTTTATTATCCTTATGACCCATACGGCGCCCTGCGCCAGCTGCGAGTAATACAATACCAATCATGTTAGTTGCCTGCGCTAAAAGCCAATTCCATGGCCTCTTGAATAGTGCGCACTCCTTTTATCTTAATGCCATTTTTCTTGGATTTAATCTGCTTATAGTTACCCTCGGGGATGATAAAGCGGGTAAAGCCCAATTTAGTGGCCTCTGCAATCCGCTGCTCCATGCGAGGAATGGACCGAATATTACCGGTCAAACCCACTTCCCCTAGGATGACCATATCCGCCGGAACCACTCGATTCTTGAGATTAGATACGATGGCTACGGCCATAGAAAGATCACAGGCTGGTTCATTGACCTTGAGTCCACCGATAACATTGACATACACATCTTTGTTACCTAAGGTAAAGCCGCAACGTTTTTCCAAGACCGCCAAGAGTTGAATGAGGCGGTTAAGGTCATAGCCGATAGAGGTCCGCCTAGGCATGCCAAAGGCCGTCGTTGTCACCAATGACTGCACTTCCACAAGAATAGGTCTAACCCCTTCTAGGTAAATCATAACCGCCGAACCAGACTCATCATCAGCGCGTTCTGCGAGGAGGGCCGCTGAAGGATTGGATAATTCTACTAAGCCCTCTTCCTCCATGGCAAAGATGCCAGTTTCCGATGTAGACCCGAAGCGATTTTTGATGGATCTAAGGATCCGGAATTGATAAGACCGCTCACCTTCAAAGTAAAGAACTACGTCTACCATATGTTCTAGCATGCGCGGACCAGCTATATTTCCCTCTTTAGTAACATGACCGATAATCATGACGGGAATATTTTGCTCCTTAGCAAAGCGGAGCATACGAGCGGTACACTCCCTCACCTGACTGACAGAGCCAGGGGCTGCGTCGATATCAGCGGTGTACATGGTTTGGATGGAATCGATTACCAAGAGGGCTGGTCGAACCTCCAAGGCCTGGTCAATAATTCGATCCAAGTCCGTATCGGCCAAAACAG
The DNA here is from genome assembly GCA_900549805.1 of uncultured Veillonella sp. Classification (GTDB taxonomy): domain Bacteria; phylum Bacillota; class Negativicutes; order Veillonellales; family Veillonellaceae; genus Veillonella. The sequence goes on from URPV01000021.1 coordinate 15,530, forward strand.
AGAGGTTGGAAGAATTAATATGAAGGCGTTCTGCCCGCAACTTGAGTTGTAGTTGGGATTCTTCCCCTGACGCATAGAGGACTTGACCGGCCGTGTCAGCGACCTTTTGTGAAACCTGTAAGAGCAAGGTGGACTTACCGATGCCAGGATCACCACCTAGAAGAATCAGAGCCCCTGGTACAATACCTCCTCCTAAGACCCGATCTACTTCAGGAAATGTCGTAGAAATACGGGCTAATTGAGCCACTTCGATATCTGGAAGTGAGAGAGGTTTAGGGATGGCAGCTCCATTACCCACACCAGTCCACCCCAGGGTGGACCGACTTTGCTTGGTGTCTTTAATGACTTCCTCTACTAGGGAATTCCATTCTCCGCACTGAGGGCAGCGTCCCATCCACTTAGAGGACTCAGCGCCACAATTATTACAGAAAAATACTGTCTTAGCCTTAGCCATAATTCTCCTCAAAAAAAGAAGGTCCGATTCTCGTAGAATCGTGACCTTCTATCACCAAACTCACAGGTCTACTAATCATATCCTTAGTATACCATGTTAAGCACTTTTCGTGGCAGATGCTTTAGCCCCCACATCCGTAGGGGTTAGCGCTCCTCCTTCATAATCGTAATCATATTAGCAAAGAGATTTCTAACCATATCATTATGGAGTTCTTGTGGCAAATGACCCATCATAGCCTTAAAGGATTCGTGCATCATACGGGCCTCTCGTTTTGTGAGGCGCCCTTCTTCTAACAGTTCCAAGAGGGACTGATCCACATCCGTTAAGGTAATGAGTCGATCATTATAATGGGTGGATTGATAAATGGGTCTAGGGCTTACTACAGGTAAAGCCTCCAAACTTGGCTCTTGAATCCGTTGAATGCGAATATAGCCGCCTAGGCCTCGGCGAGACTCTACTTCAAAGCCCCGGTCAGGAGAAAAACGGGTGGATAGGACATAGGAGATTTGTGATGGTGCACAATCAAGTTCAGAAGCCAAGTCATTCCGTCTCAGAACCACTCTCTCTTGTTCCCTTTGCATTTGGTCTAGTATAAACTTTTCTATTCTATCGGCTATCATACTCATGATATTCACCTCTAATAAGTATTACAACTATATTGGTTAGTCTTGAGATAATCTTGTAACCAACTACAATCTTTTTACAGTTTTATTATATTTGACTATTTGACTTTAGTCAATATAAAAGTCAAATAATCAGACCTATTCCTATATACTGACCATTGATGATATAATTTATCTAAGTTTATTTTCAGAAGGAGGCAGCCCATGGCAGACGCATTAGGTGAACAACTCATAATCGATTTATATACCTGTAAAGAAGAAAAATTATCCGATATCCACGACATGCAACAAGCAGTTGCCAGTGCCTTGGTCACTGCAGGAATTACAGTGGATGAACTATCCTGCCAAGCCTCTGATGACGAAGTGATCATGACAGCCATTGCTCCACGCTTCCACCTAACCGTCCATGCCTATCTCGAAATGGGCTATGTAGCGGCAGACGTTTTTTCCTTTGAAAACGACTTTGCCCTGGGCACCCTCAGCAAAGAATTGCGGGCTGCCTTCGGCGCTGAAAAGATTAAAACCACATCCGTACAACGAGGAGACTTCGGCTCCGTACGGGATATGAAACCTCGGCGCAAGACAAAAATCACCGCTTTGGGCCGTGTAACCCGTAGCCGCATTAAAATCAAAACAACGGGTGCTAAGTTCTTCAAGCCAGGTGTTAAAGTTGTAAAAGCAGTCGCTAAAAAGGCTAAACTCAAAAAAAATAACAATGAATAGGTACATAAAAAGAGATTGCCCAGGCAATCTCTTTTTTATTGTATATGGATTTATAAGAAGAAAGGTCCTGCTGCCATCACTAGGGTAGCCCCCACCAACAAAACTAACCCCAAGGCAGATCGCTTGGATAGGGTCTCCTTAAATACTAGGTAGGAGAAGGCAATGGATACCAAGATAGATAACTTATCAATCGGTACCACTAGACTAACCACCCCATTTTGAATGGCGTAATAATAGCAAAGCCAAGAGGCCCCCGTAGCAAAAGCGGATAAAATGATAAAAATCAATTCCTTCCTATCAATAGACTTGAGTCCTACCTGCTTTCCCTTCATAAAGACAATAGCCCAAGCCATGATCAGGACCACAAAGGTCCGGATAGCTGTAGCTAGGTTAGATTCAACCCCACTGACGCCCACCTTAGCTAAGATGGCTGTAAGGGCTGCAAAAACTGCGGACAAGATAGCATAGATCAGCCAAGGACCTTGGTCCGCTTTAGCCTCCCCTTGTTTCTTCTCAATCATAAGGTAGGTACCAAGGCCTAGAATAGCAGTACAAATCAACTTGAGAGCTAACTGGTCGCTTTCACCAAAGCAGATAATAGCCAGAATGACGGTCAAAATGGTAGAGGACTTGTCGATAGGGACAATCTTGTTCACGTCCCCCAGTGACAATGCCTTAAAGTAACAAAGCCAGGAGGCCCCTGTTGCTAGACCAGACAAGATGAGAAAGAGGAAGGACTGACCAGAGATGGTAATGAGAGTCCTTTGAGATCCTACAAGGAATACAACTAGCCAAGCAAAGGCCAAGACCACTAGGGTGCGAATGGCTGTAGCTAGATCAGAATCAGTATGGCGGATACCGCATTTAGCTAGGATAGCGGTAATGCCAGCAAAAAAGGCCGACAGAAAGGCCATGATAAGCCACAGCATAAAGAACCCTCCCTAGTCGCCAAAAAAATCAGAATCGTCAAAAAAGGAATCAAAGAATCCTGAATCAGAAGTCTCATCTCCTAGGTCTATATAGCCAGGATCATCTACATCTTTTTCGTCTTGGTCCAATGGGATGTCTTGATAGATTGCCTCTTCCGATTGATTCGATTGTGGTTGTTCCATGACTTCTCCATTAACTTGGTCACTATGGCTTTGAGAATCCTGAGCATGAGCATGAGACCCCATAAGCGTTTGTAAGATAGACAAAAGGCCCAAGGTGTTGAGGATAGATCCAAAGAAACCAAAAGGCACCCCTGCTTCTTCAAAATTATTGAACCGGCCTCGAGGCTGGCGTGAACTAGTAGAGGAGGCAGACCGATCATCACCTAAATCAGATTTTCCCTCAGTCCCCTCTTTACCATAGAAGGGATCCAAGAGCCTAGGAATTTCAGAGGGGCTAGCAGCGATGACTTGAGCCTTTGCCTTCATGAGCTCATCAACCGTTCCAAAGCCATAGGATACGCCTAATGGAATACAGCCTGTCGCAAGGGCTGCCTCCATATCATAGGAGCGGTCACCAATCATATAGGCGATGGGCACCCCATCCATTGCTAGAGGACCACCATAATCGGCTATAGCCTTTTTAAGAATATCCATCTTGTGAATCCGGTTAACATCATAGTTAGCGCCCACCACATGGTTAAAATATTGGTCAATATGAAAGTGGGCTAAAATTTCCTTGGCAAAAATTTCTGGTTTAGCCGTCGCTAGGGCTATATAGTAGCCACGGTCTTGGAGGGTCCTCAGCATATCCGGAACACCTGGGTAGAGTTCATTTTCAAACTTACCGATTGTGCTATAACGCTCACGAAACTTGGCATAAATGCGTTTGCTTTCAGGCTCTGAAATACCACAGAAATGCTGGAGAGAGTATACGATAGGCGGACCTAAGAACTCCTGCAAAACATCCTTATCAGGGACAGGATAGCCACATTCTGTCAGGGCAAAGTCTAAAGACTTAAAAATACCCTCTACAGAATTAGTGAGGGTACCATCGAGATCAAAAAATACAATACGCATAGAAATTCCAATCTGTAATCTGCACAAATACAAACAATAATGCATAACCTTATAATATATAGTTATAGTTTACCATATTCTCTTGGCTTTAGAGTGGTGCTATAATATAGATAATTTAAATCTATTTATTTTCGATAAGGAGTGATTCCTATGAAAAAAATGTCCTTAAGCGCTATGGTTTTAGGCCTTGTTTGCCTAGGTTCTGCAGCTGTTATGGCAGCTCCAATGGCAGCTCCAATGGCAGCCCCAATGGCAGCCCCAATGGCAGCTCCAATGGCAGCTCCAATGGCAGCCCCAATGGCAGCCCCAATGGCAGCTCCAATGGCAGCCCCAATGGCAGCCCCAAT
>URPV01000022.1 GCA_900549805.1 uncultured Veillonella sp.
TCCCCATTGTGATCCTATTCGGTGATTTTTTCAAAGCTCAAGAATAACTTTTTTAAATTTTTTCTACTAAAAGACTCCCCATAGGTCCCAACATTTATGAATGAGCGCTTTTGAACAACAAGCACAAAAAACTCCAAATTAGCAAAGGATAGAGAGGCCTCCCATACATGAAAGGCCCTATAAACAATCTATAGAATTTATTGTCAGAGAGAAGAAAAACAAGTACAATAAAACCTGTTAAGAAACTATTTAGCATATATGAGTCTGACACCCATCAGGCCCTATAAGGAGACCAACATGGCTACTATTAATGAAAATTATAACCGCTTACAAGGTTCCTACCTCTTCGCCAACATCGCTAAGAAGGTAGCAGACTACCAAGCGGCTCATCCAGATGCTGATATCATTCGCTTGGGTATTGGCGACGTAACCTTACCACTCGTACCTGCTGTCATTGAAGCTATGCACAAGGCTGTTGACGAAATGGGCCAACAAGAAACCTTCCGCGGCTATGGCCCTGAACAAGGCTACGACTTCCTCCGCAAGGCCATCGTAGAAGGAGACTACAAACCATTAGGCCTGGACATCCAAGAAGACGAAGTTTTCGTATCTGACGGGGCTAAGTCCGATGTCGGTAACATCCAAGAAATCTTCTCCCAAGACTGTGTCATTGCTATTTGCGACCCTGTATACCCTGTATACTTGGACTCCAACGTCATGGCAGGCCGCACTGGTGAAAACAAAGAAGGTGCCTTCGAAAAGGTTGTCTACCTCCCTACTACAGCGGAAAACAATTTCGAACCGGAATTGCCTACCACCCATGTAGACATCGTTTACCTCTGCTGTCCTAACAACCCAACAGGGACAGTCCTCTCTCGACAAGCGCTCAAGACATGGGTTGACTACTGTAACGAAAATGATGCAGTTCTCATGTTCGACTCCGCCTATGAAGCTTTTATCTCCGATCCTAATACGGTAAAATCCATCTACGAAATCCCTGGGGCTAAGACTTGTGCCATCGAATTCCGTTCCTTCTCCAAGACAGCTGGTTTCACTGGTACCCGTTGCGCTTACACCATCGTTCCTCACCACTTAAAGGTAAAGAATGCATCTGGTCAAAAGCAAGAACTCAACCCGCTCTGGAACCGCCGTCAATGCACTAAATTCAATGGCGTTCCTTACATCACCCAACGGGCTGCAGAAGCTGTGTACTCCCCAGAAGGGCGTGAGCAAACCCAAGCTAACATCGCCTACTACAAAGAAAATGCCCGCATCATCCGGGAAGGCCTCGAATCTATCGGGCTCACCGTATTCGGCGGCACTGATGCACCATACATCTGGCTTAAGACACCAGGCTCCATGACATCTTGGGAATTCTTCGACTACCTCTTGGAAAAAGCCAACATCGTATCCACACCAGGTTCCGGCTTTGGTCCGTGTGGCGAAGGCTACCTCCGCTTAACCGCTTTCGGTTCCCGCGAAAATACAATCCGTGCCGTAGATCGCATCAAACAACTCAAATTCTAATCAAGGCCTACACCTCCTAGCTTGCATGCAAGCTAGGAGGTGTCTTTTTATGCATTCACAAAAATCATTTATGTATTTTATAAATATTACATACAAATAGGGTGTAATTCGTTATAATAAAAGAAAGAGATAGTATATTCTTTCTACGATATATGTAGTATTCAAAGCCTCATAAAGGAGTGATTGCCATGAAAGAACAAATGGCCTACTTCACCGATGTATATTGTGGTTGGTGCTATGGTTTCCATCACGATTTGCTAACCTTTTTAAAAGACCATCCAGAGATTGAATTAAGTGTCATTCCCAGTGGTCTCTTTGCCGGTTCCCGTGTCAAACCCATAGGCGAGCTCACACAGATTCCTTCCATCAACCAATCAATCCAAGAAATCTATCAAGTGGATTTTTCAGGACAAGACCGCCTCTTTCAAGAGGGGGCTTATCGCATGAATTCAGATCATCCTAGTGCCATCCTGGCTCTCATTAAGCACCATACAAAAGGTTCGGCTGTACTGGAGGCCCTAGGACTCATGCAAGAAGCCTTTTTCAAGGATGGTAAACCCCTAGACCAGGTTGCTACCTATCTTCCCATCATCCAGGATATAGGCCTAGCCGATCAAATCAGTAAAGACGACCTAGCTAAAGCTTTAGAAAATCCAGAGCTAGCCTATGAAGAATACCGTAAGGCTAGAGCCCTGGGTGTTGAATCCTATCCAACCTTGGCCATAGCCCATAATGGAGGCTGGTACAAGCTCAAAGGCCAAGACATGGAAGACTTACAAGATAATTACCATAAAATTATCAACCTCCCTCTCAAGAGCTTTGGCTGCATAGGTTGCTAGGCCTATTTCATTACTTTCTTTGGTTTTATAAAACATTTTTAGTATTTTTAAAAAATAATTTGTGTATTTTATCTAAAAAGTTATGCTTAATTAACCCTTATTGTATCTCTTATCCGAGGTGTAGATATGGACACAAAATCCAAAATCAAAGAAGCTGCTTATCGTTTGTTTGAAAAAGAATCCTTTTCCCGCATTACCTGCAGTCAAATCATTAATGAATCCGGTGTTTCTAGACGGACCTTCTATAACCACTTCCCTGACAAGTATGAGCTCATGTATAACTATTACGAAGACCTCATCGTAGACAGGCTCTTTGGCCCTGCAGGCATGCCCCCATCGCTCAACACAGAAACATGGGAGAAATTCTCTAATGTCTTCTTCGACCTCTTACAAGAACGGCATACCTTCTACAACAATATGACCTCCACACCAGATGACAAATCGGAATTCACAAAATTTATCTATGGTTATGCGGTTAACTTTTACAGCAACCTCCGCAAGCGCCATAAGAATCGTGAACACTTAGCACCCACCGAAAAGGTCACTATCCGCGCCTTCTGTGCAGCCTTCATTTCCTTAGTGAGGGACTTCATGGATTCTAAGATAGAACTAACCTCCCAACAGGCTACGGCCATCCTCAAGCGGATGATCCCTGCAGAATACCGACAGTACTAAAAATACCAAATTCTTCTAACTACTAGATAGTATCACTAAGGATTAACAACAAGAGACAAGCAGGAAAAAGAAAAGAGCCCCTAGCATATGCTAGGGGCTCTTTTCTTGGATTATAGAGGGAGTTTTATCGAATAAAACTAACCTGTAAGCTTTCGCTTACGTTTTTATTATATAAAAGAAGAAACTATATAACAGTGACCAGCGCTACATCCTACTAGTCTACATCCTACTAGTAGAAAGATTCTAGCATAAGGATAGTTGTCTAAAGGCACACTCTTACTAGCGGCCTAGGCAAAAATCTAGCTCCTCTTACAGCCTAGGATGACCTATGATAAAATAAGCTTATAAAACACATAGTATAGTAATTTATTATATAGGAGGTCATTATGACTATTCGTATCGGCATTGTAGGCTACGGCAACCTAGGTCGTGGCGTAGAAGCAGCAGTGAATTTACAAAAGGATATGGAGCTAGTAGGGGTATTCTCCCGTCGTCCTGATATTAAGACCCTTTCTGGTATCCCATCCTACACCATGGACCAAGTAGAATCCTTCAAGGGCAAAATCGACGTCATGGTCTTGTGCGGCGGCTCTGCTACTGATCTAATTGACCAAACGCCTGCTATCGCCAAGCACTTTACCTGCATCGACTCCTTCGATACACATGCCCGCATCCCAGAGCACTTTGCCAATGTAGACAAGGTTGCCAAAGAAGCTGGCACTGCCGCTCTTATCTCCTGCGGCTGGGACCCAGGTATGTTCTCTCTCCAACGGGTCTTTGCTGAAAGCATCCTCCCTCAAGGCAAATCCTATACCTTCTGGGGCCGTGGCGTATCCCAAGGGCATTCTGATGCTATCCGCCGTATTGATGGTGTCCTTGATGCCCGTCAATATACCTGCCCTAAGGAAGAATACTTAGAAGCCATTCGCCAAGGACAAACCCCTGATGTGGATGCTTACAAGGGCCACTTGCGGGACTGCTATGTAGTGGCCGCTCCTGATGCAGACAAGGCTGCTATTGAAAAAGAAATCAAGACCATGGAAAACTACTTTGTAGGATATGAAACAGTGGTTCACTTTATCTCCCAAGAAGAGCTAGACCGCGACCATAAAGGTATCCCTCATGGTGGTTTCGTTCTCCGGTCCGGGGAAACTACAGATAAAACCCGCCATGTCATCGAATACTCCCTCAAATTGGATTCCAACCCTGAATTTACAGGTGCTGTTTTGACGGCCTATGCCCGTGGCATCTACCGCCTATCTCAACACGGTGGCCGGGGTTGCTTCACCGTATTTGACATTGCCCCTGCTTGGATTTCTCCTGAATCCCCTGAAGAATTGCGAGCTCATTCCCTATAGGCTATGCTATAATAAACTTTCAGTAAGTATGCTTTATTAGAATTCATGATAAAAGGTGGTACTATGAGCACAAATCTTGAAGTAGGCATCGTTGGCCTTCCAAACGTTGGTAAAAGTACATTGTTTAACGCCATTACAAAGGCTGGTGCAGAAGCGGCTAACTACCCATTCTGTACCATCGAACCAAACGTAGGTGTGGTTGATGTTCCCGATGACCGCCTCCCTAAATTAGCCGACATGTTTAATTCCAAGAAGATCCTTCCTGCGGCTATGCGCTTTGTAGATATCGCAGGCCTCGTAGAAGGCGCTTCCAAAGGTGAAGGTTTGGGCAACAAATTCCTTTCCCACATCCGCCAAGTGGATGCTATCGCTCAAGTTATCCGCTGCTTTGAAGATCCTAACATCACACACGTAGCAGGCTCTATCGACCCAATCCGGGACATTGAAATCATCAATACAGAACTCTGCTTGGCCGATTTGGATTCCGTGGAAAAACGGAAACAACGGATTGAAAAAATTGCTAAGTCTGGTGACAAAGCGGCTCGTGCTGAACTCCCTCTCTTGGACCGTATCATCGAAGCCCTGGGAGAAGCAAAACCTGTCCGTGCCCTTGGCCTCGACGAAGACGAAATGGATATGATCAAGGAACTTACCCTCTTAACTGCTAAACCATCCCTCTTCGTCTGCAATATCTCCGAAGACGAAGTAGGTGATTACTCCGCTAATGAGCTAGTTAAAAAAGTAGAAGCTTACGCGGCTAACGAGGGATCTGGCATCGTGGTTGTATCTGCCCGCATTGAATCAGAAATTGCAGAATTATCTGACGAAGAAGCCTCTGCCTTCTTGGCTGACCTTGGGGTTGAAGAATCCGGCCTTAAGAAACTTATCAAGGCTGCTTATGGTCTTCTGGGCCTCATCAACTACTTCACTGCCGGCCCTATGGAAACCCGTGCCTGGACTATCGTCAATGGCACCAAGGCTCCACAAGCAGCGGGTAAAATCCACTCTGACATTGAAAAAGGCTTTATTCGTGCCGAAATCGTTGCCTTTGATGACCTCATGGCTTGCGGTTCCCAAAATGCAGCCAAGGAAAAAGGCTTAGTTCGCCTAGAAGGTAAGGACTACGTTATGAAGGACGGAGATGTGACCCACTTCCGTTTCAACGTATAAAACCGTAAGTAAATAAGCACTCATAGGCTTAAAGAAAACACAAATAAACCAAGTATTCTTATAGGTCCCAACACTAAAATAGGATTTATAAGAGCAAAAAGGACTGCATAGGATGCCATAAGGCGCATCCTATGCAGTCCTTTTTTATATGTTAAATCATTCTTTGCAATCTTTATAAGGTAGAGCTATCTTCCCTTTTTCATACCAGAAGAAGCCAGACCCACTAATGAGCCCTTCCTCCATAATCTCCCTAACCTGACCTACAAGAGAAGGATTGATTTCTATAGCTAATCCACAACGGTTATCTAGTTCCGGCGGTGTCGCCATAAGTTGATGGGAGACTTTCTTCTGGGTCAAAAGCTTGTCCGTCTTATCGCCAAAGTAGTAAGAAGTGAAAAGAATTAATAACTTCTTATTTCCCATCTTAAGATCCTCCCCCCTTTAGGCGGCTTCCAAGCTTATAACTTAACTAAGTTATCCCCCACAATAGCGTCAGTAATGGCGTACATATTAGTAATAGACCCTACCCCTACTTGGTCTTTAAGGCCATAGAAGTCCAGACAGATGCCACAAGCTCCTATTTCTACACCAGCTTCAGCCAATTTCTTAATCGATTCCAAGTGGATAGAATCCTTGGTAACCATCTTGACACTACTATTAATAAAATAGATTTTAGACGGTTTTACGTCTGCCTCTACTAGGCATACCCAAAAGGTCTTCATAAGGTTACGACCTAACTCTTGGCTACCTTCACCCAAATAATCCTTGGTCATGAGGAGAACCCGGCCCCCATAATTACCCGCTCCTAGAGCGCTACCACTAGGTTGACTTTCCTGAGGTCCCCCTGCATGAGGGGTCATGGTCAAATAAAAGTCCTTGCCATCCTGACGGATGGCCACCCCATAACCACGAGATTTGCCGAATTTTTCAACATTATCCCGACTCACTTCATTGTCCACAATAGTGATGAGGGTAGCTTCAGGATTAGCATCACTGACTTTCTTACTTTCAATGACGGGTTTTGGACACAGGCTGCCACGGACATCTATGGTTATATTTTTTTCAGGCATGATTAGCTCCTTCTTTTCGTACAACAAGGCCTCTGCACTTAGGCCTCAAAACTCTCCTATCCTGTTACCCGGAGGGATAATCCGGAAAAGGCCTCTACCGATCCTATTAGGCTAGCAGCCGGCGTATGTGCCTCTTCTAAGGCCGCAACCAAGGCCGCCCCTTGGTCTCTAGGCAAGGCGAACAGGAGTCCTCCCGATGTTTGTGGGTCGAAGAGGATATCCATCCACACGGGATCTAGGTGAGGATCTAGCTGCAGGTCCACAATAGCCTTGCGATTACCATAAGAGGCAGCCGGTACTAGGCCCATTTGAGCCGCCTCAAGAACTTGATCGAAGAGGGGCAAGTCAAGGGCTTTAATATGAAAGGTCATCCCTGAAGCCGAAGCCATTTCCACCGCATGGCCCATGAGGGAGAAACCTGTCACATCCGTACAGGCATGGATATCAAAGTCCTTGGCCACCTGGGCTGCCCCTTTATTGAGGGTAGACATAGAGATCACAGCCTGGTCTGTCCCCTGTTGGAAAAGATCTGCCTTGAGGGCGTTGTTCATAATTCCCGTCCCTAATGGCTTGGTGAGAACCAATACATCTCCCTCTTGGGCTCCCTTATTCTTCCAAATCTTCTGTGGATTGACCCGGCCTGTTACGGACATGCCGAAGATAGGTTCCTTATTTTCAATGGAATGGCCACCTACAATAACCGCACCGGCCTCTTCCACCATGCTAGCCGCCCCATTGAGAACTTCTGCAAGAACCCCCGCTTCCACTAGGGGCACCGGAAAACCTACGATATTCATGGCCGTCAATGGTTGGCCACCCATAGCGTACACATCAGACAAGGCATTAGCCGCTGCAATCTTACCAAAGAGGCTAGGATCATTGACTAAGGGCGTAAAAAAATCCAAAGTCTGTACTAGGGCAAAGTCTTCTGAAAGCCGGTAAACTCCTGCATCATCAGCACCGGTCATATCAGCTAATACATGATGGTTGGTAACCGGACGAACCCCCTGTAAGACCTTAGCTAAAATATGAGGCCCTATCTTGCAGGCACAACCTCCACTAGTCACATAGTCTGTTAACTTTACCATCGTCCTCCCCTTCCTCTGTTAGGCGGGACACAATGGACTTAGCAGCTTTTTCAAACTTAGGACGGGCCATGAGGACCTGATGACCACAACCTGTACAAACCACCATAAAGTCTGTCCCAATCCGCTTAACTTCCATAGTATCTGCCCCACAAGGATGCTTTTTCTTCATGCGCACTATGTCGCCCACCTTATATTTAACAAATGTCATGGAAACCTCCTTTATATATATAATAATTATACTATATAGGACCTATATAAGGCCTAGACCTCCAATACATAGATTCCTCAAGGGCCTCAAATCCACTCTCATCTAGTTCATCAATCCACCTATTTTTATTATCACTAATATTTCTCATTTACTTATAATAAGGACTTTAAAATTTGTAAACTAATTAAATTATAGTTCTAAAGAGTCGCCATTTTACTGGTTTTGTAAGGATTTATATGAAAATTTAAATTTTTCTATATACCCCTCTTGATTTTCTCAAAATGCTGATTTATAATGTAATCAACAATGATTCTTCGTTAGAATCATTCCTAAACAAGATTTGGGTAAGTACCCTCTATTGATTAGGTTTATAAGTATTTATTGTAATTTATTATAGGAGAAATCAAAATGGCAGAACTTAAAGGCTCCAAAACAGAACAAAACCTCGCTGCAGCATTTGCTGGCGAATCTCAAGCATTCCAAAAATATTCCTACTATGCTGCAGCAGCTAAAAAAGCTGGTTACAACAAATTGGCTGCTTACTTCGAAGAAACAGCTCGCAACGAAATGGCTCACGCTAAATTGTGGTTCAAAAACTTGCATGGTGGCGAAGTGCCAACTGACATGATCTTGAACTTGGAAGATGCAGCAGCTGGTGAAAACTACGAACAAACCGAAATGTATCCTTCCTTCGCTGCAGTAGCTAAAGAAGAAGGCTTCACAAAAATTGCTTAACTATTGGAACAAGTTGGTAAAATCGAAGCTCGCCATGAACAACGTTACAAAGAATTGGCTGCTGAAATCAAAGACGAAATCGCTTTCAAATCTGGCGAACCTGTTGCATGGATTTGCGCTAACTGTGGCTACATCCACGTAGGTACTGAAGCTCCTCAAGTTTGCCCTGTATGTGCTCATCCACGTGCATTCTTCGAACGCTTCCGCGAAGAAAAACCTTTAATCTAATATAAGATTAAATATGTAGGGGTTTTCCCTCCCCCATCAGGGATATAAAAAGACACCCGCTCATCTACGAGCAGGTGTCTTTTTTACATTCAGATTACACTTTCATAACCATAATCACTTAAGCTTGGTCAGTTGTCCCTCTTCACAGATCCAGTGATGATCTGCGACGCGGGCCGCTTCTTCTGGGTCATGGGTAACCCAGAGGCAAGGGATTGCCCATTGTTTAATAATAGTCTGCAAGTCCGCCTGTAGCTTTAGCTTGAGGTCCCAGTCCAAATTCGATAGAGGTTCATCCAAGAGAAGAAGATTAGGCCTAGAATACAGGGCCCTAGCCAAAGCTACCCGCTGCTGCTCGCCACCAGACAAGCTAGATACCCCTTGCTTCCTATATTTCTCAATGCCCAAGGACAGGAGTAAATTGTCCAAAAGAGCCTGATCTCCCCGTTTGGAATACGTAATATTAGCTTCTACCGTCATATGAGGAAAAACCATATTCCCCTGTGGCATATAGCCCACTTGACGGTCCTGAGGCCGTATAAACAAGCGCTTATCCACACGAACCCAGTCTTGGTCGTTACAGCGAATAAATCCGCTTTCAACTGGGACCAAGCCAGCTAATGCTTTGATCAATGTGGACTTACCAGATCCAGATGAACCCGTTAAGACGGTTATCCCCTGATCCAATTGACCTTGCGCCGCTACGGTGAAGTGAGACCGTTTGACAGTTATAGAGAATTCAATCACAGACTACCTCCTCCTAGAGCCTAGCATGCTTTGCTGGGTTAGCATACGGATAGAAAACAAGAGCGCTAGCGTTAGCAGACAAATATAAACAACCAGTTCAAAGGCCTGCATATACTGCCCTGCCTCTGCATAGGTATATATAGCTAACGGCATAGTCCGTGTCATGCCAGGAATATTGCCCGCGATTAAGATGGTAGCCCCAAACTCACCGGCAGCTCGGCAGAAAGCCAGGATGGCTCCAGACAAAAGACCTCTCCATGCTAAGGGTAAAGAAATAGTCCAAAAGATTCGCCATTCAGATGCCCCTAGAGTTCTAGCAACATCTTCCATATTCCCGTCTACAGACTCTAGGGCGGCCCGTAAGGACTGGTAAAATAAGGGAAAGGCTACGACAGCGGATGCCACAATAGCACCCAGTGTTGAGAAGACAATCCGAATACCATGGGCCTCTAACCAGGCACCAAAACTATAGCCTGGTGTAAAAACCAAGAGTAAGGCAAAGCCGATAACTACAGGTGGTAACACTAGTGGCAAGGTGAGGACCGCATCAATTACAGCTAAGCCCCGCCAATGATAGCGGTGCATGATATAATTCCACGCGATTCCTGCTACAATGACCAAAACAAGGGCCATGGATGCTACATAAATGGATAAGACAAATGGGCTCATGAAACCTCCTCATATAGGTAAAGGGCCCTAAGGCCCTTTACACATTACTTATGATTATTTTGCTGCAGAAGTAAAACCATGTGCTTCCAAAATCGCTTGTGCGTCTTGGCTCATCAAGTAATCGTAGAATTCACGAGTCAACTTGCTGTCATTCTTACTAACAATACCTACAGGATATACGATTGGATCGTGGCTGTCATCACCTGTGCTATCAGTAATTTGCAATTTATCCCCGCCTGCAATGGCATCGGTTTTGTAAACAAAGCCTACATCCCCCGCTCCTTGACTGATATAAGCCAATACAGCGCGCACGTCCTTAGCAAACACGAGTTGACCTTGCACTTGGTTCCACAAGTTAGCCTTTTGTAAAGCTTGTTGTGCATAGCGACCAGCTGGTACAGTATCGATATTGCCGATTACGATACGACCTTGTTCCTTACTATTTTCCATGCTCACCGGTGCATGCCCAGCAGGTACAATCAATACCAATTCATTCTTAACCAAAGGTTTTACATCAGATACAAGATTTTTGTCTTGTAATAACTTCATATTCTTTTCGTCCGCAGAAATGAAGAGGTTCGCTGGTGCCCCGCCTTCAATTTGTTGACGCAAGGTACCAGACCCAGCGTAGTTGATCACCAATTGATCGTCAGACAGACCTTTGGTCTTTTTAAAGTTGCCTGCGATTTCATCCATAGACTCCTTGAGGCTAGCTGCAGCTTGAACAGTAATAGTCTCATGGGAATCTTGTTGGCTCAATCCACAGCCTACAAAGAGCGCCATGGTAGCAATCAAAAAGGCAAAGGAGAAGTATTTTAATATTACTTTCATCTTTTACACCTTATAAATATTAGATGAATAAATTGCTTTTATTATTATACCAAAGGAATATGATTAATTTCGTGATTTTTATTGCACATTCATGAAACTCACAGGTATTAATTGTCATAGGTTTATAATTAAGTTACCATAGCAGTATAACTAAGCTATATAAAGGAGAACGTATGAATCCCTTAGAACTTATTACCCATATCTTTATGACCTCTATGGTCCCCTTAGCAATACTAGCCATGGGTGGATATATAATCGATCAAAAATTCAATCTAGATATCAAGACACTATCTAAGCTTAACTTCTTTATCTTCCTCCCCTCTTTTGTCTTTACAGAGATCTATGAGGCCAAAATCAATCTAGCCAGCTTAGAAATTGTAGTGGCCGCTATCCTCATCGTTCTCCTCAACTACATCATGACTCGCTTGATCGGCCTCTTACAGGGCTACGATGCCATGAAGAATGCGGCCCAACGCAACCTTGTGATGTTTACAAATGCTGGTAATATAGGGGTTGCCTTATCGATCTTTATTTATTCTAACGCTCCTTTTATCTTCAATGGGCAAACGCCCTATCTAAAGGAAGCCATTTCAGCAGCTATTACAGTCCTCTTAGTACAGACCACCTTCTCTAACACCTTCGGGTTCTACCAGGCGGGGTCCGGTCGACTTTCTACGCGAGACGCCATCTCCATCGTCTTTCATATGCCTATGATATATGTGGTACCCCTGGCTCTAATTTTTAAGTTTCTAGTCCCTATCGACCTAACTGAGACATTTATTTTCAAACCCTTGACCATCTTCGGTAGCGCCTTTGTCCCCATCGCTATGGTAGCCCTAGGCCTACAAATCAACCGAACCTCCCTCAACTTCTTTCACAAAGATGTGATGGTTACCTCCTTCCTCCGCATTATCATAGGCCCCCTCTTAGCCTTACTTATGATTCAACTATTAGCCTTTATCTATGGGCCTTTGGATGCCATTGCCTCCCAGGTTCTAATTATCATGTACGCCACCCCTTCAGCGGTTAACATGGGGCTTATCGCTATGGAAATGCGCAATAACCCTGAATATACTACTCAGGTTATCATGGCCACCACCATCCTATCGGCCATTAGCATGCCGATTTTCGTCATGATGGCCTACCAACTCTTTCCCCTATAACAATCAATCCATCCTAACAGTGAGCTTGTTGGCAATCTATAAAAAAAGAGTCGCTTATCATCTATCTAATCTAGATGCTAAGCGACTCTTTTTCCTTATTCTGCTATTCGGTCACATGCTCAAGGCCCGTATCTAAGAGGATCTTAATATGGTGATCAGCTAGGCGGTAGTAGGCTGTTTTCCCCTCTTTGCGGTAGGTCACTAGATTGGCGGTCCGAAGAACCCGAAGTTGGTGGGAAATAGCTGACTGGCCCATAGCCATAGCTTCTGCTAGGTGAGACACACACATATCACCCTCGAGAAGAATACGGATAATACGTAGACGAGTGGGGTCACCCATGATTTTAAACAACTCAGCCAGTTGTTGTGTTGTCATATCTTGGTCCATGAGGCCTCCTTCGGTAAAAAAGAGGCTTTGCATAGGCAAAGCCTCTTCAATAATCGTCTTATTTTACAATCAATACAGGGCAAGTAGAATGACTTGTTACGTAGCTAGATACAGAACCCATGAACAAACCTTTCAATGGGCCAAGGCCACGGGAACCCATAACGATCAAATCAGCATCGTATTTTTTAGCAACTGCCAACAATGCAGGACCAGGGGAGCCAACTTCAAATACGGATTTAACTTCTTTAACCCCAGATGGAATTTCTTTTACGATATCATCGAGGATTTGTTTACCGTTTTCTTCCATGTCTTCAGCGATTTGTTCAGATACATAACCACCGGAAATAGGAGTTTGGTCAAAATTGGAAATAGCGGATACGATGTTTGCAACATGAACCACAATCAATTGTGCTTCGTTACGGTCAGCAACGGAGAGGGCATGTTCCAAAGCCCGTTTGGCATTTTCAGAACCATCAACAGGAACTACAATTGTTTTGTATTGTACCATAATCAGAACCTCCTATAGTATATGTGCTTTTCTATCTCATCTATATAATTCTAGATAAAAGCCCATATTTCCTCTATACTGGACACATTTTACAAGAATCACAAACTATCTTGTAAATATACTTTTAGGTTACAACTTTATCCGCTAATTTGCAATACCTCAAGTCCCCACTAGTCCATGATATTTTCTTATAGAGTCCCTTAGAAAACTTGCTAGCTAAGATAGATACATACCATGTGTTAGCCTTTATCAGCCACTATATATAGTATTCTGGCAAGGACTGCTAGAGTACATAAGTAGCAACGGCTGTATCCCTAAAAGCATCCACCTTAAGGCCCTTTACGATAGCCTTTAAGTCATCTGCCAAAAGGTTGGTTCCCCGCGGTGCGGTCAGCTTAGCCACAGCCAACCGATTATCATCGGTCAAAACCAAATAAGTAGTAAAGGCCTCTTGACCGGAATAACCATTGATTAAGTAGCCCACTTCATGGCCCTCGATGAAAGCTTCACAGTGAACCACATCGCTATCCGGAATGGCGCGGATGGACTTAATATAAGCATTAGCCAGAGTTTGCTTGCCTGGAAGGGTCGGATAACCCTTGAGGAGGCCCCCATTATTAGCAGGTAAGGTGGATACATCCAAATGGATAGGACCCTTCCTATAGGATAAATGATCATAGACAGATTCATCCATAGTAAAGTCCTTAGGACGAAGGAAACGGACTCCCGTGTCCACAACATCATAATCTAAAGTGGATGTATCTACCACCTTAGGCACAAGCCCAAAGGATGGCAAAAGGGTAGACCTAATTTCCTCTTCCATTTTCCCCTTATGGGTCTTAGGATAGGTTACTGTTAAGGTATAGCGGTGGGTAGGGTCCGCCTTCATGATATACTCCGCCTCAAAGAGGCTTTGCTTGCCCTCTTTAGGAGTAATCACAGACCACCGTGCCGATTGAGCTCCCTTAACATCCAAGAGGCCCCCTTCTACATCGTTACGGTCAAAGATTTGAGAATGCTTTTTCCATACGGCCATGTATTTGTCATTAGTCATCCCCTTAAGAGGTTGGTCATACCAAGTCGTATTCCACCGCTTTTGAGAGATGCCTTTAGCAGGCTGATTATCCCTCTTGGTGACAGACAACCCATACATACCATCATCTGCTCCCTCTAGGTTAAAGGAATAGCCTAATATATGGCCCGATTCCGTAGGTACTGCTGTATCAACGCGAACCGCATCTAAGAGCCGCCAAGGAATCATGATGCGATAGCCCGCTTCTGGATCCTTAACCTCTGTGGCTACAGGAATAATAGCCGCCGGGTTAGGGCGCATCATATTAGCCAGAGTTTCTGAGGATACATCGCCCAAAATGGATGACTGTTTACCATTTGAAGCCTGACTAGTCAAAAAGGCCCCTTTCCCTACCCCCTTTGAGTCTTGTGTGGGATAGGCTTGTTGCGCTCCTACTATGACTGTCATTCCCAAAGAAGCAGTCAGGAGAGCCGTAAATGCTAACTTCTTCATAGAAACTCCTATAACATATTATCTAAGAAGGCCCGAGTCCGTGGGTTTTTAGGATTGTTAAAGAGGTCTGATGGACGACCCTCTTCTTGGATGACACCATCGGCCATGAAGATGACCCGGTCAGCTACCTCTTTGGCAAAATTCATTTCATGGGTCACGATAATCATGGTCATCTTTTCATCTGCCAACTGACGAATGGTACGGAGTACTTCCCCTGTCAATTCAGGGTCTAAGGCAGATGTTGGCTCATCAAAAAGCATGACCTCTGGATTCATAGCCAGCGCTCGCGCAATAGCTACCCGTTGTTGTTGGCCACCCGATAAACGGCCTGGATACATGTCTTTCTTATCCCATAAGCCTACTTTTTTTAGGAGTTCTTCTGCTATAGGTAAGATTTCTTCTTCCTTCAATCCCTTAACCATCTTAGGTGCCACCATAATATTATCCAAAACAGTCATGTGTGGAAATAGATTAAAGGACTGAAAGACCATACCCATGCGGAGGAGAATTTTTTGAGCTGTCGCCTTATCCGCATATACGGCCTGCCCGCTCCCCTCTGTCTTGGCTAAGATATCACCATCTACGATGATGGTGCCACGGTTAATAGTCTCCAATTGACCCAGGCAACGGAGGAATGTGGACTTACCAGACCCAGACGGACCGATAATGGCCACCACTTCACCCTTATTCATCTTAAGGGACACGTCTTTAAGGACCACTTGGCCATTAAATTCCTTTTCAATGTGATTCATTTCAATAAATTGCATGATGCCACCCTATCCTTCGTAGACTGCTAACCGTTTTTCAATACGGTCGAAGATATTAGTTAATACAAATGTCATAAGCAAGTAGAAGATACCAGCTACTACAAAAGCAGAAATATCAAAATCCCGTTGTACAATCGACCGAGTAATACGGAGGATATCGTTCATGGCCAAAATATACACTAAGGAGGTGTCTTTCAAGAGGTTAATGGTTTCATTAGCCAAAGGAGGGAGAACCCGTTTAACCATTTGTGGCAAGATAATCTTGCGCATGGTTTGTACATAGGAGAAGCCTAAAACCTTAGCGCCTTCGTATTGGCCTCGCGGAATGGATTGGATCCCCCCACGGAAGACCTCACAAAGGTAGGCCGAATAGTTCAAAACAAAGGAAACAATCGCTGCCGTAGCATCATCAAACTGAATGGCCCCATCTGTCATAATTGGCAATGCATAGTAGATAAAGAGGATTTGGAGCATGAGCGGTGTGCCGCGCATGATGTAGACGAAGAAGCCTACAATCCGGTTGAGAAGGGAAATACCAGAGAGTCGCAAGAGCGCTAATAGAATCCCCCCTGGGATGGACAAAACCAAAACCACCAAGAAAAGTGAAATGGTTACCTGTAAACCGGATGCGATAACCGGTGTAATCTGCGTTAAATAATCCATACTTTACTCCAATCTATACCTGTCGCGCAGGGGCGACTAATCAACTTCTCCTATTATAACCTATTTACCATAAGACATTAAAGTAGGGGGCTAGGCACCCTTCTTTAATGTCTTTACTGGCTTACAGACATATCTTTCTTAAGACTATTTTACATCAGATTTATCGAGATCAGCCGCTGTACCAAACCACTTTTGAGCGATTTTATCCATAGTGCCGTCCTTCTTCATTTCGATGAGGACTTGGTCAATCTTATTCTTCAAGGCTGTATCTTCCTTGCGGAACCCTACGGCAAAGATATCAGCACCAAAGTCAGGACCTTCTACAATCTTAAGGCCTGCTTTTTTAGTCAAGGTATAACGAGCCACTACACCATCAGCAATAACGGCATCGATACGGCCTAATTCTAGGTCATTGAAAGCAGCTACGAAATCATCGTAGGTTTTTACTTCCTTTATAGCCTTGCTAGCTGGATCAGCTTTCAAGTAAGCTTCCCCAGAAGAAGCTGTTTGCACGCCGACTGTCTTACCAGCCAAAGATTCCTTACTAGTAATGGAATTATCATCCGCACGGGTTACGATCAATTCCTTATCATCCATGTAAGGGTCAGAGAAGAGGATATTCTTTTTACGATCCTCTGTGATAGTCAGGCCATTCCAGAGGGCATCGATTTTCTTACCCTTCAATTCCGCTTCCTTAGAGGACCAATCGATAGGCTTAAACTCGATTTCAATACCAGACCGCTTAGCCACTTCTTTAGCTACATCAATATCAAAACCTACAATATTATTTTGTTCATCTCTAAAGCCCATTGGTGGGAAGGAGTCATCAAGACCAACAACAACCTTTTTCGGAACTTCTGTATTATCTGCCTTTTGGCCACAGCCAGTAAAGGCTACTACAGAAACAATGGCTAAGCCTGCGAGGAGTAAATTTCTGAATTTCATAAAGGACACCCTGTCTTTCTCTTCCTAATCTTTGTCTCCTTCTAATTCTTGCAATTGCTCTGGTCCTACAACACTTTCGTCTCATCA
>URPV01000023.1 GCA_900549805.1 uncultured Veillonella sp.
ACTTAAATAACATAAAAAGCCCTCTCTTAGAGAGGGCTTTTGTGCTTTATCGGTCTTAAGAAGGTATAATATGAATATAGAATATAAAGCGTTTGTTGTTAGTTTATAGGATACTTTTCATGGCGACTTGGTTTGGCATTTGAAAACTAGAGAACGACTATTTAGCACCATCTCTAAGGGGGTGGATCCAATACTCCGCTACTAGCTATAGTATGTCGTTAGTAATGGCTTTTATTGTAGTACATATACTTATTGGGAATCATCTTAGAAAATATAGATACAAGTAGTGAGGCGTAGTACATAGTAGGAGGTACTCATGGGACTATTAGATATCTTTACAAAAACCTATAAGGCTTGGACCCTTGACTTAGGGGGCCATAAGCAAGAGGGGCTGACCCTGAGTGACCTAAAGGACGGTCTCTCTGCTATAGGTCAGGGGGACTTAGATTTCCTAACCCTAAAACCTCATGAACCTATAGAGCGTGGAAATACTAAGGGAGACTCTTGTCAATTTATGCAAACTTGTTTGGATGAGAAGGGTCAATTCCATCTAGAGGTATGTCTCCTTAACCCAAAGGTGGAAGGCTATCTCATCTATGCCAAGGACGGCTTATCCTTAGAGGGCGTAAGTACTATGATGGTCCAATTCTTGAAAGAAAAGAAAGTTCCTGACTATAAGAATTGGTATATAGGCTTAGACACGCGGCCTAAGGCAACAGATATATTCCTAGGGCTGGCTAATATCCTAACCAATGATATAGACCTGAAGACTAAACTTAAGGTATGTGCCTATAATCCTTACCAGTACTTCTTAGCACACAAGGATATGTTTGAAGATATAGGCCTTGAGTCATCTGATTCTATTTCTATTATGTGGCAGGGCTTTGCTCATGAGTTAGAGGTAGCTGGTCTAGCTGTCTATATGGATTGGAAGACAGAATTAGAGGACTTCCTTTGGCTCTTACAGCCTCTAGCTGACCGCCAGGGCTTATCCCTTGACCAATCATGGTGTCTGGAGTCGGATTCCATTCCCCTTTGGTCCCAAGCTATAGATGAAACGTGGAATCAAGAGGGCTATTGTTTAGGCTCTATGGATCTTGATGCGGATGGCTACTTCTTAGTCATAATGAAGAAAGAGGCCTTAGAAGAGGCAGAATCCTTAGCTGCTAAGCTTGGCCTTAGCTTTATGAAGGCGGCCCAGGCCTAAGATGATGGATAATCTTTCTCAATAAAATGTATCCATGGATACAGAATCTTAGTTCTTAATCTTGTATGATATGACCATAAAGAATCATTAAGAGGAATGAGAAGTAATTAATTTTGTCCTTGTTCCTATCGATAGAGATTAAGTATGTGAGGTGAGCCCTATGGCTAAGACATTAGATTTATCCAAATCTGTTTATGATTTGGTAAAAGAATATCCAGAAGTTGTAGACATTATGAAAGAGTTGGGCTTTAGCGAAATTACCAATAAGGTGATGCTAAATTCTGTTGGTAAGATTATGACCATTCCTAAGGGAGCTAAGATGAAAGGTATTCCTATGCCAGATATCATCGCAGCCTTCATGGAGCATGGTTTTTCCCTGGCCGGAGATATGCCTGAAGGGATTTCCCCTGATGGAGTAGCTAAAGCTAAAAGAGAATCTAAGGAAGACGGTCAACGAGTAGAGCAACTCAAAGGCTACTTAAAACGCTTGGGTAAGGGCGAAGAATTGTCTGAAGTACGGTCTGATTTTGCCAGCCAATTCGCCCATGTAGATGCGTCGGAAATTATGAAAGCCGAACAAGGGCTCATGAAGGATGGTGTTCCTTTGGAAGAAGTGCAACAATTGTGCGACCTTCATTCAGCCCTCTTCCATGGTTCTACCATTCACGAACAAATGGAAGCAGAACATGCCAAGGTTGAAGCAGCTCTAGAATCCCAAGATAAGTCAGGTAGCCTAGCAACCCTGCTGGCCACACCAGGTCATCCGCTAGCCCTTATGACGGAAGAAAATAAAGCGTTAGATGCTTTTTTAAGAAAGACTAAGGAAAAGGTAGCAGCTGGCTCTGTATCCGACCAAGACTTGGCATCTATTCGTCAACTGTCTACCCACTATGAAAAGAAGGGAGACCTACTCTATCCAAACTTAAAGGTTAAGTATGATATTTCTGGCCCATCCATGGTGATGTGGACCGTAGACGATGATATTCGAGACCAATTGGGGAAATTAGCCAAACGAAAAGATCACGATAAGACTTGGCTAGAAGATCTAGATGGGGTTCTAACACGGGCCCAAGAGATGATTTACAAGGAGCAAAATATTCTCTTCCCAATTTGTTCCGAAAACTTCAGCCAAGAAGATTGGTATGCTATTTATGAAGATAGCAAGGCCTATGAACCGATCTTTGATCTCCCAGCTCCTCACTGGCCAGAAGCTGATAAAGCCTTGGCTGTAAGCCCTTCTAGCAAGTTCGATGTGTCTAAGGCTGACATCGTTTTAGGGGGTGGTCGATTTACGGTGGCCCAACTAGAGGCTATGCTTAACACCATGCCTATGGAAGTGACCTTTGTTGATGCGGATGATACTAATCGCTACTTCAATGAAGGGGAAGAAAAAATCTTCAAGCGCCCTCTTACAGCTCTTGGTCGTAAGGTCTTTGATTGCCATCCACCAAAAATTCAACCAATCGTTCAAAATATCGTGGATGCTCTCCGCAAGGGTGAGCGTGATAATGTGTCTGTATGGATGGAAAAAAGAAACCGTCCGGTATATGTTAGCTATATAGCGGTACGGGATAAGGACAAAAATTACATTGGCGTTTTGGAATTGGTGCAGGATATGACCTTTGCTAGAGACCATTTTGTAAAATAAATAGAACTTAATAGAAATAAAAAGAGCAGCACCTAGTGAGGTGCTGCTCTTTTGTGTGTGTATAGTATTTTGAGGAGAACCTATTTTAATTAATAGGATCGTATTGACCTGTTTGATAGAATGGATCCCACACAATTTTTTGGTCACCCAGGAGGGTAGTTAAGTCCTCTGGTTTAAACCGATAGGCCCGATTGGAGAAGTCTCTGCTTGGATCGTAGCGATCACTTGGGGCATGCATGATACCGATCAAGAGGTCGTAGAGAAGGTCGTTGGTCCAATAGGATTGCTTGCGACTTTCTAACACCTTATAGGTATCAGGATACTTGTTGATATAGGTTGGGGACAGGTATACCCAAAGTGGGATGCGTGTCATATCAAAGTCAAAGGTATCTGGATTGTGAGACTTGTTGAGGCTTTCACCATGGTCAGAGAAGTAGACCATAGCTTGAAGGTTGAGGTTGTTCTTACCGTATTGGTAGATTTGGGACAAGAGATAATCTGTGTAAAGTTGGCTGTTAGCATAGGCTTCAGCCCCATCAGGGTAAGGGCCCTTTTGCCACTTGGAGAACTCATGTGGGTAGCGATCGTTGTAATAGATGTGTGAACCCATGATATGAACTACTACAAAATTAGACTTATTAGGGTCTACGGACTGTAAGAGTGGAAGGACGGCTTCATCATAGCGGTCTGAGAATTCATAGGATTCATGCGCCCACTTAGCTTGGTCGGCAGTCTTAGCCACAAGAGAAATGGCTGTGTCGTATTGACCAAAGACCCCTTGGTTAGAAATCCAGGTTGTGGCATAGCCAGCTTTTTTAGCTACGTCCAAGATGTTAGCCGAATCTAGGAAAGGCCTATCATCGTATTGGTTACGTTCGGTTAAGGCCCGTTCTAAGGTTGGCACCGTTTGCACATAGGAGGAGTAGGCATTTTGGAAGAGGATGAAGTCCTTATTATCACTGGCCATTTGTTCCTGCCATGGAGTGTCATCATAAGGGAAGTTGTGGTTATAAATTTTCATATAGTTACGGGAAGAAGACTCGCCGATAACGAGGATGATGGTGCCTGGTGTTTCCTGAGCTGCAGTGTCATTAGTTGAAAGTTTGAAGGAATCAAAAATTTCTTGGTGTCTAGAGTTGTATTCCTGCATTTCTTGGACGTATTCTTTTACATCATTCCAGTTGTGGATGATACAGGTTTTTGGCCAGAGGAAGAAGGGTAGGTAAATACAAGAGGCGATTAAGGCAAGGATAAGGACACCCCGGTGTAAAGGTTGTAAAGGCTTAGATTCTACGATTTTCTTCATGCCCAAGTTAGCCCAGAAGCAGATGAGGATCCAGACGACAAAAAAGATTCCCACACCTACGAGACCGAGGACGCCCGCCGCATTTTTAACAAAGCCGAAGGCTTCTTCTGGATTGGTCATGTAGATGGCCAAGAGGGAAGCCGGTGTCAGGCAGTGCCAGGTAGTGCAGTAATAAGCGATTTGAATGAAGGGAATAAAACAGATAATTGGGTTGATGAGGGCAAAGATTAGGGAGACTAGCCTTGTCCACTTATGGGGTATCGTCAATAGGTAGTGGAGAGCAGATAGGCTCATGAATAGGATGAGGCCAAAGAGAAAGTCGTTGGCGAACTCATAGAAGTAGAAGGGTTTGGTGTAGGACCAGTGGAAGAGAAGGGGGAAGGTCAGGGCCCAGAGAAGGCCAGCAAGGGCATGACCCAGAAAAGCCCGTCTCAGGATGTGAGTCCCCATACAATATTGGAAGATACAGAGACCAAGAATGGTTGGAATGGCTAAGATAGAAATATCTTGTGCGTCTAAGCCCAAGGTGATAGGTTCGTAGATCCAGTCTAGGATTCCGAAGAGAATGAGGCCTATTAAGGCGTAGTGGAAGAGGGGATGTTTCCCAATTTGTTTTAGGAGAGACAGCATGCTTTTACCTTTCAAACAAGTTCTACACAGATTTGAGAATTATATTTATTATATCTATATTAAGATAGCAAAATTAGGGGGAAAAGACAATAAATAGAGAGTGGTCAATTAGGGGTAATTGCTCTATAATTAGTATGTTATAAACTGCGTGGAGTATGTCATCGTGAGGAGGGAATAGGATGGGAGACTATAGCTATAAACTATCGGTTTTCGAAGGTCCTTTAGACCTTCTCTTGCACCTCATTGAAAAGCATAAAATTGATATTTACGATATTCCCATCGTGTCTATCACCTCGCAGTACATGGATTACCTAGATAATTGGAACCACTTTGACATCCACTATTCTTCTGAATTTTTGGTCATGGCGGCGACCCTCATGCAGATTAAGTCCCGCATGCTACTCCCTAAGGTGGAGCCGGCCCCAGAGGGGGAGGAGGACCCACGGGATGAGTTGGTCAACCGCCTGGTTGAATTTAAGGCTATCAAGGAGATTACGGCCTTTATCAGTGATCGAACTTCTTTGGATGCCAGCATCTATACGAGACCAGAGGAAGTATCTCAATTGGGGAAAGAATCCTTTTACTCCTTTGATGTATCTAAGCTCTATGAGATTTTTAAAGATACCTTTAAGAGAGCTCAAGAGGAGGAGGTCGAGCCACCTCAGGTCCAGGTAGAAAAGGATGCCTATTCCTTGGAGGAAATGCTAGATACTATGCTCCTTAGGGCTCGATCAGGAGACCGTATGTCCTTTCGGAGGCTCCTTGTATCATCCCATGATAAGAAAGAGATGGTCACGGTCTTTATGGCGGTACTAGAACTCATGAAGCGTCAGGAATTGGTCATTATTTCAGGGGATAGAGAAGATGATATTATTTTGGTTAACCCTCATCACCTAGGGGAAGAGGAACGACCAGAATACTTAGACTTGGACAGCTTGCCTGATGAATCGCTTACAGGCCAGGCTATGGTAGAAGATTATGAAGCGTCTACTAATGGGGATGCAGATGAGATAGAAGAGGAGGATAGGCATGGCAGACCAAGTCCAGAATGATTCTAAGCAAGTGGCAAAGTTAGAAACGTCTATGCCGGCTAAGGTAGGAGGAGACGCACCTTCTAATCTTAAGTCCGCCTACATAGAGGCTGTTCTTTTTTCTGCGGCTAAGCCTATGTCCTTAGAGGGTTTGGCTGATATCTTCGAGGTGTCTCAAGAGATTATGGCCCAGGCTGTTGAGTTTTATGGTAGGGTGTTAGAAACGTCTGATCGAGGTCTTCGCATCCGAAAGACCGGGGCTGGTATTGAATTGGTAACGGCGCCTGACTGTGGGACCTATCTACAGAAGGTACGCCGCAAGGAGGACAAGCTATCTAAAGCAGCTTTGGAAACCTTGGCTGTCGTGGCCTTTAAGCAACCGGTTACCAAGTCAGAGGTAGAAGAATTACGAGGGGTTAACTGCGAAAAAGTTCTTAAACAGCTCTTGTCGAGGTCCCTCATTACTGAGTTGGGCCATAAGGATACGGTAGGTCGTCCAACTCTCTATGGGACAACGGATGAATCCCTCCGGTCCCTGGGCCGCGATTCCATCGATGCCCTCCAAGCCTCATTAGATGTGGAATATGCTATTGGCTCAGGGCCACAAACCTATCCAGGAGACCAGCCTCTCTTTGAAGAAGAAACCATGTCATCAGAAGAAGGCTTAGCATCTCCTACAGATGAAGTGGATAAAGCTACTAAGGATTAAAATAAACCGATAGATGTAGACCTAGGTTATAAACTAGGGCACGACGTTATCAGGCATAGAAAGAGATTCAATGGAACGTTTACAAAAATACATTGCCTCTTGTGGCATTACATCCCGCCGCAAGGCAGAAGAATTAATCCTAGCTGGTAAGGTTCAGGTTAACCGGATAACAGTTAAGGAACTAGGGGTTAAGGTCAACCCTATGAAGGATCGGGTCAAGGTTAACGGCCAGGTTATTGAACCAGAAAAGGCTGTTTATTATCTCTTTAATAAGCCAAAGGGAATTGTTACTACTGTAACGGATAGCCACGACCGACAAACCGTTATGGACTATATGAAGGACATTAAGGAACGAATTTATCCAGTAGGACGCTTGGATATGAATACGGAAGGGTTGTTGCTCTTTACTAATGATGGGGACTTTGCCCAAGCTATGACCCATCCATCCAAGGGCGTTGAAAAGACATATGAAGTGAAAATCAAGGGCCGCGTGTCTGATGACCACCTACAACATATAGCAGATGGGGTGGAACTAGAAGATGGGGTGACTTCACCGGCGACGTTAACGGATATGGGTTTTGATGGTAAGACTAATGCGACTACGATCTTAATCACCATCCATGAAGGCCGAAACCGTCAAGTTCGCCGTATGTTTGAGCACTTCCACTATTCAGTGCGTAATTTGAAGCGGATTGAGTATGCAGGGCTGACCCTCAATGGGGTAAAGCGGGGTGCCTATCGTGAATTGACCAAGTCTGAAGTGAAGAACCTCATGGAAACTGGGATGGCGGTAAAAGAAGGATGAAGCGCGTTGTGATTATTGGCGGTGGTGCTGCCGGCCTAATGGCTGCTGTTATTGCAGGCCGTGAAGGGGCCCAAGTGACACTCCTAGAAAAGATGAATTACCTAGGAAAAAAGATGGGGATTACAGGCAAGGGCCGTTGTAATGTGACCAATGCAGCGCCTATGTCTGAATTTATCAAAAATACCCCAGGGAACGGTAAGTTTCTCTATGGGGCTTATGAGCGCTTTAGTAACCAAGACCTTTTACAGTTACTTAATGAAGCTGGCCTCGAGACAAAAGTTGAACGAGGGGGTCGGGTTTTTCCAGCCTCTGATTCAGCCTTGGATGTGCGAAACACTTTTATGAAACTTCTCAAGTCTTATGGCGTGGACGTTCATCTAGAAGAGGCTGCTCAAGAAATTATAGTGGAAGACGGCCGAGTAGCAGCTGTTAAGACTAAGAATGGAACCTATCCAGCTGACGCGGTTCTCGTTGCTACAGGGGGCAAGTCCTATCCAGCAACCGGTTCTACCGGTGATGGTTACAACTTGGCCAGCAAGTTGGGTCACAAGGTAACCGACATTCGGCCTTCCTTAGTACCCATTGTAACGGAAGAAGTGTGGGTTAAGGACCTTATGGGTCTTAGCCTTCGCAATGTTGAATTGTCCGTGGTAGCCAAGAATAAGGTCCAAGCCAAGATGTTTGGGGAAATGATGTTTACTCACTTTGGTATCACCGGTCCTATTGTCCTTTCTCTTTCACACACAGTGGGAAAACTCATGAGAAAGAAGAACATAGGGACCATTGGCCTTGATATTAACCTCAAGCCGGCCCTGTCTGTGGAAAAACTGGATAAGCGACTACAAAAAGACTTCGAACTGTATTCTAAGAAGCAGCTTATCAATGGCCTCAAAGATCTTCTGCCACAGCGGTTAATCCCCTTGGTCATTCAATTGGCTGGCCTAGATCCACATAAGCCTATCAATCAGATTTCTAAGGCAGAGCGTGATAGCCTTGTTTATATTCTTCAGCATCTACCCTTAACAGTAAAAGGCTTACGACCGGTAGAAGAAGCGATTGTGACCGCCGGTGGCCTATCCCTTAAGGAATTTAATCCAAAGACTATGGAATCGAAATTAGTGCCAGGCCTTTATGGGGCAGGGGAAGTTTTGGATATTGATGCCTTTACAGGGGGTTATAATTTACAAGCTGCCTTCTCCACAGGTTATGTGGCAGCTATGCACATGACCCATCCAGAAGCATTTTAGTTATTCATCTTATGCATTGTGAAAGCGATAAAAGACTCATGAATACTCATACTATTGCCGTCGCTATTGATGGACCAGCAGGGGCTGGTAAATCCTCTATTTCTAAGGTAGTAGCCAAAAAGTTAGGCTACCTGTATATCGATACGGGCGCTATGTACCGATCTGTTACCTGGGCTGTTTTACATGACGGCATAGATCCTACTGATCAGGCTGCTGTAGAAGCCATCTTGCCATCCTTGGATTTGACCATGGAACCGACGGAAGAAGCTTGTAAGGTCTTTGTGCGAGGTCAGGATGTAACCAGCCTCATTCGGACCCCTGAGGTTAATAACGCCGTCTCGGAAGTGGCTTCCCACAAAGGCGTTCGCCAATACTTGGTAGATAGGCAACGACTTATGGCCAAGGCAGGTGGGGTTATTTTGGACGGTCGAGATATCGGTTCTGTAGTCCTTCCTGATGCAGAGCTTAAGGTCTATTTGACGGCTTCTGTAGAGGCCCGGGCCCAACGGCGCTACTTGGAGGTTAAGGATAGTAATCCGTCCATGACGCTGGAAGCCATCCGTGAAAATGTAGAGCACCGGGACTACTTGGATATGAACCGTGATGAATCCCCTTTAGTTTGTGTAGACGATGCAGTCGTAGTGGATTCTTCAAACCTAACCTTTGAGCAAACTGTAGATCGACTGACATCCTTAATTGAGGAGGCT
Source organism: uncultured Veillonella sp. (assembly GCA_900549805.1). Taxonomy (GTDB): domain Bacteria; phylum Bacillota; class Negativicutes; order Veillonellales; family Veillonellaceae; genus Veillonella. The sequence goes on from URPV01000023.1 coordinate 9,291, forward strand.
AGCCATGAATAAGTTTTCGACCTTCTTGTGGCGGTCTGCCTTCTGGCTCCGTTACAAATGGTGGTTCGGTGCCAAGGTATACGGCCGTGATAAGTTCCCTATGGAGGGACCTGTTATCGTCGTGCCTAACCATTTATCTAACAATGATCCACCTATGTGCGGTCATGCCCTGCCTCGCCATGTCCACTTTATGGCTAAAAAGGAACTCTTTATCAATCCTATTTCTCGTTGGATTTGCACCTGGTTGGGGGCCTTTCCACTCAACCGTGGAACCATCGATAAGGAGGCTATCCGTCATGCTATGCGTCTCTTGAAGGATAAGAAGGTACTAGGAATTTTTGCGGAAGGGCACCGACAAAAACCTGGTAAATTGGGGCGCTTTCATGATGGAGCGGCTTCCATAGCCCTTCGCACAGGAATTCCTGTGGTACCCCTAGCCCTAATCGGCACATCAGAAATGAAAAAGGGGCATATTGCAGCTATTATTGGTGACCCCATTGAAGTAGAGAAAGGGAAACCGACCCCTGAAGCCATTAAGGCCTTAAATGATCAAATTAAGGCGGCTATCCAAACCATGATTGACGATTATAATAAAGGAGCATACGAGGGTATCGATGGATATTAAATTAGCAGATAATTGTGGCTTTTGCTTTGGCGTTAAGCGGGCTGTGTCCATGGCCTTAGAAGCTGCCGATAAAGAACATCATAAGACCGTTACCCTAGGGCCTATCATTCATAATCCCCAAGTAGTGGGAAAATTAGTTGATAAGGGTGTGGGCCACGTGGATTCTGTGGACCAAGTGGATAGTGGAACCATGATCATTCGCTCTCATGGGGTGGGACCAGAGGTCTATCAAGAGGCTCAAGCTAAGGACTTGGAGATTATCGATGCCACTTGTCCTCATGTAAAAAAGGCTCAACAAGATGCCAAGTCCATCATTGAAGATGGGCGGACCCTCATCATCTTAGGCGAAAAAAACCATCCAGAAGTAAAAAGTATTAACTTATGGGCAGGTAATCATGGTATAATACTAGAAGATGAGGAAAGCGCCCAAAATTTACCTGTGGTAGAAAAAATGGGGGTTGTTGTACAAACCACCTTTTCACAATTTAAATTTAGAAGTATAATAGACATATTAGAGACTAAATCTAAGGATCTTAAGGTATACGAAACCATTTGCACCGCTACTCAAGAGCGGCAGAACTCTGCTGTAGCTTTGGCAAAAGACGTAGATCTTATGATCGTGGTAGGTGGAAAAAATTCCGGCAACACGAATCGCTTGGCAGAAGTGTGTCGTGGAGTTGGCTGTACAACGTACCACATCGAGACAGCTGCTGAATTACAATTGAGCTGGTTTGCAACGGTTCAAACAGTAGGTGTCACAGCCGGCGCATCAACGCCTGACTGGATTATTAAGGAGGTCATTGAGACAATGCAAACATTCGAAGAATTATTTTTACAATCTGAGCAAGAAGAACTTAAGAAAGGTAACGTGGTAGTTGGTACTGTAGTACTCGTAGAAGACGACCGCGCATACGTTTCCATCGGGTCCAAAACAGAAGCTGTTTTGAACAAATCCGAAATTTCTTACCCAGCACCTGCTTCTGCCAAAGACGTGCTCAAAGAAGGGCAAGAAATTAAAGCGGTTATCATGAACCACATCAAAGAAGATAACCCAACATACCTTTCCATCACTCGCCTTGCTAAAGACGAAGACTGGACTTATGTTCATGAAGCACAAGACAACGATCAAACAATCGTATGTAAAGGTATCGATGCTATCCCAGCTGGTTTGGTGGTAACTGTTAAATCCTTGCGCGGCTTCATTCCATTGTCCCAAGGTGATGTTCATTTCGTAAAATCCCTTGATAATCTTGTAGGCGAAGAATTCGAAGTTAAGATCCTTGAAATCGACGAAAAGAAAAACCGTTTGGTTCTTTCCCGTCGTGCCGTATTGGAAGTTGAACGCCAAGCTAAATTGGCTGAAGCTTTGAAAAACATCAAAGTTGGCGAAAACTACCAAGGTATTGTTCGCAAAATCATGCCTTACGGTGCCTTTGTTGATATCGGTGGTATTGAAGGTCTCCTTCACATTTCCGATATTTCTTGGCAAAAAATCAAAAAAGTTGAGGATGTTCTCTCCGTTGGTCAAGAAATCGAAGTTAAACTTCAATCCTTCGATCCTGAAACTAACAAATTGTCCTTATCCTTGAAAGCATTGACTAAATCCCCTTGGGACGAAGCTGAAGAAACAATTCATGTAGGCGACGTAATCAATGGTAAAGTAGTTCGTTTGGTAGCTTACGGTGCATTCGTAGCTGTTAATGATGCTATCCAAGGTTTGCTCCACATTTCCCAAATTACAAAACAACGTAATGCGAAAGTGGAAGACTACTTGACTCGCGGTCAAGATGTAGAAGTGAAAGTAATTTCCTTCAACAAAGACGAAAAGAAATTGGGCTTGGCGTTGACTGAATTGATGGAAGCAAAAGAAACTTCCGAAGACGCTGAATAATATAGCGCCTGTCAAAGCTTAGTGCAGAGGACTGGTCCAGCCGGTGTAATCCACCGACTGGGCCAGTTTTTTTGTGGAAAAAAAGCCTATATGGTAAAATAAATTGATATTTAATGCATATTTGACGAGGTGATAAAGATGGCAAAACCATTAGTAGCAGTTGTAGGCCGTCCTAATGTGGGCAAGTCTACCTTGTTTAATGCTATTGTAAATAAACGGATTTCCATCGTAGAGGATATTCCAGGCGTAACCCGTGACCGTATCTATTTTGATGCAGAATGGCTCAATCGCGAGTTTACAATGATTGATACAGGGGGGATTGAGTTTGTTAACGAACAAAGTCATGTCATCCCTAAGATGATGCGTCTTCAAGCGCAATTGGCCATTGAAGAAGCGGATGTAATTCTCTTTGTAGTAGATGGCAAGCAAGGTATTGTCCCAGCTGATGAAGAGGTTGCTAATATCCTTCGCACATCTGGTAAACCTGTCATTTTGGTTGTCAATAAGATTGACTCTATCAACCAAGAAGCTAACATTTGGGAGTTTTACAACTTAGGCATAGGGGATCCTATTGGGATTTCCGCTAAGAACCTTATGAACTTGGGAGACCTTTTGGATGATGTAGTGAAGAACTTCCCGCCTGTAGGAACTCAAGCTGATGAAGAGGATACTATTCACGTAGCCTTGATCGGTCGTCCTAATGTGGGCAAGTCTTCCTTGACTAATGCACTCTTGGGCCAAGACCGGGTTATCGTATCTGATGTAGCGGGTACCACTCGGGATTCCATTGATACTCATTGGACTCATGAAGGACAAAAGTTTGTCCTCATCGATACAGCGGGTATGCGCCGTAAGGCTAAAATCGAAGAAGCCGTAGAACGCTACTCCATCGTTCGCTCCCTACGGTCTGTAGACAGGGCTGATATCGTTGTCCTCGTTTTGGATGGTCCAGACGGTGTGACGGAACAAGACAAGAAAATTGCCGGGTATGCTCATGAATCTGGTAAGGGCATGGTCATCGTAGTTAACAAGTGGGACTTAGTAGAAAAGGATGATAAGACTACCGTACGCTATACAGAGGACATTTATGATGAATTGGGTTTCCTCCAATACGCACCAGTTCTCTTTGTATCTGCTTTGACAAAACAACGGATTCATCGATTAGCAGATGTACTCAAGTTTGTTTCCGAACAACAATACCGCCGCGTATCCACAGGGACTCTCAACCAACTCTTGTCCGATGCGCAAATGGTTAACCCTGTGCCAAGCCGAGCAGGTCGAACGCCTAAAATTTACTACATGACCCAAGCTTCAGTTAAGCCACCAACCTTTATTCTCTTTGTTAATGAACCGGAATTGATTCACTTCTCCTATATGCGGTTCTTAGAAAACCGCTTGCGGGAATCCTTCGGTTTTGAAGGGACACCAATTCGCTTGATCCTTCGTGGTAAGAAAAGGGACGATGAAGATTAATGGATACTATGATGATTGTATATGTAATCTTGGCCTATCTTATAGGCTCTATTCCCTCCGGTTTGATTATAGGAAAGGGACTATTTGGGACAGATGTTCGCCAATTTGGATCTAAGAATATTGGCGCCACCAATACCTACCGTGTTCTAGGTCTTAAAGCGGCTCTTCCTGTATTTATCTGTGACGCTCTTAAAGGGGCGATTGGGGTCTTCTTATTGGCTTCCTATGGTCCTGCCTTTGCTATTTTAGGTGGTATCTTGGCTATGGTAGGTCATAACTGGTCGATCTTTTTAGGTTTTAAAGGTGGTCGCGGTGTAGCTACGGGACTAGGTGTTCTTATCGCCCTATCGCCGCTAGTAGCGATTATTTGTTTTGCCATCTGGGGAATCATTGTTTACCCAACTAAGCTAGTATCCTTAGGCTCTATTATTGCAGCAGCAGCGGTTCCTCTCCTTATGTTTTTGACCGGTCAATCCTGGTGGTATGTAGGATTTGGGGCTTTAGCAGCTCTCTTTGTCATTCTCCGTCACCGAGATAACATTATACGGCTTCTGTCCGGCAAAGAACTTAAGGTAGAGCGGGTAAAGGATAATAAGTCATGAAAGTAACAGTTATTGGATCTGGTTCTTGGGGAACAGCCTTAGCTTTGAAAGCTCTAGCTGGTGGAAATGATACCACTCTCTATTGCCGACGTCCTGAAGCCGCTCATGCTATGGTAGAAAACCGAGAAAATAAGGACTATTTGCCAGGTGTAAGCTTGCCAGAAGACCTGCGTATAGTATCTAATTTAGGGCTTGCCCTAGAAGAGGCTAAACTCCTTCTCTTGGTGACACCATCTACCTATGTAAGACAAACGGTTCAAAGTATCCGGCCTTATCTAGAAGAGGGGACTATTTTAGTCCTGTGCTCTAAGGGTATAGAGAAATCTTCTGCCAAGCTCCTTACCGATGTGGTAAGGGAAGAAACAATCGGTTTAAGCATTTATGTGGCGGCTTTATCTGGGCCTAACCATGCGGAGGAAATTTCTCGTAACTTGCCAGCTGCTTCAGTGGTAGCTGCAGACTCTGTCGATATAGCTCAAGTAGTCTGCCATACCCTAGCCAGTCCAAGTTTTCGCCTGTACGCCTCTGATGATGTTAAGGGTGTTGAGCTAGCAGCGGCCACTAAGAACATTATCGCCTTGGCAGGAGGCATTCTTGATGGTCTGTCTTTAGGTGATAATGCAAAGGCCACACTCTTGACGCGGGGCCTCCATGAGATGACTCGTTTTGGCCTAGCCCAAGGGGCTAAGAGGGAGACCTATGCGGGACTTGCGGGTATGGGTGACCTCATTGCCACCTGTAATAGTCGCCACTCTCGTAATCGTAATGCAGGTCAAGCTTTGGCTGAAGGACAGACTATGGCTGACATTCTCGCTGGAACCAATATGGTTGTAGAAGGGTTTAATGCTGTTTCTATTGTTCATACAATAGCCAGTCAAAAGGGGATAGATATGCCTATTACAAGGGCTCTTTATCAGGTCCTCTATGAGGGGTTAACCCCTAGAGAAGGGCTAGAGGAATTGATGACTCGGGAGATTAAGGTTGAGTCCCATTAAGAGCCACTTATCAATAGATGTAGTCTATCTGTCAAACTTTCTGTCTCCTAGATTTTGATAATCCTTACTATGTATATGTTTTATTAGCTAAAAGGGTTATACTTAGTATATATAGTGGGTATTTGTCCATTATACGCAGCATGGGACCTATAAGTTAAGAGATTCTCTAGATTTATCCTCAGTCTGAACGCTTTCATCTGGTAGTCTAGAAATATTTTGAAAATCTGCGTCCAATACCTTATAATTAAAAAGTATTCTTTACAAGGAGTTTATCCATGCGTATTATTGCTGGGTCTGCTAAAGGCCATACCATCCAAGCCCCTAAGGGATTGGATACCAGGCCTACCTTGGACCGGGTGAGGGAGAGCGTTTTTAATGTGCTGGCTCATCGTGGTCTCTACGGAAAGCGGGTTTTAGATCTCTTTTCTGGAACGGGGGCTGTTGCTATTGAAGCCCTTAGTCGGGGGGCGGCAGAGGCTCTATGCGTGGATGTGCGTACGGAAAAGTGTATTCGAGCTAATGCTATTCACTGTAAGGTGGATGACCGCTTGCAGGTTTTGCCCTGTAAGTTAGCTAACCTAGGTCCGCGACTCAAGGGGCAACGCTTTGATTTGATTTTTTCCGATCCTCCTTACCAAAAGGGATATATTGAAGCAACCATTCAGTTGGTTGTAGACCATGATCTATTGGCTAAAGATGGCTTCCTGCTATTGGAACATCACAAGGATGAGGCCATTCATTTGCCAGATGGGTGGGAAGTCATTAAAGAGCAAAAATTTGGCTATACTATGGTGACATATTGTCAACAAATTGCCTGAGAAAGGAAGTGCCTCCATGCGCATTGGCGTTTGTCCAGGAAGTTTTGATCCTGTAACAAATGGACATATTGATATCATTGAGCGATCTGCTAAGTTAGTCGATAAGCTCATTGTTGCAGTCTCCGTTAACCAAGGTAAGAGTGGGGGAACCTTTACAAAAGAGGAGCGCATTGACATGTTGGAACATGCTTTGGCTCATTTAGACAATGTAGAAGTTAAATTTTGCCCAGGCCTTCTCAATACCTTTGTGAAAGAAGAAAACGGTCAAATCGTCTTCCGCGGTCTTCGCGCCGTAGGGGACTTTGAATATGAATTCCAGCGAGCTGCTTATGCTAAGTACCTGGATCCAGACATTGAAACGGTCTTTATCATGACCTCCCATGAGTATATGTTTGTATCCTCCACGGGTATTCGGGAGTTGGCAAGATTCGGTGGAAAGATGGATGGTCTTGTACCAGATTATGTAAAAGATAAGGTGATTGCTAAATTTGGCAGTCAAGCTAATGTAAAGTAAGGAGATCTCACAATGAACACAGAACAATTGTTAGAAGATTTGGAAACCCTAGTTGAAACCAGCAATCGCATTCCAATGACTACAAAACGTATGGTAGAAGAAGATGAAATGATGCGCATC
>URPV01000024.1 GCA_900549805.1 uncultured Veillonella sp.
AATTGGCGAACCGTAGCGCCAGATGCTGCCTCAACCTTGCCGAATTCAAGGTTCTTAATGGATACATTTCGCTTTACCATCTTGCCTTTAAGGACATCTACAACAGCACCCAATTTATATTCATCGTCACCGATAAGTTTAATCGTATCGCCTTCCAAGGAAATTTCAGATTTAGATCCGCGGAAGTCATACCGTGTACCGATTTCTTTAATCGCTTGATTTACTGCATTATCAACTTCTTGCATATCTACTTCAGATACAACGTCGAAGGAACAATCTTTTGCCATACTAGGTCTCCTTTATCATACATAAGCATAACTATGCTCAACTTATCGCATAAAGGCTCATAGGAGCTTTCCTTTATTATACCCTATATCTTACCACTGACCAATAAGGCCCTGCACCCAAAGACTAACTAGTGATATGGCCACCCAACAGAGACCGCCTAAGGCTAGTACAGGACCACCAGATTTGACCAGGGTAACTACATTTGTAGTAAGACCTATGGCCATCATGGCCATGATAATCATAAACTTAGCTATTTCTTTAAAGGGATCAAAGAAGTCTTTACTTATCCCTAAAAAAGTTGCTAAGGTCGTGATTAAAGAGGCCAGGATAAAATAAATGATAAAACGAGGTAATATACTAGCTATACTTCCACCCTGCCTATAGTCCTCTTGAGACCGCTTGGTCTTCATTGTCTCATAGACGCCTAAGGCCAGTGTAATAGGGATGATAGCACAGGTCCGTGTCAGCTTAACTATGGTTGCATACTCCAAGGCGTGAGCACCAGGATGCATTTCATCCCAAATGGCTGCTGTAGCTGTTACAGAAGAAGTATCATTAACGGCAGTCCCCGCAAAGAGTCCAAACCCCGTGTTGGAAAGGCCTAACAAATCACCTAGGTTAGGGAAGACAAAAGCGGCTATGACATTAAAGAAAAAGACCACAGATATAGCTTGAGCAATTTGACTACCATCGGCCTTGATAACAGGAGCTGTGGCAGCAATGGCAGAGCCACCACAAATAGATGACCCTACCCCAACCAGGACTGCTGACTTAGCTTCTACTTTGAGTATCTTATAAGCCAGATAGGCTACGATTAAAGATGTTGCTATGGTCGAGATAATAACTGGCAGGGAGTATAGGCCAACATGGATGACCTCTCCAATGTTGAGACCAAAACCCAAGAAGATAACCGCATATTGGAGTACCTTCTTAGCCGTAAAGCCAATACCCTCCTCCGTGTAAGATCGATTTGTATAAAAAATACCTAAGATAATGCCCAAAATAATTGCAAATATTGGCCCCCCTACCATTGGGACCAACTTACCCAAGAAATAACAAGGTAAGGCCAAGATAAAGCAAAGGGCTAAGCCCGCGCCCTTAGAGGATAGAAAAGTCATACAAACTCCTTATAGAATATCTACATATACTTTTATTATACACAAGCTAAAGAAACCTTGCTAGTAGGCTAGGGTCTCTTTATATCTATAGATAGTTTTGTCTGGGAGTCTCTATCTCTTAAAAGGCTTCCTTCAAAATGGTCATAACATCTTCCTTAGTCAATGTCTTATAGCCACCCGTTAGAAGGATGGTCGATTCGGCAATTGCTGGAAGCATTTCTTCCTGGGTATTGAGCTCCCGCAAATTACTAGCCATCCCCATTTCTTTGATATAGGAACCAAGGGCATCAATACCAGCCAAAGCAGCTTGGTCTTCTGTCATGCCATCTGTATTAATCCCCCACACAACATTGGCAAAGCGGGCAAACTTGGCTGGGTTATTTTTATAGACCATTTTATAATATGGGACGGATATAGCAGACAAACCCATACCATGAGCACAATCAGTATAAGCACCTATTTGATGTTCAATCATATGTACTTCCCAGTCCCCTCCCTGTTTGCCTAACGCCAACATGGTGTTAAGGGCTAAAGACGCAGCCCACATAATATTAGACCGTGCTTCGTAATTACGAGGATCAGCCTTAGCCTGGCGCCCTGCATGGATAAGAGACCGTAGCAAGCCTTCAATAAGATAGTCCGTCACATTATCATCAGTGCCGGCAAAGTATTGTTCCATCAAGTGGGACATTGCATCAAAAATACCGGATAGCATTTGGTATTCAGGAACGCTATAGGTAAATTCAGGGTTCAATATAGAAAATTGAGGGAACATATTGGATTCAAAATTACGGCCATTCTTAAGTTTTTTTGCTTCATTTGTGATAACAGAACCGCTATTCATTTCTGATCCAGTCCCTACCATGGTCAAAACAGTTCCAATAGGAACGACCTTATGGGTAACCGGTTCCCAGTTTACATAGTACTTTTCCCAAGAATCCCCTTCTGCATAAGCTGCTACGGAAATGCCTTTAGCACAATCGATAACAGACCCACCACCTACAGCTAGAATGAAGTCTATCTTATGGTCACGCACTAGACGAGCCCCTTCCAACATTTGATCCAGGGTAGGATTAGACTTAATACCAGAATACTCAACTACAATCTTGCCTGCTTCCTTAAGGATAGCCATAACCTTGTCATAGATGCCATTTTTTTTAATGGAAGACCGACCATAGGTCAACATAACAGTAGGGCCCACCTTAGCTAATTCAGGACCCAATTGATCTAGCGCATCTTTACCAAAATGGATGCGGGTAGGAATGTCATAAGTAAAATTTCCTAGCATAATAACCTCCAATACATCATGTATATATCTAATCTACCTATACCTTAAGTATAGGTCCCAAAGTCTACCGAGTCTATCTATAAGTACCAAAAAGACCACCCTTGTATAAGGGTGGTCTTTTTTTTTAGCAATAGATAAACTAGCTATCGCCCTACATTAGGGTCAACTAGCATAACCTATTATTTGAAACGGTAAGAAGCACCTGCTGTGAAACCTTTAAAGGTATTAGAGGAGTTGTTACCATTAGCTGTGTTAAGTTGTTTGTAACCAGCGCTGATATCGAGGTCTTGTGTAGCTTTGTAGCCGAGGCCTGCTTCCCAAAGGGATGTATCATTAGTACCTACAGCACCTTTTGCATAGGCTTCTACTGGGGAGTTACCCAATTGTTTCTTAGCGATGACACCCACTTGTGCGATATCTTTATTCTTATTGAAGTTATCGCCACCGATGTTTGCATAACCACCGTAAACAGCGAAGTTGTTATTCAAAGAACGAACAGCATTCAATTCATGCATACGGTTGTCTGTGTGGAAACCATTGGCAATTTTAGTGTTCAAACCTTGGTAGTTGTATTGGATAGCTGTTTTATCATTAACAGCATAAGTCATACCAGCGTCGATATTGCCTTTGTGTTTTGTGTCATAGTTACCATATTCACCTTGGATGTTGGAATAACCAGCATTCACTTGAGCTTGGCCTTTTTCAAAGGTTGTTTGTAGTGTAGCACCAGCTACTGCAATACCCATTGCTGCTACGGTTACTAAAGCAAGTAATTTCTTATTCATAATAAATTCCTCCTAATCGTTAACTACGATTTAGTTTGACCACCGCATTTGCGATGTGTGGTCATTGTAGAGGAATCCGTTCTATCAATCAAGGATTGTAAATGAGAATTTACTAAATCCTAAGAAACCTTCCTATTTCGTTATACATTCGTTATACATGAATGAAATGTAGGTATAATTTACTGAAAGTTGCCTTCATCCCCTAGAAATAGGATATTTCAAAGAAGGCCTATTTCATATTGGACTACAGGGCTTTCATAAACCTATCTAAGTCAAGGAAGCATTGGACTCAATATGAATAGAAATTCTCTCTTCTACAGGTCCTTCTTATAGACAAGTCGATTGGCCTCTGACTCTTCTGGACTATAGGTGTAACCTTCTAGGCTGATACTCCGTAGAGCATCAGGATGCTCTACCCTATGTTGGATAATGTAGCGCGCCATAGCCCCTCGCATATATTTAGAATGATGAGATGTAGCCTTCCACTGCCCTTTTACATAATCCAGGAATTCGAAATCTACTAATCTTTGGTTCTTGAGAATTTTATAATATTCCTTGGAGGCCAAATTGAAAATAAGTTCCTCCCCTTCTAAGTAGCTATTAATAGGCTGATCCCATAGTTTATACAAGCTATGACCTTTAGCCAGTGCATTATTCATGTCCAAACGATACGACTTAATCGCCGTCATAGGTGTCACCAAGCCGTACAAGGCGGACATGATTAAGAGGTGGTCCTTAGCATAAACTAGGTCTTCTTGACTGAAACTAGCCGCATCAAGTCCCTTAAAAGCGACTCCATCATAGACCTTATAGGCGGGACTAGTGACCTGACCTTGGTAGTCCCGGTAAAAATGATACAGGTCTTCTAACAGCTGGCCTTTGATCTTAAGCTTGTAGCCCAGGTCTTCCTTGGACAGGCCTCTAATCAGATCTACTACCTGATCTGTTTCCTCAGGGAAGAGAAGTTTATCTCCACCTTCTAGAGTCAATCTATGTTTCCCTTTAGAGGGAGATAGGATAATTTTCATATAGGCTTCGAATCCTTTATATATCTAACATATTAATTATCCCACTAAAGTAGGGAGCTTATTCCAATTCTTTTCCCTTCAATTCTGGGATAAGGAAAATAGTAGCCAATAAATCTACCACGTAGATGATAGCTAAAAAAGCGATGGCCACTTGATAGGAATAGGCAGAAATAATCATGCCTACCACCAAAGGACTAAAGCCACCAACGGCACGACCAATATTAAAGAGGACATTTTGCGCTGTCGCGCGAGCTACAGTCGGATAGGCTTCTGCCATAAGAGCCCCATAACCGCCCATCATACCATTTACAGAAGCTCCTAAAACTGCACCAGCAAAGAGCATAATGGTAGGATCAGATAATTGGGAATACACCAAGATAGAGATAACCGACCCCACTTGGAAAAGGATAAAGGTTGGTTTCCGGCCAATCCTATCGGCCAAGCGACCGAAGACCCAAATCCCCACCAACATGCCGCAGACAGTAATAGCCGTCCACAAGCCGGACTTGGTAAGAGAAAAGCCTAATTGCTTGGACAAGAAATTAGGAAGCCAAATCATAATTCCATAATAGCCAAAGTTTTGTACGGACGTTAAAATTGTTACACCAATAGATGTCTTAGTCGTCTTAAGGTCCTTGACCAAAAGCTTAAAGGAATTCTTATAAGAGTCCTCTTGATTTTCTTGTGCTTGTACAAAAATTTCTGGCTCATGAAGACGAGACCGGAAGATCCAAGCGACTAGGGCTGGGATCACACCGACCATAAACATACCCCGCCAACCAATATGTGGGAGAAGGAGTGGTGTTAATATAGCCGCCGCCAATACGCCGATTTGCCAACCAATGGCTACATATGAAGTCGCCTTAGCCCGGTGCTGTGCTGGCCAAGCCTCTGCAGCTAGGGCCATACCAATACCAAACTCACCACCTAGGCCAATCCCGGCGATCGTCCGGAAGATTAGGAGGTCCCAATAGCCTTGAGCAAAGGCACAAAGACCCGTAAAGACTGCAAAGAGAACAATGGTCCAGGTAAGGACGCGAACGCGACCAAACTTGTCAGATAGACTACCAAAGACTAGCCCCCCTATGACAGCCCCCACTAGGGTCCAGGTCACCAAAGAGCCAGCTTGGCCTGTAGTCAAACCTAAATCCCCTGAAATCAAGGACAGCATAAAACCTAGAATCAGAAGATCAAAACCATCCATAGCATAACCAATGGAAGACCCGATAACAGCCTTCCACCCATAGGAATTTACTTTACCCATACATACTTCCTTTCGCTACTCACAGGTAGCAATTAAAGTTCTAACTCCATCAAGAGGAGCGAGCCCATAAAAACATTCGTGTAATTATACCACTTTATACTAGGATAAGCCCATACATTGCCTTGGCATTTACATACAAAATAGCCTCCATCTTTTGACGGAGGCTATTTCATCAACTCATAAAGGTCTTATCGCCCTTATTTGCGTTCTTTAATTTCTTCTTTCACAGTAGTGAAGAATTCTTCAAATGGTACAGTACCCAATTCGTCACCGCCGTGTTTACGTACGTTAACAGTACCTTCTTCCATTTCCTTGTCACCTACAACAAGCATGTAAGGAACCTTTGCCACTTGTGCTTGGCGAATCTTGTAGCCGATTTTTTCATTACGTTCATCTACTTCTACCCGCACGTAGTCCTTGTGCATCTTCTTAGCCAATTCCTTAGCATAGGCTATATGTTTATCGGAAATAGGCAAGATTTTCACTTGTACAGGGGCCATCCATGTTGGGAAGGCACCAGCGTAGTGTTCAGTTAGGATCCCCAAGAAGCGTTCCATGGACCCGAAACAAGCACGGTGGATCATAATAGGACGGTGTTTTTGCCCATCTTCACCAACATATTCAATTTGGAAACGTTCAGGCAAGTTCATATCCAATTGGATTGTACCACATTGCCATGTACGGCCAATGGAGTCTTCGATATGGTAGTCCAATTTAGGGCCGTAGAATGCACCGTCTCCTTCATTAATCACATAAGGAATTCCCTTAGCTTCGATAGCCTTACGCAAAGCATCCGTTGCTTGTTCCCAAATAGCGTCATCCCCCATTGCGTTATCAGGTTTTGTAGACAATTCTACATGATATTTGAGGCCGAATTGGCTATAAATACGATCGAAGAGTTCGATAACCTTCAAAAGTTCATCTTGCATTTGTTCTGGCAACATGAATACATGGGCATCATCTTGCGTGAAAGCACGAACGCGGAAGAGGCCATGGAGGGCACCAGACAATTCATGACGGTGAACCAAGCCTAATTCTGCATAACGAAGTGGGAAATCACGGTAGGAATGCATTTCGTTTTGGTAAACCAAGATGCCGCCTGGGCAGTTCATAGGCTTAATTGCATATTCCTCATCATCAATGATTGTAGTGTACATATTTTCACGGTAGTGATCCCAGTGACCGGAAGTTTCCCACAATTGTTTGTTGAGGATAATTGGTGTGCGAATTTCATCATAATCAAAATCATGATGTACTTCGCGCCAGAAGTTTTCCAAGGCATTGCGCACAGCCATCCCTTTTGGCAAGAAGAATGGGAAGCCAGGGCCTTCTTCTTTAAGGACAAAGAGGCCTAATTCTTTACCCAATTTACGATGGTCCCGTTTAGCAGCTTCTTCTAACATATGCAGATAAGCATCTAATTCGTCTTTCTTTTCAAAAGCGGTACCATAAATCCGTTGGAGCATCTTATTTTTTTCATCGCCACGCCAGTAGGCACCTGCGATGGATTGTAATTTGAAAGCTTTTACCTTACCAGTGGATGCTACGTGAGGACCCGCACAAAGATCGGTAAAATCACCTTGTTTGTAGCAAGAAATAACCGCATCTTCTGGAAGGTCTGCAATCAACTCTACCTTGTAGTCTTCCCCTTTTTCTTCAAAGAATTTAAGGGCTTCTTGGCGAGACATGATTTCTTTTTCAATTGGCAAGTTTTCTTTTACGATACGAGCCATTTCCGTTTCTAATTTACCCAAGTCTTCTGGTGTAAGCACGTGCTCCATATCGATATCATAGTAGAAGCCCTTATCGATAGCTGGACCAATTGCTAATTTAGCTTCTGGCCAGAGGCGCTTTACTGCTTGTGCCAAAATATGAGAGGCTGTATGGCGGAGGGTATGTTGGCCACCCTTGTCTTCAAAGGTCAAGAAGGATACATGGGACCCATCTTTCACTTCTTCACGAAGATCAGTCAATTGACCATCTACATCTGCTGCCAATACTTTTTTAGCCAAGGAATTAGATAGTTCTTTTACAGCTTGGGCCAAAGTAGTCCCTGCTGCATAGGCTTTTTTAGAACCATCAGGAAGAATGATGTTTACATCTGCCATAATAAATCTCCTTTTAGGGGTGTCATGCACGTCAGGACACGGCATGCCACAGAATTACTTAATTCATATCTTCTCATAGATGCGAGAAACAAAAAAACTCCGTCCCTCACACAAGGGACGAAGTTGTATTCGCGGTTCCACCCTAGTTGATCGCCTGTAGCGACCCACCTCACGGCATCTAACGCTGCCTAGCGGATACAGTTACTACCCCAAAGGGATTCCCCGTATCGGTTTGAAGGGAGTAATGACGAGAATTTACATACGACCATTCCACCATCGGTCGCTCTCTCTTATGCAGGGATTCAGGCATCGTGTCCTTCGCACTACCTTTTACTCGATTATAGTACCATAGGTAAAAAAGGCGGTCAACAGCTAGGAATCAAATCTTTGCTTGAATTTTAAATCTAAAGATACGTAAGGCCTATCCTAGCAAGCTATTCTCTAATTGTCTATAGCTATCACTGTATCCCCCAGAGACCTAAGTATATCTATGGCCAAATCTCGCGTATCCGGCGTACAGCGAATCATTTGGTGACCTCGGTTATCTACAGAAGTCATGACCCCTACATATTCATAGCCCTCCAAGATACGATTGATAAAATTAACATCCTTAGGATCTATGTAAAAGTGGAGGTAGGCGTCCTCACCAACACCCATGCAATCCTGCCCCTGGGCCATAAGATGAGGCTTATCTTGGATTAATTCTTCAACTAATGTATCCATCTTATTTCTTCTTTGTTGTTTCTTTACGCATCATGGAATATTTCTCCAATGCTTGGTCCATATAGAGGCGAACCTTCATTTGCGCATGAGGGGCTACCTCAATTGGATGACCTTCCCCATCAGCAATTTTTTCAATGGTGGTTTTTACCAAAGGACCATGAGGTTGCATGAATTCAACCTGGTCCCCCACCTTAAAGTTATTG
Organism: uncultured Veillonella sp.; assembly: GCA_900549805.1. Taxonomy (GTDB): domain Bacteria; phylum Bacillota; class Negativicutes; order Veillonellales; family Veillonellaceae; genus Veillonella. The sequence continues at coordinate 8,806 of URPV01000024.1, forward strand.
CGCTGTTCTAACTCTACATAGCCCCCCTCTTCATTGTAGCCTTCCACGAGGCCAATGAAATCATGGGTGTTGGTATTAGTGGATTGGCCATAATTTTGAGCGCTTTCATCCGGCTTTTCTACGGAAAATCCTTCCGTATAAGGACGGTGAGAAATCTTTTCCAACTCTTCCATCCATTCTGGCTTTACCTTATAGTTGGCTGGGTCAGCAAAGTAACTATCAATAGCTTCCCGGTAAACCTTGGTCACCGTTGCCACGTAGTGAACAGACTTCATGCGACCTTCAATCTTGAAGGAGTCCACACCGGCTTCAATGAGCTCAGGAATATGGGCCAAGAGGCAAAGATCTTTAGAATTAAAGATATACGTGCCGTGTTCATCTTCTTCGATAGGGTACTCTTCCCCTGGACGATTTTCTTCCACCAACTTATACTTCCACCGACAGGCTTGTGCACATTGCCCCCGGTTAGCATCCCGGTTGGTCATATAGTTAGACAAGAGGCAACGACCGGAATAAGAAATACACATAGACCCATGAACAAAGGCTTCTACTTCGATATCTACCTTATCCTTCATGACTTTAAGGTCTTTAATAGATACCTCTCGAGCTGCTACAATCCGATCAGCGCCCAAATCTTTCCAGGATTGAACAGTCAACCAGTTAGTGGTAGAAGCTTGCGTAGACACGTGAAGTTCCACGTCAGGAGCGTATTTCTTAGCCATTTGGAAGATGCCCATATCCGCAACAATAAGGGCATCAACACCAATATCATTGAGGAAGGTTAGGTAGTCTTCTAACCCTTCCAAGTCATCATTATGAGGCAAAATATTGCAGGTTACATGAAGCTTTTTCCCGTGAGCATGCACATACTCAACCGCCTCTTTCAGCTGCTCATCAGAAAAGTTAGAGTTTCCCGCTCTTAGATTAAAGCGGCGACCACCGCAGTATACTGCATCCGCCCCATAGCGGATAGCCATTTTAAGCTTATCCATATTGCCTGCTGGGCAGAGTAATTCAACATAATTCTTAGCCATTAGACAGTCCTTTCCAAATGGAGACACTCATGCCATCCCCCATAGGGTAGATAGTGGTATTAAAGGCCTCCTTATTTTCCACAAATTTTAAGTAATCTTGCAATCGTTTAGTAATGGTTTTATAGCGCCGTGGCGCCTCCTTCTCTCCGCGTACATAGCCCCGGAATAAGACATTATCCGCCAGAATCACTGCATTGTCTGTGAGCCTTGGCATAAGAGCTTTAAGCTGATGGAGGTATTGGCCCTTAGGGCCATCTAAAAAGACCATGTCAAAGGGACCTTCTAAGGTAGGAATAATATCCGATGCATCGCCTAAGAGGAGGGTAATATCCGATGCATAGTCGGATTGGTCAACAAAGTGTTGCGCCACCTTATATCGTTCTTCATCTAGCTCAATGGAGGTAATCTTCCCCCCCTGTCCAAGATTACGAGCCAAGAGTAAGGTAGAGTAACCGATAGCCGTTCCGACCTCTAGGACTGACATAGGCCGGTACAGGTCAATCAATTCATCAAAGAGTGCTACTTCTGACTCCCGCAAAATAGGCACCCGGTTCATAAGGGCATATAAGCGTTGTTCGTTTAGAATATCATTCAGTTCCATAAATACTTTCTACTACCTTCAAATGTTCTTCATAGGTTTTGGAGAAGTGGTTATGCCCTTCCTTATCCGCAACAAAGAAGCGATAATCCGTGGTCCCCGCATGAGCTACAGCCTCCAAGGACTTGACCCCCGGATTACAGATTGGGCCTGGTGGCAACCCAGGATTGATATAGGTGTTGTAAGGACTTTGCAATTTAGTATCTTCCAAAGTTACATGCACCTTAGAATAGCCCAAGACATAAGAAATAGTGGCATCCGATTGAAGGGGCATACCTTCCTGTAAGCGCCGTTTAAAGACAGCTGCAATAGGGGCCCTGTCTTGGTCAAAGAGGGCTTCTCTCTCTACCAAGGAGGCTAGGGTTACCCATTGATAAATATCTAACCCTTGAGCCTGCGCGGCCTTGCGAAGGTCTGGCGTCAATTGACGGTTGAATTCGTCAGCCATCATCTTAATGACATCGTCCGCTGTAGCTCCCACAGGGATATTGTAAGTAGATGGGAAGAGGAAGCCCTCTACACCATAAGTGGTTTCTTGGGTGCCATGCATATAGGGATAAGGTCTGAGAACCTTAGCCCGATCTAAGAAATCTTGAGCCGTACATACATGCTTTTCTTCCAAGAGCTTAGCAATATCACCAATGGTATAGCCTTCAGGAATGGTAATGGAGATTTCTTTACTCTTCCCTTCTTGAAGGAGGAGAATTAAATCATGGACAGAGATTTTCTTCGGAATTTCATAGTGGCCAGATTGAAGCTTGTGCCCTTCCCCAGTTAGGCGTAAGGCAAGGCGGAAGGCATAGCCCGAACGGACCAACCCTTCATCTTCTAATTTTTGAGCAATATCGACACCCGTCGCTTCCTTGCTAATTTCCACAACTGCTATCTCATTGGTATCATCAAATCGGTTAGGCACATAGTAGAACCAAGCCACTAGCCCCCCAAGAACAACTAGAGTCAGCACCATGAGTGCTAGTAGACATTTCAAGAATCGTTTCATGCAGTCTTACCTTTTTGCTATACAAATACAACACTTACACGTTCTTCCCATTATACCATATTTAAACTTATCGAAATAAAAAACTGCCCCCTCATCTATCTAAAATGAGAGGTGCAGTTTATAGAGAATAAATAATTTTATTCTTGATCAGATGCTTCTTCTTGCGCAATCAATTGCTCATACAAGTCAATAATGGCTTGTGTTTCTTCATCTGTTGGGGATTCGTAAAATACATCGTCCCCTTCTTCTTCAATACGGGCCACCATAGCAATCGGTTCTTGATCCTTATTATCATCATCAAGAACTTCGATCAATACGGCGAATTCTTTACCATCGTGCTCTAAAATTACGTCTTCTACGTAAGTCCGCTCTACCCCATCAGGGCCTTCAATAGTCGTATAGTTTAAATCGCCTTCGTAATTTTGATCAACCATAATTGTCTCCTTCACTGGGGATACTTAGTGTTTTATATATGCCTAGTATACCACAGGCAACCTACTTGTGTGCAATTCGGTCTAAATACCCCTGCAAAATTACGACAGCAGCCATCTTATCGATGACAGATTTGCGCTTTTTTCGACTCACATCAGCAGCGATGAGGGATTTTTCTGCCATGACTGTAGATAGGCGTTCATCCCAAAAGGTCACAGGGGTCTTGATGACTTCCTTCATCTTATCCACAAATTCCTCTGTCTTCTGGGCCCTATCACCCTTGGTGCCATTCATATTTTTCGGCATCCCCACCACAATCTCATGAACCTCATATTGGTCGACCAATTCTTGAATACGACCAAAATCCTTTTCTAGGGAGGTACGGCGGATGGTTTCCAAACCTTGCGCCGTCATAAGCAAAGCATCACTACAAGCAACACCTATGGTCCGGCTGCCCACATCGAGAGATAAAATACGCATTATAGGCCTTTCGCTTTCACATACTCTTTGACAAGTTCTTCAATAAGCTCATCCCGTTCCACGCGGCGCATGTTGGTGCGAGCATTGTTATAACTTGTGATATACGTCGGATCACCAGAAATCAAGTAACCTACAATTTGATTAATGGAATTGTAGCCCTTTTCAGACAGGGATTTATAGACATCCGTAAGAATCTCCTCCGCTGTCATAGGGGTATCATCCACTTTTTTAAACATCATTGTTTCATCGGAAATACTCATTGTATCCTCCTCTGCTGTATTATCAGCAGGGGCCTAACTATGGCCCCTCATCTTAAAAGACTATGCAGTCATGGTAGAGATAGCAGCAATCGCGGCCTTCAAGGCAGCATCTACCGCATTAGCATCCTTACCGCCGGCCATAGCCATGTCTGGTCGGCCACCACCATTACCACCAGCTGCTTGTGCTGCTGCTTTAACAATCTGACCTGCATGAATCCCCTTGGCCAAGACATCCTTAGATGCTTTGACTACAAAGTTTACCTTACCATCATGAACCAAGGCCAATACAGCTACACCAGATTTCAAGTTATCCAAAACCATATCCGCATGGTCACGCAATTCATCCGCATTTTGTGCTGCCACTACAGAAGCTACTACAGCAACGCCATTGATGATTTGTTTAGCCGCCATAAGGTCGCTCATATCAGCAGAGGCTAATTGCTTCTTAGCTTCTGCCAATTCTTTTTCTACAGCCTTAGCATCTGCAAGAACCGCATGGAGGCGACTAACCACTTGGTCATCCTTGGTCTTCAAAGTATCCGCTACATCCTGTACCAAAGCGCGATCAGCAAGGGCCGCAGCCAAAGCTGCTCTACCTGTAAAGGCTTCGATCCGACGAACACCAGAGCCAGTCCCTTGTTCCCCTACGATGCGGAAGGACCCAATAAAGCCCGTATTTTCTACATGAGAACCGCCACAGAGCTCGATAGAGAAGCCAGGGACAGATACAACACGAACTACATCGCCGTACTTATCACCAAAGAGGGCCATAGCCCCTTTTTCTTTAGCAGCATCCATAGACATTTCTTCAATAGTCACAGGGGTGGCTTTCAAGATTTCTTGGTTCACCAAGCCTTCTACCTTGGCTAACTCTTCTTGAGATACAGGAGAGAAATGGGTGAAGTCAAAGCGGAGATAATCTGGTGTTACCAAGGAGCCAGCTTGGTTAACATGTTGGCCCAATACAGATTTGAGGGCTGCATGGAGTAAGTGAGTAGCCGTATGGTTACGGGCGATGTCCATGGTGCGAACGCGATCCACATCAGTGGTTACTATATCACCTACATAAACCGTCCCTTCCACAACGGTCCCAATATGGTAGACGGTACCTTCAGGCAAACGTTTTGTATTGTGAACTTCAATCTTACCAACAGGCCCTACCAAGAAGCCTGTATCACCAACTTGTCCGCCCCCTTCTGCATGGAATGGGGTAGACTGCAAAATGATGGTTACTTCTTGCCCATCAGATGCGGAGTCGAGACGGGTTGCTCCTTCACCAAGCATCATGACCTTGGATTCATGGGTAGCCAAATCTTCCACCAAGTTTTCCTCAGCCAAGAAGGTAATATCCGGTGTAGCAACCTTGGCATCTTGATCGACACGGGCTTGACGAGCGCGATTGCGTTGCTCAGCCATAGCGGTATCAAACCCCTCTTTATCGATAGCCAAACCTGCTTCTCCAGCGATTTCTTGGGTTAATTCCCAAGGGAAACCATAGGTGTCATACAATTTGAAGACATCCTTGCCTGGAACTTCCTGAGCCCCTTTCCCCTTAAGCTCTTCCACAAGATCAGCCAGGAGAGACAAACCTTGTGCCAAGGTTTGGTTAAAGCGTTCTTCTTCATTGGCTACAACTCGTTTTACGAAGTCTTTCTTTTCTGCAATGGAAGGAATACCAGGACCTAAGATATCAACTACTATGTCAATCAAAGGCACCAAGAATGGTCCTTCAATCCCCAACAGACGACCATGGCGAACAGCGCGACGCAAAATACGGCGCAACACGTAGCCACGACCTTCGTTAGAAGGTAATACGCCATCAGAGATAAGAGCGGTTACAGCACGAGCATGGTCGGCGATAACCTTCAGAGATACATCGATGCTAGCAGAATCATGGTATTTTACACCAGCTTTTGCTGCAGCCGCTTCTATGATTGGGAAAATCAAATCGGTTTCAAAGTTGGTTTCACAACCTTGCAATACGGATGCTAACCGTTCCAGACCACAGCCTGTATCAATGTTTTTCTTTTCCAAAGGAACATAAGAGCCATCAGCTTGCTTATTGTATTGTGTGAATACCAAGTTCCAAATTTCCAAGTAGCGGTCACAATCACAACCAGGAGCACAATCTGGACTGCCACATCCATGGTCAGGACCTTGGTCATAGAAGATTTCAGAGTCAGGACCGCAAGGACCTTCCCCAATTTCCCAGAAGTTATCTTCCAAACGGGAGATATGGGAAGCTTCTACACCACATTCCTTATGCCAGGTATCATAGGCTTCTTGGTCATCAGGATACACTGTTACATAGAGTTTATTCTTGTCCAATTTAATGACTTGAGTCAAGAATTCCCATGCCCAGTGAATAGCATCGTGCTTGAAGTAGTCACCGAAGGAGAAATTACCAAGCATTTCAAAGAAGGTATGGTGGCGAGCTGTCCGACCTACATTTTCAAGGTCACCTGTACGCATACATTTTTGGCATGTAGTAACTCGTGTGCGAGGTGGAACGAGTTTGCCTGTAAAGAATGGCTTGAGAGGTGCCATACCAGCACCAATCAAAAGTAGAGATGGGTCATTTTCAGGAATCAAAGAGAAGGATTCCAATTTTAAATGGCCTTTATTTTCAAAAAACTGCAAATATGCT
>URPV01000025.1 GCA_900549805.1 uncultured Veillonella sp.
ATACGGCGACCACCGAGATCTACACTCTTTCCCTACACGACGCTCTTCCGATCTTGAACAGAAGAAGACCCGGTCTAAAAACGATAAAATCCGTCCGCTTGGATGGGCATAGTAAACTGGGGTCGCAAAGATAAAACCATCTGCCTCCTTAGCCTTTTCTACAAAACTATTCACATCATCATCCTTAAATACACAGGAATTATGCTCAAAGCAATAGCCACATTGAATACAGTCTCGAATGGCTTTATTACCTAGTTGAATGACCTCTGTTTCTACCCCTTCCTCAGCAAAAACCATTTCTACTTCTTTAATGGCTTGCATAGTTGTACCATTCAGATGGCTGCTGCCATTTACAATCATAACTTTCATTGTGAATCTCCTTACTTCTTACTTAAGAGTTATATATTTCTACCAATATTTCACTAATAGGCGCAATACCATACATTACTGTTTCAGCCATCTAGCCTCACAAATATAAATAAGCTGTAAAATCAGGCTTAAAAGGCTAACTTTACAGCTTATTGACAAGCTAGATTAACAGCAAGAATTCATTTTTATTTTGTACCAAAAATCCGGTCCCCAGCATCTCCTAAACCAGGAACAATGTAACCGTGATCATTAAGGCCCTCATCAAGAGCTGCCACATAAATTGGTACTTCTGGATGATCAGCATTAACCTTTTCCACCCCTTCAGGAGCAGCTACTAAACACATAAGTTGGATGTTTTTAACGCCCTTTTCCTTCAAAAGAGAGATAGCAGCGGAAGCAGAACCTCCAGTAGCCAACATAGGGTCAGTGACGATAAAGAGGCGTTCTTCTAGGCCAGAAGGCAACTTACAGTAGTATTCAACTGGTTTTAGGGTTTCCGGATCTCGGTACATACCTATATGGCCTACACGTGCAGAAGGAATGAGGGTCAACATACCGTTAACCATACCTAGCCCTGCCCGCAAAATAGGGATAATTCCTAGCTTCTTGCCTGCAATCCGTTTCCCCGTCATAGTTGTAATAGGGGTTTGTACTTCCACATCTTCTAAAGGAAGATTCCGAGTAATTTCATAGCCCATTAGAAGAGTAATTTCATCTAATAATTGACGGAAATCCTTGGAAGAAGTGTCAACACTCCGCATAAGAGACACCTTGTGCTGAATCAATGGATGAGTCATTACATTAACGTTCATAGTAAACTCCCTTTATCGGTAAAGAAATAAATGAACTAGACTAAAACTATCATTAGTATAATCCATAACTAGTTGAAAGTATAGTAATGCCCCTCCATTGCACCATAAGCATCGCCCATAAAAAAACTACACTTACAAGAACAGTTATGCCTTGTAAGTGCAGTTTACAATTTACTATTAATACAAAGGATATTTAAGAGCAATGGCTTCTACGCGAGCCTTTGCTTCCTCTTGTTTGTCCACATCTTGAGGATTCTTAAGAACTAAGCTGATAATATCCGCCACTTCTATCATATCCTCTTCCTTGAGGCCCCGTGTGGTAAGAGCAGGTGTTCCAAGCCGGATACCAGATGTCACGAATGGGCTAGCAGGATCAAATGGAATTGTATTTTTATTACATGTAATATTGGCATCATCCAAGAGATGTTCCGCCTCCTTACCAGTGAGGTTAAGGTTACGTACATCTACAAGCATAACGTGAGTATCAGTGCCGCCAGATACGATGGTTAAACCATTTTCTTGCAAACGTTTAGCTAAGGTTTGTGCATTAGCTACCACTTGTTTTGCATAGATCTTAAATTCAGGTTGCAAAGCTTCACCGAAAGCTACTGCTTTAGCCGCAATAACATGCATCAATGGGCCCCCTTGAATGCCAGGGAAGATGGATTTATCGATAGCCTTAGCGTATTTCTCCTTACAAAGAATCATGCCACCACGAGGGCCACGTAAAGTTTTATGAGTAGTCGTAGTAACGATATCCGCATATTCTACTGGATTTGGATGGATACCAGCCGCTACTAGACCGGCAAAGTGAGCCATATCAACCATAAAGATGGCTCCTACTTCGTGGGCTACATCAGCAATTTTCTTAAAGTCAATGATACGGGAGTAAGAAGAACCACCTGCAATGATGAGTTTAGGTTTCGCTTCTTCACAAACCTTGCGGAGCTCATCATAATCGATAGTATTAGTATCAGCAGACACGCCGTAAGGCACTACATTAAAATAGGAACCAGATACGTTAACAGGAGACCCATGAGTCAAGTGTCCGCCGTGAGACAAGTTCATACCTACGATGGTATCGCCTGGTTGTAAAAGAGCGAAGTAAACGCCGAAGTTAGCTTGGGAACCAGAATGTGGTTGAACGTTAACATGTTCTGCCCCAAAAAGCTTTTTAGCACGTTCAATAGCAAGGGCTTCGATTTGGTCAACAAACTCACAGCCACCGTAATACCGTTTACCAGGATAGCCTTCCGCATATTTATTGGTCAATACTGAGCCTTGAGCTTCCATAACAGCAGGAGAGACGAAATTTTCAGAAGCAATCATTTCCAACTTATTCCGTTGGCGACCCAACTCTTGATTAATAATCTGTGCAATTTCTTTATCAGCTTGTTCTAAGTAACTCATAGAAACCTCCAAAAATACTAAAGAAATATGTCTCTGCCAAACTGTAGGCTCAGAATGGCAAGGGCCTAACTTATTTTTCAATGGCCATAATTTTTTCTACCCGTCGTTCATGTCGGCCACCTTCAAAATCAGTAGCCAGCCAAATGGTAACAATATCTCGTGCTAAACCAGGCCCAATAACACGTTCCCCCATGGTGAGGATATTGGCATCATTATGCTCCCGGCTGGCATGTGCAGAGAAGGTATCATGTACCAAGGCAGCTCGAATCCCCTTCACCTTATTGGCCGCAATACCTATACCGATACCAGTGCCACAAATCAAGATACCTCGATCAAACAGACCATCAGCCACAGATTGGGCCACAGGCAAGGCTACATCAGGGTAGTCTACAGACTCTGTAGAATGAGTGCCAAAATCTTTGTAGTCCACACCTAGGTCTTCTAAGAGACCCTTAATGTCTTCCTTCAACCTATATCCACCGTGGTCAGCACCAATCGCAACTTTCATCTTCTTACCTCCATAACTCTTGTTTATGAAATGGGAACTAATTACTTACTTATCGCTAGCCATAGGACCTAAGAATCAGCCATGGAATCTAGGCCTTTTTCTAGTAAGTCTTCTATGGTCTTGGCGCAATGGTTGTAGACCTCTTGGGAGCCCCCATGAGGATCTGTCACATCCCCTTCCTCACCAGCCCACTCCGCCAATGTCTTTATCTTATCAGCGTCAAATGGAAATTGTCTGAGGAGGACTTTCTTGTGGTCGTCAGCCATAGCAAGAACTAAATCAGCTACATTCACCAAATCAACCTTGAGGGGTCTAGACTCATGGCCGCTGATATCCACCCTATCCTTAACTGCCTCAACCGCCTCTGGGGTCACCTTAGCTCCATAGGCAGCAAACAGACCCGCAGAAGAAGCCACAATCGATAGGCCTCGTTCTTGGGCTAGGATCTCTATCAAACCTTGCGCCATAGGAGACCGACAGGTATTTCCTGTGCATATAAACAAAATATTCATGACTGATCTCTCTCATGTAAGGTACTTACCTAGTATAACACATTATTCCACTCTGTAAATACATATATTCACTATGAGTAGACTTTTTTTTTATAATTTTATAATGCGTCCAGCAGAGGCCTTATTCATACGGTTCATAATAGCTAAGCCAAGGCCTTCCTCTACGAGACCTTGCGCCAATATATAGTCTACACCAGCCTCATTGAAATCCAAGAGGTCTTGGTAGAAGGTGTGAGCTAGGTCCACAGGGTCCTTATAGGTAAGGGGAATGATTTCCAGATCAAGGCCTTCATCTTCATAAGGACTATACTCCTCATGATCTAACTCTTCCCCGTCTCCCTTCAGCCCTTCTTGGATTGCTTCAAGGAGATCTTCCCTGATGATGAGTCCAAGGGAAAGGGACCTGTCCTGTCTAGTCTCCTCAAGAATGTTATTTATCTTAATCACCATAGCTCTGACTATGTTTTGATCGGATCCTACATAGGTCGTCATCTCTGCATCAGGCGCATAGTGCTTATACTTCATACCTGGTGCCTTAGGGGCTTTGTTAGCCCCTAGGAGGTGCTTATCATAGACTACATGAGGTGTCACTTCCTTGAGCATAGCCTCCGTAACACCACCTGGGCGGAGGATAATCAATTGGTTGTCATGAACTTCCACCACTGTTGATTCAACGCCAATCGAACAGGGACCTGCGTCCACCAAAGCTTCTATACGGCCATCCATATCGTGGAGAACGGCTTGGCCTGAGGTAGGACTAGGACGACCAGATAGATTAGCAGAAGGTGCTGCTAGAGGGACTCCTGCTGCACTAATAATAGCTCGGGCCAAATCATGATCTGGACAGCGAAGGGCCACACGATCTAGCCCACCAGTCGCCCGATCTGGTACAAAATCAGATTTAGGCAGTGTAATAGTCAATGGACCCGGCCAAAAGATATCCATCAACTTTTGAGCCAAGGGTGGAGCCTGTGTTACCAGAGGGGCCACTTGATCCTTAGAGGCAAGGTGGAGAATTAGGGGATTATCTGAAGGACGTCCCTTAGCTTCATAAATACGTCCCATGGCCTCTGCATCTAAGCCATTAGCGGCAAGACCATACACGGTTTCCGTGGGAATGGCTACTAAGCCACCCTCTCTTAACACTTGTCCTAGAACTTTAATATCTTGGTCACTAGGATTTTTATAAACCTTAGTTTTAAGTGCTTTCAGGTCTGCAGTCTCTAGTGATTTGCTCATAGGTTCACCTTCTTTGCAAGGATAACACGATTAATAGAAGCCAAGTCTTTCCAGTAGGAAATATCCTCATAGATCCCCTCTGCTTGTAAGAGTTGGGTCACAGATTCTTCCTGTCCCTGACCGATTTCCATGGCCAGAAGTCCACCTGCCTTGAGATAGTTAGGCGCCTCCTTGGCCAAGATCCGATAGAAGTCGAGTCCATCTTCCCCACCCCAAAGGGCCATAGACGGTTCATTCAGGACATCAGCAGAGAGGGTTTTCATCTCCTCACTGGTAATATAAGGCGGGTTAGAAAGGATGAGGTCAAAGCTTTCATGAGGGGCTAAGGCGGCAAACATATCGGATTCACGCAAGTCTACCCGATCAGCCAATCCGAGTTGATCCGCATTAGCTTGGGCAAGAGCCAGGGCCTTAGGAGACAATTCCAGACCCACCCCCCTCATATGGGGCATGTAGTGTAAAAGGGATAAAAGGATAGTTCCAGGACCTGTACATACATCCAAGATAGATCCTTCCATTTGATTATCATAGGCCGATAATATACCTTCCACCAAGGTTTCCGTGTCTGGCCGAGGAATTAAGACGTCCCCATTAACCTTAAAGGATAGGCCCATAAAATCCTTATAACCCACTAACGAGGCTACACAGTGTCCCTTGGCTCGACTGATTACAAGGGGCCGATACCTATCCAATTCTTCTTTTTCTAACGGTTGATCATAGTGGGTATAGAGGTAGATTCTCTCCTTACCCAGGATATGGGAAAGCAGTATCTCCCCATCAAGTCGCGGCGTATCTACGCCCTTGTCAGAAAAATACTGCTCCGTCCATTGGAGAATACGACCAATCGTCCAAATCTCCTTATTCATTATTACTATTGTTGTCCTTCTGCTTGCATCTTAGCCGCTTGATCAGCCGCTGTAAGCGCATTAATCAATTCATCCATATCGCCATTGAGTACTTGGTCCAATTTATAAAGGGTCAAGTTAATACGGTGGTCTGTGACCCGCCCTTGTGGATAGTTATAGGTTCGAATCCGTTCAGACCGGTCTCCTGTGCCCACTTGGGCTTTGCGGTCTGCTGCTACGGATGCAGCTGCTTCCTGTTCAGCAGCATCTTGCAATCGGGCTGCCAAAACCTTCATAGCCTTTTCTCTGTTTTTCATTTGAGACCGTTGGTCCTGACATTCTACCACGGTACCTGTTGGTAGGTGGGTAATCCGAACGGCGGACTCTGTCTTATTGATATGCTGGCCACCTGCACCAGAGGCGCGGAAGGTGTCAATTTTAAGGTCCTTAGGGTTGATTTGTACATCCACTTCATCCACCTCTGGCAATACGGCCACAGTAACTGTAGATGTATGAACACGGCCTTGGGTTTCTGTAGCTGGTACGCGTTGTACCCGGTGAACACCAGATTCAAACTTCATCTTGGAATAGGCATTCATACCATCAACAGAGAATACCACTTCCTTAAAGCCACCTAATTCAGGTTCATTAGCAGAGATGATTTCCGTCTTCCACCCTTGCGCTTCTGCATACTTGGTATACATGCGGAAGAGGTCTCCCGCAAAGAGGGCCGCTTCATCACCACCAGCACCACCGCGAATTTCGATGATAACGTTCTTATCATCATTAGGATCTTTAGGAATTAAGAGAATATGGAGTTTCTCTTCCAAAGCTTCCTTTTCTTCCTTGTAAGCCTTCAATTCCTCTTGGGCCAACTCACGGAACTCTTCATCCATAGACTTATCTTCCAAGACTTCCATGGCTTCATCAATACCAGCCAAGACCTTTTTGTAAGAGCGGAAGGTTTCCACTGTTTCTGTTAAGGATGCATGTTGGCGGGTAAGTTTTTGCCACTCATCTTGTTTGGCAATCATTTCAGGGTCAGAAATGCGTTGCTCCAAATCCATAAATTTATCTTCAATAACTTGTAATTTATCAACTAACATGATGACTCCTCTATGTTACTGAAAGACTATGCTTCTTCGTAGGCTTCTTCTTCACTAGGGCGCACGTTTTCAAGGGCCTTGATAGCCACCTCAATTTGGTCATCCTCAGGTTCTCTTGTCGTCATGTATTGCAAGAGCATACCGGGCTTCACAATAGCCGATACAATAGGATGATCAGAACGACCTGCTAAACGAATCATTTCATAGGAAATGCCAGCCACCACAGGCATAAGAATGATACGGGATAGGATTCTTTCCAAGAGGTTAGGCCAACCCAGGAATGAAAATACAAAGATACTTACTACCATGACAATTAAGAGAAAATTAGTTCCACAGCGCGGATGGAGGCGAGAGTGCTTACGTACATTCTCAACTGTTAATGGCATATCATCTTCATAGGTATGAATTGTCTTATGTTCTGCCCCATGGTATTGATAGACCCGTTGGATATCCTTAGTCCGTCCAATCCCCCAAATATAGAGAAAGAAAAGAAGAAGGCGGATAATACCCTCAACAAAATTCATGGCCATATGATTACCTTGAATGCCAGGAATAAATTTAACCACGAATGTCGGCAGAGCCAAAAATAGGCCAATGGCCACCACGGTAGAGAAGACCATGGTAAGGGCGATTTCCTTATTAGACATTTCCTCTTCCTCCTCCCCTGCAGCTTTAGCTGAGAAGGACAAGGCTTTCATACCAATCACCAGGGATTCAAAGAGGGATACACAACCGCGTATGAGTGGTTTTTTCAAAATAGGATAGGAATCAGCAATGGACTTAGTCGGATACTTATCCACCACGATTTCTCCTGTAGGGGTGCGAACGGCTGTCGCTGTATAAGAAGGGCCGCGCATCATCACACCTTCGATGACCGCCTGACCACCAACAAATTTCTTAGTTTGTTTCAAAATGGCTTCCTCTCATATAAACAAATATAGGCAGAGCTTACGCCCTGCCATATATATGTTTACCAATCGTTTAGGATTATTTACCGTAACGTTTGTTAAATTGTTCAATACGACCACGAGCTTGAGCCGCACGTTGTTGACCAGTGAAGAACGGATGGCATTTGGAGCAAACGTCAACACGGATGTCTTCTTTAACGGAACCAGTTTCGAACTTATTACCGCAAGCGCAAGTTACAGTGGTTTGTTTGTAATCTGGATGGATACCTTGTTTCATTCTCTATTACACCTCTTTCCAGTAATCAATATTATTCTTTTAGATTATATCATTAATATTAGCCATAATCAAGTTGCCTACCACACATAGTAGGAGCCCATAAGATTCCTACTACATAGCCTCACTGGTCAAGCAAACTCGATGGCAAAGACCTATTCTTTAGAGGCTTTTTTTTCTTCAATGGACTCTTGCAAGGCTGCTTCCAAATCCACAGAATTTAAAATATCACGAAGGGCGATGATTTCTTCCAAGGTCATGGTAACGCCTTTTTTCATGCCAGCGTATTCACTATCCCAAGCACGTAAATCGAACTTAGGGTTATAGCGTCCCCAGCTGGTACATGTTAATTGTTTCTTCCAACCGTCTTTATCTTCAGACAAGGTGCCAAGAACTTTAAAAATTTCAAAATTAACTACTGCCATTAGGGCCTCCTATTGCTTTGAATAATACTCACACATTGTAGTATAAAAAGCAGGTCTCCGCAAGTCTTAAGGCATGACTAAATTGCCTTCCATTTCTGCTATTTTGCAAAGTTCAATGAAGTCTTCATCCCCACCAGATTGACGGAACTTCCGCAGCGCTTGATCGATAACCTCTACTAAGTGAGCTTCTTGGTCTACTGTTAACACAGCACGTCGACAAGAACCTAAAAGTTGGCCAAAGCCCACATCGGTAACAGCCATGGACGCCAACTTGGAAAGAATAATCTGCCCAGATCCTGTGGCGAAGTAAGCATACCACATATAAGCCAATTCCTTATCGGGGAAAATCCAATAAGTATCTCCCTGAGGCTGTCCTAGAGAGAGGCTCGTTATAACCTCAAAACTAGGACGGCCACCAGAAACCTGATCCCCTTCCAAGTTTTCTAAACGATGATCCACTAAGGTCCGGCTAAAGGACAGATAGTAAGTATCACCCCCTTCAAGGCTGGCTCGTATAGGAGCTGGCAAACGCCCATCATGGGCATAGATTCCATCCTGCCCCAGGCAAGGAGACTGCTTATCCCCAGGCAAGAGAATAGAGTGCAAGGACAAGCCATAATTAACAGGGCTAAAAACAGGCATATCTCCAAATACACCATGAGGCAGTTTTATAAAGGCCGTTTCTCGGTAACCTTCTCCCTCAATTTCCCGAATAGCAATGCGAGTTTTCTTAACTTCTGCTGGTCCCAATTGGAATTCAAGTACATTCAGCGGAGCCCATTCGCGAATGGCTTCCATTCGATCTTGTGCTAAGAGGAACTGGAGGACCATATTATTCACACCATATTGAGCCTGTACCACGGTCATAGGCAAGAAGAGATGACTCGTACCATATGGGGATAAGGCTCCCAAGCCATTAGCAACGTCTTCTACGATGTCATCACAAGCCTGAAAGACGCCTGCCGCTGCCACTACAATATGGTCAAAGCTTTGGTCTTGCGGCCACTCTTTGAAAAGGGGCACATGCGGATACAGACGACTAAAGCCCTCATAGGCTACGGGAGAAGCCGTGTGAAGGGCTACGTGTTCTAACCCTAAAGTAGATACAATAGTATCTACTAAAGACCCATACTCTTCAATATAGGCAAAGAGGGTCCGCCCCCCAGCCTGCCTGTATTCTTGGATAATGGGCAAGAGGGCTGGTGCCCATTCTTTACCTGCTACCAGGCCTTCTACCATACCATCAGAGCCTAAGAATTCCATCAATTCTGTATATTCTTGATCCATTTTATACCTTCCCTGCAGATGGACAAATATCCGCTTCAAAACACTCGGTACATAGAGGTTTACGGGCCTTACATATTCTTCGGCCATGGTAAATTAACCAATGATGGGCTGCTGCCCAATCTTCACGTGGGATAGCCTTCTTTAGTTTAGCTTCCATTTCTTCCGGTGTGTCCGCTATTCCCAATTTAAGACGATTGGCTACGCGGAACACATGGGTATCCACGGCGATAGCTGGTTGCCCCCAAAGAACAGAAACCAATACATTGGCCGTCTTCCGGCCTACCCCTGGCAGGGTCAAAAGGGTATCAAAATCATGAGGTACCTCACCACCATATTGGTCAACCAATATATGGCAAGTCTTAATGAGGTTAGCGGCCTTAGACTTATAGAGGCCACAATCGCGAATAAGGGTCTCTAATTTAGCCAGACCAACAGCTAACATCTTAGCAGGATGATTAAGGGCTGGGAAAAGCCGTTTAGTAACGATATTAACACGTTCATCCGTGCATTGGGCTGATAAAACTACCGCCACTAAAAACTCAAATTCATTAGTATATTCAAGGGCTGGCTTGGCATCGTGATATACATCTGCCAACCGCCGTAATTGTTCAGCTTTAATAGCTTTTGTTACGCGCATATGAGGACCTCCTCTGGTTACTATGTCGATCTATGTAAAGGTATTACGTCGTCTACGGTATTCTATCGTATTATATCGCATAATTTCCATATAGTACAATGTTAGGCCTAGCCTAACAAATATGAGATAAGAATGCTTATGTTATACTAAAAATATATAAATAAATCTAGATTAGAAGATTCATTAATCGGAAGATTTATTAACAAAGATTCTTGATAGAAATCAACCCCACAAGAAAGAAGGACCTATGTCAAATATTAACGAAATTATTGAGCGTATCAATGCCCTAGCAGCTAAAAAAAAATCAGGCCAAGCTCTTACGCCAGAAGAATTAAATGAAAAAAAAGCCCTTTATGATATCTACTTACGCTTTATCCGGGGACAAGTAAAAGACCAATTGGATTCCATTGAGTTTGTCGATGCGGAACCAACCAAAGAAGCTCTTATCGTAGAAGGTAGTGATAACAAACCGGCAGAAGATCCTGATGCCCCTAATACTCATTGATCAAATGTAAAGAGAAGTTCACATACGACAAAAAGGTAATGACCTCAGAGAGGTCATTACCTTTTTTATTTAGAAGCGATTTATAGGGCTCCTACAGTCTTCATAGCCTTAGCCATAGTAGTTGCCAAACCTTTAACTTGACGCTTTGGAATGCCACAAACAGCGACACGAACACCTTTAGCCAAAGGAATTACATAGATGTTTTCCTTGAAGAGTTCATCGCACACAGCCTTAGCCTTATCGGTTGGAATCGTAATAAAGAAGCCACCGCTATAAGGAAGAACTGGCAAGCCACATTCTTTACTTTCTTCCATAAAGATAGAAGCTCGGTCTTCAATCAATTGGCAGTATTCATTACGTTCCTTTTCATAAGCAACCAATTTGGCTGGATCGGACACGATATTAGCAACCGCTTTCATAGCTGGGCGGGTATTATTGGACCAAGTCCCACGAGAGGTCATCTTATTTTCGTTGAAGAATTCTTCTGCCACCTCTTCATTGGAAGTTATACCAATCATAGCCCCTACCCGTTGCCCATAAAGAGTAAATCCTTTGGAGGTAGAATAGCATACGACAGTCAAAATTCGTTCAGGTAGGTTGCCGAATTTTTTGAAGAAACGACGAGTAGCTTCTTTTTCACCAGAATAGTCAAGGTATGCTACGTCCACACCGATAATAATCTTATTCTTTCCTTGATCAACAATGGATTTAAAGAGATCCAAAATCCGATCCCAATCCGCTTCGGAAATAGAATAACCTGTTGGATTATTACCAGGCGTATTAAAGATTACCAAAACATTTTCTTGCTTATCAGCAAGAGACAATACCTTTTCTTTCAGAGATTCAAAGTTAAAGGAATTATCTGGGTTAAAGAGTGTATATGTATCGAGTACACGATCTGCATCTTCAGAAATGGTACGGTAAGCAGCCCAGAACCAATCAGCTGTTAACACTGTATCCCCAGGGCGTGTATAGTTGTGAACCAAGTGATGAACCCCACCGGTCCCACCAGATGTAGATAAGGCACGAATATAGCCTTCAGGTCGACTTTGGCCGAAGCATTCAGAAATAGCGGCCTCCAAGAAGTCATGTAGACCTTCAATTGGCGCATAACCTGCATGATCTTGGTCGGACAAGCTAAGGTATTCTTCCTTTACCGTCTTGAGGAATACCAATTTCCCCTCTTCATCCAAGATAGCACCAAAGGTACCATTAACAACATTTTCCTTGCCCACCTTTTCTATGGCGTCATTAGCCATACCTGCAATTTGGAAAATGATATCTTTAGAGTTTTTACTAAGATTTTTCTTAGTAGTCATTTGAAAAGCCATAACTTACTCCTTTAGGTTTCTAATTTAATCTACCTATACTTTACCAAATGTTATAGCCCTTGAATAGACAAGGAATCATTTTTAATAGTATTTTTATAAAAAAACTCCCTTCCTCATGGAAGGGAGTTTTCCTCTATACATCATTAGAATGTATAGCCTACACCAGCATGCAAGCCTTTAACAGTTGTATCTTGGCTATCTACAGAGTATTTGTCATAGCCGTAATAAGCATTTACGTTTACATCCGGAGTCAAAGCATATTTAGCGCCCAATTGGTAGGATTGTTTAACATCATCACCAAAACCGGCTTTTGCAAAGCCTTCTACTTTATTGGTCAATTGAGTATGGCCAATAAGACCAACTTGAGCCCCTACTTCATGGCTACCCGCCTTGATGTATGTACCTTCGGCATAGGCATTTACATTGTTGTTCAAAGCGTAAGTCACACCAGCACGATGATCTTTAATATCACCGTGTTTAGCGTTAACTTTGCCATAGGAGTATTGAAGAGCTGTTTTGTCGGAAACAGCTGTGTTAATACCCACACCAAAGCCATCATTGTTAGTACCATTATGGGAAACTCGTTGTTGGAAAGCATAGTCTGCACTAACAGTTGTAGATCCATTTTGTACCTTAGTAACAGGTACGGTAGATGCAAATGCTGCAGAAGTTGCTAGGGATGCTACCATAGCGGCTAGAATAATTTTTTTCATAACTTTTTCCTCCTCTATATATCAGAAGCAAGAGCTTCTCTCTATGACTTGTAAAGTTATTATCGTTTCAAGAAATCAGGGATTTCAGGAGCATTTGCTGCGCCAGAGTTGAATGTCTTTTTGCCAAATTCTGGTACAGCACCTCGTGGGCCATTGAAACCAGTCGCTACAACAGTAATTTGAACGGCATCACCAAGGGAATCATCTACAACAGTACCAAAGATGATATTCGCTTCTGGATCAGCAGCTTCGTTAATAATTTCAGCAGCTTCATTGATTTCGAAGAGGCTCAAATCAGAAGACCCTGCGATGGAAAGCAAGATTCCCTTTGCACCTTCAATGGAAGTTTCAAGTAATGGAGAATTGATAGCCATCTTAGCAGCATCAGCAGCGCGGTTTTCACCTTGGCCAACACCGATACCCATCAAAGCTTCCCCTTGGTTAGTCATAATTGTTTTAACGTCAGCAAAGTCAAGGTTAATCATACCTGGTACTTGAATCAAGTCGGAAATCCCCTTAATACCTTGACGAAGCACTTCATCAGCTGTACGGAAGGCATCAGAAATGGATGTCTTTTTGTCAACAACTTGAAGTAATTTATCATTAGGAATAACGATGATTGTATCCACTTTTTGAGTTAGGAATTCAATACCTTTTTCCGCTTGTGCACGACGGCGTTTACCTTCAAAGGAGAATGGTTTTGTTACAACACCTACTGTCAAAGCGCCCATTTCTTTAGCCACTTCTGCAACGATTGGAGCGGCACCTGTACCAGTACCACCACCCATACCAGCAGTTACAAATACCATGTCTGCACCTTCCAAGGCTTTTTGAATCTCTTCACGAGATTCTTGCGCAGCTTCTTCACCGATTTCAGGGTTAGCACCTGCCCCAAGACCACGTGTAGCTTTTTCACCCAATTGGATGGTCACATCAGCCTTGGACTTTTCCAATACTTGTGTTTCTGTATTAGCAGCGATAAAGGAAACGCCTTGAAGACCTTCTTCAACCATGCGGTCAACAGCGTTATTACCGCCACCACCGACACCAATTCCTTTAATATTTGCGAAATCAGACATGGAAATTCCTCCTCTAAATCCTGTATTCCCCATAAACACACAGGTGTCATTAGGGAAGATTTTTAATCAATTACATATAGTTTACTATATTTTTTTAACAATTTCTACTTATTTGAGTTCTTTCACATAGGGTGCATCTAGGTTTACATCTATGTATTGTGCCCGAACATGCTTGTCCTGTAAGTCTTTCAGCATATTCACGGTCATTTCAGCTTTTTCCTTAAGTTGCTCTTGATTGCCGATCCGTATTTGAACGCCATCTGTTGTATAGGCCAAAAGTTGGTCCCCATCACCTAAGTTGATCTCTTCCAACTGAGCTAAATAGTCCGCCGGTAAGGCATCCAAATAGGTAACCGCCGCCTTCATTGCGGGATCAGTAACCCGATCTCCAAGAAGTAGGTTGCCT
>URPV01000026.1 GCA_900549805.1 uncultured Veillonella sp.
TAAAAGAAGATCAAAGTTGGGAGGGTATCTATGGAAAGCTTATTAGAAGGCCTGAATCAGGAGCAGCGCGAAGCTGTGCAACATACGGAAGGGCCTTTGCTCATATTGGCTGGCGCGGGTTCTGGCAAAACTAAGGTTCTTACTGTTCGTGTAGCCTATTTGTTAGCCCAAGGGGTGAGTCCCTTTGAAATCTTGGCCATTACCTTTACCAATAAGGCTGCCAAGGAAATGAAGGAACGGGTGGCTAATATTGTGGGTCCTGTGGCTGAAAAAATTTGGCTTTCTACCTTTCACTCCTTCTGTGCCAAGCTATTGCGCTTTGAAATTAATGGGTATTTAGGATACAATTCCAACTTTACCATCTATGATACTTCTGATTCCCAGGTGGTTATCAAGGCAGCTCTCAAGGCACTTAATTTGGACGATAAGTACTATCCGGTAAATGCCATGTTATCGGCTATTTCTGGGGCTAAAAACAGACTCCTCTTTGCAGCTGACTTCCGTAAAGAGGCACAAAATTTCTACGATCAGAAGGTGGCCGATGTCTATGAATACTATGAGCGAGAATTGCGAAAAAACAATGCAGTGGACTTTGATGACCTCCTCTTGATTGCGGTTAAACTTCTTATTACTCATCAAGATATTCAGGATAAGTATGCCAATCGTTTTAAGTATATTATGATCGACGAATACCAGGATACTAACCACGCCCAATACACCCTGGCTCGCCTCTTGGCTAGCAAGTGGCAGAATATCTGTGTTGTAGGGGATGCGGACCAATCCATTTATGCTTGGCGGGGAGCGGATATTCAAAATATCCTAGATTTCGAAAAAGACTATCCTAGGGCTAAGTCTATCAAGCTCGAACGGAACTATCGGTCTACTAAGGTCATCCTGGATGCAGCCAATGCAGTTATCGATAATAATACGGGGAGACCTGATAAGAACCTTTGGACAGACCGGGTGGAGGGGGCTAAAATCCAACATTTTACGGCCCAATCGGAGCATGAAGAAGCTGCTTTCATAGGTGATACCATCTCAAAAAAGCATGAAATCCACGATATTTCTTGGGGCGACATGGCCATCCTCTACCGGACTAATGCTCAGTCTCGTGTTTTAGAAGAAGCCCTTATCAAACGAGCTATTCCTTATACCATGGTGGGGGGGACCAAGTTCTATGACCGTAAAGAAATCAAGGACGTATTGGCTTATCTGCGGGTTCTTTTTAACCCCTTTGACGATTTAGCACTCTTGCGCATTATCAATGTACCTAAGCGGGCTATTGGGCCAACTACGGTTGCCAAATTGCAAGAATACGCTCGTAATAATGGAACTAGTCTCTTTATGACCCTGACCCAGCTGCATTTGATTCCTACCATAAAGGGCAAGACCAAGGAAAAATTAGAAGCCTTTGGTATGCTCATCTTTTCCTTGGTAGCTGAGATGGAAGACAAGAATGTGTTAGATCTGTTTGAAGCTATATTGGACCAAACTCATTATTTAGAACTTTTAGAAGCATCCACAGACCCACAGGACCAAGCACGGGTGGAAAATATCGGTGAACTCTTGTCCGTGGCTAAGGATTTTGTGGATGCTAATCCACAAGGAACAGTGGAAGAGTTCTTGGAACAAGTGGCTTTGGTCAATGATGTGGATAATTATGAGGAAAACGAGTCTAAAGTTACCCTCATGACCCTCCATGCGGCCAAGGGGCTAGAGTTTCCAATTGTATTTCTAGGGGGCCTAGAAGAAGGGATGTTCCCACACAGTCGGACTCTTATGAATGAAGAGGAAATCGAAGAAGAACGACGTCTGGCTTACGTTGGAATTACCCGGGCTGAACGGGAGCTCTTCATTTCTAACGCCACTACTCGTACCGTCTTTGGTAAGACCTCCGGTCATTTACCATCTCGTTTTATTGAAGAAATTCCTGCAGAACTAGTGGATGATTTACGTCCTAAACGCAAGGTACCTGATGATATTAAACGCCATGTGCCAAGTCATATGTCCGTAGCCTCTCGCCCTGTTATCAAGCCGATCATCCGTAACCAAGAGGTGGAGGATTGGCAGGTAGGTGATTTGGCTCAGCATACTAAGTGGGGACAAGGTAAGGTTATCGCTGTGGCTGGTGCAGGGGCTAATGTTAAGTTGACCATAGAGTTCCCAAGTCAAGGTGTCCGCATGCTAATGGCTAAGTTTGCACCGGTTAAGAAAGTTGTTAAGTAGGAGATTTATCATGTCCACAGTTGATCCAAAAGAACGGATTTTAGAGCTCCAAAAGGAACTAGCCCATCATTCCTACCTCTATTATGTTAAGGATGCACCGGTTATTTCTGACCGGGAGTATGATTTACTATACCGAGAATTGGTGGACCTAGAGACAGCCCATCCTGAGTACATAACCCCTTCTTCTCCAACCCAACGGATTGGAGCCAAGATAGAAGGTAATTTGCCAAAGGTGGTCCATGGTGTCCCTATGCTTTCCTTGTCTAATGTATTTAATGCAGAAGAAGTAAAGGCCTTTGGGGACCGCGTAGTCAAAGGATTGGGTCATGAGCCTAAGTATGTGGTAGAACTTAAAATTGATGGCCTATCCTGTAACCTTCATTACCAAAATGGGGTTTTGGTACGGGCTGTCACCCGTGGCGACGGTAAGGTAGGAGAGGATGTGACGGCTAATGCTAGAACAATCCAGTCCATCCCTCTCTATATAGAAGGGGCCCCTGAGTTTATAGAAATTCGTGGCGAAGTATATATGCCCCACAAGGAATTTGCCCGCATCAATGAAGAGAGGGAGGAAGACGGGTTACCTACCTTCGTCAACCCTAGAAATGCAGCGGCTGGCTCTTTGCGCCAACAGGACCCAGCTATTACAGCGGACCGCAATTTGGCCTTTTTTGCCTATGCCTTAGGAGATAATGATGGGGCCAATATCCACAGTCAAGAAGAGCTCTTGAAACAATTAGCTGACTTCCATTTCTCTGTTAACCCTAATTATCAAGTATGCGATTCTATCGACCAAGTGAATGAAGTCATTGAGGAATGGGATCAAAAACGCCATGCCTTACCTTATGATACGGATGGCATGGTTATCAAGGTCAATGATTTTAGTGACCAAGCCATCTTAGGGGCCACGGTAAAAGCCCCTCTTTGGGCCACTGCTTACAAGTATCCGCCAGAAGAGGTGGAAACGGTCTTGACTCATATTGATGTCAATGTAGGCCGTACAGGGGTTTTGACCCCTACAGGGGACCTTGAAACGGTCTTTGTGTCGGGCACTAATGTGTCCCGTGTAACCCTCCATAATGAGGACTTTATCAAGGAAAAGGACATCCGCATAGGGGACCACGTCCTCATCCATAAGGCGGCAGAAATCATTCCAGAAGTAATCCGGGTCCTTCCAGATAAGCGGACTGGCGCTGAAGTGGTCTTCCATATGCCTAAGGAATGTCCTGTTTGTAGCTACCCAACAGTTCGTAAAGAAGGGGAAGTGGCTATACGATGCTCAAATGAACACTGTCCGGCTATTGAGAAGGGATCCATCATTCATTTTGCTTCTCGGGATGCTATGAATATTGATGGATTAGGGCCTCAAATTATAGATTCTCTAATTGCTAATAAGATCATTGAAAATGTGGTAGATCTCTATCACTTAAGTGAAGAGTCATTAGTAAGTATGGACCGGATGGGTAAAAAATCGGCACAAAACCTCCTCAAGGCCATTGAAGACTCCAAGACCCGTGGTCTAGATCGAGTCCTCTTCGGTCTTGGTATCCGCCTCATCGGGTCTAAAGCAGCCACCACCTTAGCCAAGACGGTTGTAACTATGGATCGCTTTATGACCATCTCTAAGGAAGAGTTAACCGCCGTTGATGAAATTGGGGCAACTATGGCTGAGTCGATTATCGACTTCCGTAATAATCCACGCAACCAAGCTCTTATTGAGGGGCTTCGCCAGGCTGGCTTAACTCTTCATATGGAGGTAGAAGAAGCGGCCGGTCATGAAATGGAAGGGGAGACAGTGGTCCTTACGGGCAAACTGGAAGTCATGGGCCGGACAGAGGCCGGTAAGCTCTTAGAAGCCCATGGTGCTAAGGTAACCGGCTCTGTATCTAAGAAGACAACCCTAGTTGTAGCCGGGGCTGATGCCGGATCTAAGTTAACTAAGGCAGAAGAGTTAGGCATCCGTATTATGACAGAGGAAGAATTCCTAGACTTAATCAGGGATTGGCAATAAAACTTTTAATTCTGCTATAATAAAGGGCGTATACTGAAAGGAAGTGGACTCATGAAAATCAGTCGCGATGATATTAAAACAATCGCTAGACTTTCTCGGTTGGAAGTGAGCGAAGAGAATATGCCACAATTGGAAAAAGAATTGTCTGATATTCTTTCCTATGTGGAACAATTAAACGAATTGGATTTGGATGGTGTTGAAACTATGGCTCATGCCGTGCCATTGCAAAACGTATTGCGGGAAGACCAAGTTAAACCATCTATTGATCATGATAAAGCCTTGTCTACAGCGCCAGTTGAAGACGATGGTTATTTCGCGGTACCACGCGTTGTTCAAAACTAGGAGGAGACACTGTGGCTACAATTCACGAACTTCACAAGAAACTTGCCAACAAAGAAATCTCCGCTGTGGAATTGACCAAGGCGGTAATTGCACATAAAGAACAAGTAGAACCACAAGTGGGTGCCTACTTGTCTGACTCTCATGAAGAAGCCTTGGCTAAAGCGCAAGCGGTGGATGATAAAATCGCTGCAGGGCAAGATATTTCTATGCTAGCTGGTATTCCAGGAGCCATTAAAGATAATATCTGCATTGAAGGTCAAAAGGCTACATGTGCGTCTAAGATGCTAGAAAATTTTGTGCCTCCTTACTCAGCCACCGTTATTGAGAAATTGAAAGGCCAAGATTTCATTTCCTTGGGTAAGCTCAATATGGATGAATTCGCCATGGGCGGGTCTACTGAAAACTCTGCTTTAGGCAAGACGACTAATCCTTGGAACAAGGACTATGTGCCAGGTGGTTCTTCTGGTGGGTCAGCAGCTTCTGTATCTGCAGGGTCTGCTATTTGGTCCCTCGGTTCTGATACTGGTGGATCTATCCGTCAACCAGCTTCCTTCTGTGGCGTGGTGGGCATGAAGCCGACCTATGGTAATGTATCTCGTTACGGACTCATTGCCTTTGCGTCCTCCTTGGATCAAATTGGACCTGTGACCCGTGATGTAAGAGACGCGGCTATTGTATTGAATGCCATTACCGGTCATGATGACAAGGATTCTACCTCCATTCCAGGCGACCGCCCTGACTATACTAAGGCTCTTATTAATGATGTTAAGAACCTCAAAATCGGTGTGCCTAAGGAATTCTTTGGGGAAGGTCTCAATCCAGAAGTTCGAAAGGCCATGGAAGAGGCTATTGATACCTATAAAAAATTGGGCGCCCAAATCGTGGAAGTCTCCTTGCCATCCACAAAGTATGCCCTATCTGCATACTATATTGTAGCCTTGGCGGAAGCTTCCTCTAACCTGGCTCGTTATGATGGTGTATCCTACGGTCTTCGTGTGCCGGCGGATAACTTGGTAGAAATGTCCACCAAGACCCGTAGCCAAGGTTTTGGTAAGGAAGTACAACGCCGCATCTTGCTCGGCACCTATGTACTTCGGTCCGGTTATTACGATGCTTATTACAAGAAGGCCTTACAAGTGCGACGGGTCATTAAAAATGAATTTGATCAAGCCTTCCAAGACGTGGATCTCTTGTTAACACCAACAGCGCCTAACACATCCTACAAGTTTGGAGAAAAGGCTAACGATCCATTAGCTATGTATCTTGAAGATATCTGTACAGTACCGGTTAACCTCGCTGGCATCCCAGGCATTTCCATTCCTGCTGGCATGTCCTCTGAGGGTCTTCCAATCGGTATGCAACTCTTAGGCCCTGCTATGGGTGAAGAAGTCTTGCTCCGTGCAGCTTATACATTTGAACAAGAGCGTCCTGACTGCAAAATTGTGGCGCCAACGGGGGAGGCTTTGGTATGAGTAAATACGAAACCGTCGTAGGCCTTGAGGTCCATACGGAATTAAAAACTAAATCTAAGATTTTCTGTGGCTGTACCACTGAATTTGGTGGGGATCAAAATACCCATGTATGCCCTGTCTGCTTAGGCCTTCCAGGGGTTCTTCCAGTCCTTAATAAGAAGGTCGTGGAATACGCTATCAAGGTTGGTTTAGCCCTTAACTGTGAAATCTTGCACTATAATAAGTTCGACCGCAAGCAATACTTTTATCCTGACTTGCCTAAGAACTGGCAAACTTCCCAATACGATTTGCCAATCTGCTTGAATGGCCATTTGGATATCGAAGTGGATGGCCAAGTGCGCCGTATTCGGATTAACCGGATTCACATGGAAGAAGATGCAGGTAAGTTAGTTCACTCTGGTGCTACTATTTCCGATTCCTCCTCCTCTAATGTAGACTACAATCGTACGGGTGTTCCACTTCTAGAAATCGTATCGGAACCAGATATCCGTTCTGGCGCAGAAGCACGGGCCTATGTGGAAAAATTGCGGTCTATCTTAAAGTACTTGGATGTATCTGACTGCCGTATGGAAGAAGGTTCTCTCCGGGCGGATGCCAATATTTCCATCCGCCTTCGTGGTGATGAAACATTGGGTACCAAGTCTGAAATTAAGAATATGAACTCTTTGTCCGCTATCCAAAAAGGGGTTGAATACGAAGCCCTCCGCCAAGCTGAATTAGTGGAAGATGGTGGCCAAGTGGTCCAAGAAACACGGACATGGGATGATGGTCAAGGTGTTACCTTGTCTATGCGTAAGAAAGAAGCTGAAAACGATTACCGTTTCTTCCCAGAACCTGACTTGCCACCAGTTGTCATTACAGATGAGCAAATCGAAGAGGCACGGGCTAACTTGCCTGAATTGCCAGATGCTAAGCATGATCGTTTTATGGCCGATTATGGCTTGTCTTCTGAAGATGCCCTCATCTTAACGGCTGAACGGACAACAGCGGACTACTTGGATGCGGCTGTCAAAGAAGGAGCGGATCCTAAAACCGTAGCTAATTGGATGTTGGGTGATTTGTCTAAGATGGTCAACGAACACAATTTGACCTTCGATCAAGCCCCTGTCAAACCATCTATGTTGGCGGCTATGATTGCTCTTATCGATAACAACACAATTTCCGGTAAAATTGCTAAGAAGGTTATTGTATCCATGTGGGAATCTGGTAAAGATCCTAAGACCATAGTAGAAGAAGAGGGTCTTGTACAAATTACGGATACAGCAGAAATTGAAAAGATTGTTCGCGAAGTTATTGCTAAGTCTGAGAAGGCCGTAGCCGACTATAAAGCTGGTAATAAGAAAGCGGTAGGCGCTATCGTTGGTGGCGTTATGAAAGCAACCCAAGGGAAGGCAAACCCTGGTCTTGTAAATCAATTGATTGGTAAGATTCTTTCCGAATAAGAGCGGTCAGATAGGTCCTATCTAGACCTAATAATGAGGAGATATATGGCAGAAACAAGTCATAGAGATACAAATCAAAGTGGTCATCGCTATAATGGGGCAGATGAACCGATTTACAATCAGACAGAAGCCAATGATACCATTCGTATGTCTCAAGAGGATGTACAAGACTTTGATGGGATTACCATTGATGAATCAGGCCAGGAAATCCATGTGGAAGAACCACAAGAGGCACATAGACCTTATGGTTCTTTTAGAGGTGCCTTTAGCCAAGGTGAGGAAGGGGCTAATCCCTTTTCCTCAGCCCCAGGCCTTAAGATCTTCAACATTGGATCTTGGGGCTGTATCATAGCCATCTTAATTCTTATGGCTATTATTGGTCTCTTCTTTGCAGGGATTTTCTTCTTTGCCAAGTATATATTGGTAGGTGTTCTTATCCTAGCGCTTATCTTTGGCTTTAATTCCCTCTTAGGTTAAACTTAGCCTATTAGGCAGTCTAACATTGAGAGCCTTTGTCTTAAATCAGTGCATAAAAAGGTCCTAATCCTTACGGGATTAGGACCTTTTTTAGTTCTCAGAGCTAGAGTATTCATATGGTATAATGAGATTAATGATTAAGCTGGCGTTTACCGTTCGATGATTACGAGGATTCAATGAATATTCTTCTTTCTACCTTAAATTCTAAGTTCATACATTCCTCTATAGCTCTTCGCTACATAAAGGGCTATGGAGCTACCCGGGGACAGGCATATGATATTGTGGAATACACAATTAATATGCCTATTTTAGATATCATTTCTGATATTACTGAACGGGATATGGACCTAGTGGGTTTTGCCTGTTACATTTGGAATATTGAAATGACCCTTCATGTGGTAGAAATCCTCAAGTCTGTTCGGCCTGATATAAAGATTATTCTTGGTGGTCCTGAGGTATCCTTTACAGCGGATGAAATCCTTAATCGCTGCCCAGCTGTAGATTTTATAGCTCAAGGGGAAGGGGAGGAATGCTTTGCTGACTTGGTAGACCAGCTGGAGGCCGGTGGATCTGGTATTTCTCCAGCTATACCAGGCATTCGAGGCCGTGATGAAGAAGGCCGACCTGCGGGGTCTCTTCAGTTGGTAGAGGTTAAGGATCTATCTCGTATTCCTTTTCCTTATAGCGAGGAGGATATGGAAGATTTAGAGCATAAAATCATCTATTATGAATCTTCCCGAGGTTGTCCTTTTTCCTGCCAGTATTGTCTCTCAGGTAATGGCAATACAGTCCGCTTCTTTCCTCAAGAGAGAACTCTTAAAGAGCTCCAGTGGTTTATGGACCATAAGGTGCCCTTGGTTAAGTTTGTAGATAGAACCTTTAACTGCGCCCCAGGTCATCATCTACCTATGATGGAATTTATGGCTAAAGCCCAAACGGATACCTGCTTCCACCTAGAAATGGAACCAGAGCTAATGACGGAAAAGGAAACAGCAATCTTATCGGAAGCTCCTCATGGTCGTTTTCAAATTGAAGTGGGCGTCCAGTCCACCCATAAGAAGACCCTAGATGCCATTAGCCGCTACAATGACTGGCCTTATATACAAAAGGTTATCAAGCCAATTATTGACGCTAATCACACCCATGTTCACATGGACTTAATCGTAGGTTTGCCGTATGAAGATAAGGACCGCTTTGGTATGTCCTTTAATGACCTTTTCTCCCTCAAACCACATGCCCTTCAATTAGGCTTCTTGAAACTACTCAAGGGATCTGGCGTACGCAAGATGGACCAGTACCAATATGTGGCTGATCCAAAGGCACCTTATGAGGTCCTATCGACTCATGTGCTCCCTTATGATCATGTTCGTTACCTCAAGCACTTTGAAGATGTGTTTGAACGCTTTTACAATTCAGAGCGTTTTCGCACTGTCTTTGGCTATATAGCTGATCAGCTTATCAGTCAAGGAGAAGGGGGCAAGACCAAGACGGCCTTTAAGTACTTCACGGATATGACCGATGCCTGGCTAGCTCAAGGTAACCATAAGCGGGCCCTAAAAGATATAGATCAGATTGAATTCCTCTACAAGTTCTTTAAGGATCGGCGAGACTCCATGGCCATGGAACTTTTGCAGTATGATACCTTGGTATCCTATAAGGGCAAGGTCCGTGACCAAGCTGTGGGGCTACCTAAGCAGACTAAGGAGCTCTTGCAAGCTGGGGAGGACTTTTGGCGGAATGAAAGTCTGGTTCAGCACTATATTCCAGCATTCACCTTTAGGGAGTGGCGTAAGATTCGTCAATCCTATGTGGAGATGCCCATGTCTAAAGAAACGGCCCATTACCTTCATGTTCGGATGGATGGACAGGCTCCTACCATGACAGAGGATGGTAAATATATGGTCATTATGGATGTAAAAAAGGAAATCCGTCCTTTTGTTAGACCGCAAGTGATCGCTTAGAATGGAGGACTATGTCCGATACGAGAATCCCTAAACGCTATCGCGTAATATCAAAATTTTATAAGGAAAAATATGGGGAAAAGGTTTATAAGTTACCCGTTGCATTACCCTTAACCTGTCCTAATCGAGATGGGTCCGCTGGGGTTGGTGGTTGTGTCTTCTGCGGTGAAATTGGAGCCGGTTATGAAAACCGTCCAGCCTGGATGACTGTAGGCCAACAACTAGAGGAAAATATAGCCCATATTGGCCCCAAGTATAAGGCTAACAAGTTCATTCCCTACTACCAAAACTTTTCCAATACTTACTTACCTCTAGAGGATTTTAAGGCCTATATGGAGGCAGGCTGTTTGGATTCTGTTGTGGGTCTAGCCATAGCGACGAGACCAGATTGTATATCCGATGCCTACCTAGATGTCCTTAAGGAGATTGAGACAAGTTATGGCAAGGATATCTATATAGAACTAGGTCTCCAAACGGTTAACTACAAGACTCTAGAAAAGATTAATCGAGGTCATACCATGGCGGAACTCATTGATGCAGTTCTCCGTATCAAGCGCTATGGCTTTAATGTGACTGTTCACATGATTCTTAACTTTCCTTGGGATACGATGGAAGATACCATAGAGGGGGCCAAAACTCTATCAGCCTTAGGTGTGGACCAGGTCAAATTACATGCCCTCTACTTGGTTAAGAACACACTCATGGCTAAGTGGTACCAAGAGGGTCAGTTTCAGTTAATCTCTGCAGAAGAATACGTAGATCGGGTCATCGCCTTCCTTCGCTACCTTCATCCGGATATTGTCCTCCAGCGTTTAGTGGGGCGGGCACCTGAAGATAATACTATTTTCACCAACTGGTCTATGGGCTGGTGGCGGGTGCAAGACTTGATTGATCAAAAGATGATTGATAATGACTGGCACCAAGGTGACCTCTGTAACTATTTGAATGGGCGGGCTGTTCGAAAGTTTACCGACCCATTGTTTGCATTAGATGACCAAGGAGTTAATGAATGAGTGAAGATATCTTTACTTTTCCTAACTATGATTTAGCGGCCACTATTTCTGGCCTGCAAGATAAGCACCTAAAAATTATCAATGAATTCATCCCTGTGACCTTCGTAGCACGAGGTGATACCGTATCTATTAAGGGGGATGACCAAGCGGTTGCCAACTTTAAGCGGACCTTACAAGAACTCCTCTTCTTGGCACAAGAGGGAGGCTCCTTTACAGATGCCCAAGTCCGGATTGCCGCTCGACTCTGTTCACAAGGTAAGGCGGATGTGGTCCATGATATGTATCAGGATACATTAGCTGTCTCTATGAGGGGCAAGGCTATAACGCCAAAGACAGAGGGGCAAAAGGCTTATGTGGATTCGATTCGACGTAATACCATCACCTTTGGCATTGGCCCTGCTGGTACAGGCAAGACCTTCTTGGCGGTTGCCTTGGCCTCCTTCTTCCTTAAGAATCGCAACGTAGAACGTATCATTTTGACTCGTCCAGCAGTAGAAGCCGGCGAACGGCTCGGCTACTTGCCAGGGGACTTACAGGATAAGGTTGACCCTTATTTGCGGCCCTTATACGATGCCCTATATGAGATGTTTGGTATGGAACAGGTGACACGCTTTATGGAGCGAGGCGTAGTAGAGGTGGCTCCCCTGGCCTATATGAGGGGACGGACCTTAGAGAATGCCTTTGTTATTTTGGATGAGGCGCAAAACACGACACCGGAACAGATGAAGATGTTCCTGACCCGATTAGGCAACAACTCCAAAATGGTGGTCAACGGGGATAAGACTCAGATTGACTTACCAGGTCGCATTAAATCGGGCCTAGGAGAAGCGGAAGAAGTCCTAGGTAAGGTACGGGGTATTGGTTTCGTTACCTTTAGCGACCAAGATGTAGTTCGTCATGATTTGGTAGGACGCATTGTAAAGGCCTATGACCGCTATTCAGAACAGCAAGAGTATCACGAAAAGAAAAAGGCTGCAGCTATCGCGGCGCGCCATAAACAAGATGATGCTAATAATCAAGCGACTGAAGAAGATTTGAGTAAGTAATAGCTAAGGAGATAGGATGATTGTCACTATTTCCTGGGACCAAGGTATGAGTCCCAGAGACGATGTAGAAGCCATTATTAAAAGGGTCTGCTTAGAAGTGGCCCGGGTCTATGGATTAGGAGAGGACGAGGAAATTTCTGTTCTCCTCTGTGATAATGCTAAGATTCATGAGATTAATCGAGAATATCGGCATATAGATAGGCCTACTGATGTCATTTCCTTTGCCCTCAATGAAGGCGACGGCTATGAAGATGATGGAGCTGAGTCTAAGCTCCTAGGAGACATGATTATATCCCTTGAGCGAACCCAAGAACAGGCTAAGGAATTTGGTCATTCTTTTGAACGTGAACTGGCCTATTTAACCACTCACTCCTGCCTCCACATCCTAGGGTATGATCATATGACAGCTGAGGACAAGGCGGAAATGCGGGCTGAAGAAGAGCATGTCCTAGGCAATTTAGGTATTGTAAGAGAGGATTCCCCCTATGTTGAATAATCAATCTGAACATTTTAAGTCTGGCTTTGTGGCCGTTGTAGGCCGTCCAAATGTGGGTAAGTCAACCCTTATTAACGCCCTCATTGGTGATAAGATTGTCATTGTTTCGGACAAGGCACAGACAACTCGCAATAGAATTATTTGTGTCTATACTGATCAAGAGAAGCAAATTGTTTTCATGGATACACCAGGCATTCATAAGCCAAAGCATAAACTTGGTGAATTCATGGTTACTGCCGCAGTGGATTCCTTAAAGGAAGTGGAATCTGTTCTCTTCCTTGTTGCGGCCAATGAAAAGCGGGGTCCTGGTGATAACTTTATCATTGAACAATTGCAGAAGGTAAAGGTTCCCGTTTACCTCTGTATCAACAAGATAGATACTCTCACTAAGGAAGACCTCCTCAAGGTGATTGTATCCTATCAAGATGCCTATCCATTTGCAGGGGTTATTCCTATTTCTGCCTTGGAAAAGGAAAACCTAGATGTCCTTCTCGATGAATTGACATCTAAGTTGCCAGAAGGGCCTCAGTACTTCCCAGAAGACATGATTACAGATCAACCGGAACGGCTATTGATTTCCGATATGATTCGTGAAAAGATTCTCCTCACCACCCGTGATGAAGTACCACACTCCATTGCTGTAGAGGTGGAGGAAATGAAAACTCGCGATGATGGGACTACCTATATTCGAGCTACTATATTTGTGGAACGAGATTCTCAAAAGGGGATTATCATCGGCAACAAGGGGGCCATGCTCAAGCAATTGGGTGCCCAATCCCGTCTTGATATTCAACGACTCTTAGGAACCAAGGTATACTTGGATCTCTGGGTAAAGGTCAAGAAAGATTGGCGCAATAAGTCTGGTATGTTATCTGAATTAGGCTATAAAGCATAAGGAGCTATTTTTTCATGGGTATATGGAACCATCTGCTTCCCCTCATAGAAGCCATTATTTGTATCATTATTATTAACACGTTGGTTATTGCTAAGTTTTCCTTTGCTCGCCTGCGGCCGGAGCAATTGGAGGATATGGAAGCCTTTACAGAGGAACAAAAGGCCTATCTTTATAAGGTCTACCAAAAACCGGAAAAACTAATCAATACAGCTCAATATTTGGTTCTCTTTTTCGTTATTCTCTTGTCAACCATTCTCTCTAACCTCATGGAAGGGATTCTCCAGTACTTTAACGTGGCTTGGGCCTCTACTGGAACCTGGCAAATGCACTTGGTGGATTTGATATTTATCTTGCTTATGTCTTCCATTGTCCTCCTTTGTGGGGAAATTGTACCAAAGGCTTTGGGCTTGACCTATCCAGAAAAACATATTATACGGGGTTGTAAAATCGTCTTAGCCGCCTCTAAGTTGGTCCGTCCTTTTGTCTTGGTAGCGGCTAAAATAGGCTATGCTATCGTAGGCGATGTAAAGTATAAGACAGAAATGGACCTGGTCCACACGGAAGAAGAAATTCGGGCCATGATTGAGCGGTCTCATAAGGAAGGGCAATTGGACCATGTGGAATCGGAATTGATTGATAATGTCTTTAACTTTGTGGATCGTATTGCCAAAGAAGTTATGATTCCTCGTCAGGATGTAGACTGCATCTATGTGGATGATGATTATGATGAAACCCTCAAAATCATCCGCAAAACAGCTCATTCTCGATATCCTCTTTGCGATGGAGATAAGGACCATATTATAGGTCTGGTTCACATCAAAGACATCATGGAACGCCAACAAGAAGCACGGTCTAATATTAAGAAGATTCGACGCGATATTCTTACTATTCCAGAAACTATGAAGCTATCTACCTTGCTCCAATACATGCGGACTAAACGGCTCTAATTAGCC
>URPV01000027.1 GCA_900549805.1 uncultured Veillonella sp.
CTAATTATGTTAGATATGTTTTCCATTGTTGCTAAGGAACTAGGGGTAAAAGCCAAACAAGTAGAAGCTGCAGTAGATCTGCTGGACCAAGGAAACACAGTTCCTTTTATTGCCCGCTATCGTAAGGAAGTGACGGGGGAGCTGCAAGATGAACAGTTGCGGACCATTGAAGAACGCATTCAATACTTGCGCAATTTGGAAAAACGGCGGGAGGAAATCATCGCCTCCATCACCGAGCAAGAAAAGATGACGGATGACCTTCGGGCTGCCTTGGATAAGGCTACTAAATTACAAGAGTTGGAAGATCTCTACCTTCCTTATCGGCCTAAGAAACGAACGCGTGCTTCTATCGCTCGGGAGAAGGGCTTGGAGCCCTTGGCTCTCATGATCCTCAAGGATACAAAATCCGCTGGGAATCCGGAGACGATTGCTAGCCAATTTATTACTGATCAAGTTCCTGATGTGGCTAGTGCTCTGCAAGGGGCCCAAGATATTGTGGCAGAAATGGTATCCGACAATGCAGATTTCCGTAAGGCCCTCCGCAAGCGAATGTTCCATGAAGGGTTCATCCAAACTGAATTAGTAGGGGAAGAGAATGCTGATAACCAAGTATTCTTGCAATACGCAGATTATGCAGAACCGGTTAAGCAAATGCCGTCCCACAGGATTTTGGCCGTAAATCGTGGTGAGAAGTTGGGAGCCCTCAAGGTTGCTCTGACGGTACCTGGTGAAGCCTATGTGGCTTATATGCTAGAAAAGCTACATAAGGGAGAGTCTATCTTTGCCGAGTATAAGGAAGCGGCTGTAGCTGATGCCTACAAGCGCCTAATCTTCCCAGCTCTTGAGCGAGAAATTCGCAATGAGTTGACAGAAAAGGCAGATGAAGGGGCCATCAAGATTTTTGCGGTTAACCTTAAAAACCTCCTTCTCCAAGCCCCTCTAGCGGGCCATGTCATCATGGGTCTTGATCCGGGTTATCGGACGGGTTGTAAGATGGCCATCATCGATGCACAGGGAAATGTCCTTGACTATGGGGCCTATTATTTGACCTCCTCTGACCGACAACGGCAGGAGGCTCAGAAGAAGTTGGCTGCACTCATTAAAAAGTACAAGGTTAGTCTCCTCTCTATCGGCAATGGGACTGCTTCTTATGAAACGGAACAATTCGTCTCCAAGATGATCGAGGACGAAGGCCTTGATTGCCATTACATCATCACCAACGAGGCGGGAGCCTCTGTATACTCCGCATCTAAATTAGCTATCGATGAATTGCCTGATTTGGATGTTACCATCCGTGGGGCCGTATCCATTGCCCGCCGGGTTCAAGATCCCTTAGCGGAATCTGTTAAGATTGACCCTAAATCCATCGGTGTAGGCCAATACCAGCACGATGTAAACCAAAAGCTCTTGACATCCACATTGGATCAAGTGGTGGAAACTGTAGTGAACCATGTAGGGGTTGAACTCAATACGGCCTCTCCAGCTATCTTGCAACACGTAGCAGGTATTTCCTCGGCCGTGGCTAAGAATATCGTGGCTTACCGGCATGACCAAGGAGTCTTCGCTAGCCGCAAGCAACTTCTCAAGGTACCGCGACTAGGGCCAGCAGCCTTTACCCAATGTGCAGGCTTCCTCCGTATTCAAGGGGCTAAGAATCCACTGGATAATACCCAAGTCCATCCTGAGTCCTATGAACTGGCCGAACAAGTTATCGGGGAGTTAGGCTTTACGCTACAAGACTTGAACGATAAGAAGGCTTTGGAACTCTTGCAGGCCAAGCTGACCCTTGCAGATCCTGAAAAATTGGCTAAGAAATTGGAGGCAGGCCTACCAACTGTCCGGGATATCTTAGAGGCTCTGGCCAAGCCAGGCCGCGATCCACGGGAAGATTTGCCAGCCCCATTGACACGTAAGCACGTCATGTCCTTAGAGGATGTGAAGGTGGGCACTGTGGTTAAAGGGACTGTTCACAATGTAGTGGATTTTGGGGCCTTTATTGACTTTGGTCTTAAGACTAATGGTCTCTTGCATCGGTCTGAAATGATGGATGGCCGTCGCCACCCATCGGAGGCTCTCGCTGTAGGGGATATCATTGAAACGGAAATCATCTCTGTCGATGTAAAACGCAACCGGATTGGTCTTTCCCAAAAATCCTTAAGGAAAAATAAAAAAATATAGAAAGAATATTTACGATAGTTTCCGTATAAGTATTAAATGTAAGGAACTGGTCCTTGTGGATCAGTTCCTTTTTTTGTTTAGTAAGCTTGGAATAGTAGCTAGTAAATTACAGCGGAATATATAAGAAAAAAATAGACCTTATCATTTAAAATAATGAGAATTAATTGCGTCCCACCTGTGACAAATATGTCCATCTGTATAAATTCATAATTTTCGAAATAAAAGTCACACAATGTGTGACAGCCGTCATTTTACATATATCGAAATTTATCTTATAGTTGCATTAGAAAGACATGACTCAATATTATCTTAGGAGGTGAATGATTATGACTTTCAAATTAACTGTTAAAAATTCTTATGGATTGTTAATAAATAATGAATGGGTGCCTGCATCTGATGGGGTTACCTTTGAAGCCCATAACCCAGCTAATGGGGCACTTGTTGGTACTTGTGCAGAAGCGACTAATGCTGATGTAGACCGGGCTGTAGAAGTGGCTACAGAAGCTTTTAAAACTTGGAAACACACAGATAAGGTTTACCGGGCTGAACTTTTGTTGAAGATTGCGGATGCCATTGATGCTAATCGTCAAACCTTTGCTGAATTGGAATCTAAGGATAATGGGAAGCCAATTCGCGAAACTTTGGCTGTGGATGTTCCTTATGCAGCGGATCACTTCCGCTACTTTGCTGGCGTTCTTCGGTCCGAAGAAGGGGCTGCGGATATGCTCGATGACAAGACCATGGCCATTATTCTCAATGAACCAATTGGTGTAGTGGGACAAATCGTTCCTTGGAACTTCCCATTCCTCATGGCTGCTTGGAAATTAGCACCAGCCTTGGCTGCCGGCTGTACCGTTGTCATTAAACCATCCTCCCATACATCCTTGTCTCTCTTGGCCCTAGGCGATGTTTTGAAGGAGATTTTGCCAGCTGGTGTAGTTAACATCATCACTGGTAAGGGGTCCTTGTCCGGTCAATGGATGCTCGACCACCCAGGCTTTGCTAAGTTAGCCTTTACCGGTTCTACTGAAGTAGGTCGCGGTGTCTATAAGGCTGCTGCTGAACGCTTGATTCCAGCTACCCTTGAATTGGGTGGTAAATCTGCCAATATCATCTTTGATGATGCCAATTGGAAACAAGCTCTCGATGGGGCTATGGTAGGGATTCTCTTCAACCAAGGACAAGTATGTTGTGCTGGTTCCCGGATCTTCGTACAAGATACCATCTACGATAAATTTGTCGCAGAATTGGCCCGCCTCTTCGATAAGGTAAAGGTAGGGGATCCATTGGATCCAACTACACAATTGGGGGCCTTGGCTTACGAAGGACAAGTTAAAAAAGTTCTTTCCTACGTTGATTTAGCCAAGGAAGAAGGGGCTACTATCCTTACTGGTGGTACACGGGTGACTGACAATGGCCTCGATAAGGGCTGTTTCATCCGTCCGACCCTCATTAGTAATGTAAAAAATGACTTCCGCGTAGCTCGGGAAGAAATCTTTGGCCCTGTAGCAGTTGTTATTAAGTTCCATGACGAAGCTGATGTCATCGCTATGGCTAACGATAGCGACTACGGCTTGGGCGGTGGTGTCTTCACCGAAAATATCAAACGGGCTGTTCGCGTAGCACGGGCTGTTGAAACTGGTCGTATGTGGGTAAATACCTATAATACCATCCCCGCAGGGGCTCCATTCGGTGGGGTAAAACAATCTGGTGTGGGCCGCGAAACCCATAAGGTTATGCTAGAACACTATTCCCAAATAAAATCCATCATCGTCAACTTGGGTGATGAGCCATCTGGCTTCTACGATGTGGACTAATAATTGAGTATATAGATCCTTTCTTTAAGAGGGTGGCTCCTGTAGGGGCCACCCTTTGTTTATGGCTTTCATAGAAAAAATATGATATACTAATAAAACATGCATAATTCGTGCATATTTAGGAGGAAAGACATATTTTATGTTAGAAAAATTTGAACAATTAATGATTAGCGAACCTGTTCTACGTGCGTTGAATGATATGGGCTTTGAAGAGCCAACGCCAATCCAACAGGAAGCTATCCCAGTTGCCATGAGCGGCAAGGATATGATTGGCCAAGCTCAAACAGGTACTGGTAAAACGGCTGCTTTTGGCCTTCCTGTATTGGAACGTGTAGACGGGACTGATGGTCACGTTCAAGTTCTCATCTTGTCTCCAACTCGTGAGTTAGCTATTCAAGTAGCAGAAGAGCTCAATAAGATGGCGACGTATACAGATATTCGTGCCTTGCCAATCTATGGCGGTCAGGACATCGGCCGTCAATTCCGTGCCTTACGCAAGAACCCACAAATTATCGTAGCTACACCAGGTCGTCTTATGGACCACATGGACCGTGGCTCTATCAGCTTTGACCATGTGAAAACTGTGGTTCTTGATGAAGCAGATGAAATGCTCAACATGGGCTTTGTAGACGATATTAATAAGATTTTGGCTAACGTTCCTACTGAGCGCCAAATCCTTTTATTCTCTGCTACTATGCCAAAGGCCATTCAAACATTGGCTGAGACTTACCTCACAGAGCCAACTGTGGTGCGCATGAAACCGACTCATGTACAAATGGACTTAATTGACCAATACTATATTGAAGCACAAGACCGTCAAAAATTTGATATTCTCTGCCGTTTGTTAGATATGCAAACACCAGAACTGGCTATTATCTTCGGCCGTACTAAACGTCGGGTCGATGAAGTGACAGAAGCCCTCAAAAAACGGGGTTATATGGCAGAAGGCATTCATGGTGATTTGTCTCAACAAAAACGGGATTCTGTTATCCGCCAATTCCGTGAGCGCACCATCGATATTTTGGTGGCTACCGATGTAGCGGCTCGTGGTCTCGATATTTCTGGCGTATCCCATGTATATAACTTCGACTTACCACAAGACCCTGAATCCTACACCCACCGCGTAGGTCGTACCGGCCGTGCTGGTAAGGCTGGGGAAGCGATCACTTTTGTTATTCCTCGTGAAATTGAACATTTACGGGCTATTGAACGTTTGACCAAGCGAAAAATCCAACGCCGTAATGCGCCTTCCATCTCTGATGTGGTAGAAGGGCGACAACAAGCAGTTATGGAAGAATTAATGAGTTTGGTGAGCGATGCGGAAGCTATTGCAGCCTTCAAGGCCAATGCACAAGCCTTGTTGACGGATACTGATTCTGTGACACTCTTAGCGGCCGCTCTCAAGATGTTGGCTAAAGAACCTGACCAAACGCCTGTTTCTATTACGGAAGAAAAACCTCTCCGTGTAAGCCGTCGCCGTGATGGTGGCCGTCGTAGAGATGGAGATCGCCGTCGGCGCTTTGATGGAAATCGTCGTCGCCATGATGGGGAAGGTCGTTCTGACCGCCGTCGTGATGACCGTCGCCGCGATGACCGCCGTCGTGATGACCGCCGCCGCGATGACCGCCGTCGCGATGACCGCCGTCGTGACGACCGTCGTCGTGATGATCGTCATCGTTATGAAGGGGAAGGTCAATCCTCCTTCAAACCATATTTCAAAGACTAATTTGAATGAAAAAAAGTACTGCCAAGATCCAACTTCTTGGCGGTACTTTTTTCTTTCTTTTACTAGAAAAAAATGATATTATTAATTAATAACTATTATTGTTTAAAGTGAACTAGTTGATTATAGATGGCAGGAGCCATTAGGAGGATTATATGGATATTGTAAGTAGACTGCGGGAAAAGGGCTATAAGGTGACGCCACAACGCCTGGCAGTTTGGAACGCCATTGATGGAGTTCATACCCATCCGACGGCAGAAATGATTTATCAATCTCTTTACCCTGAAAATCCAACTATGTCATTGGCTACGGTCTACAAGACCTTGGAAATTTTTGCTACTATCGGCCTAGTAAAAATTTTGGATGTAGGTGATGATGCTAGTCATTATGATTGGGATACTCATGAACATTCCCACATTCGTTGCACCTCCTGTAACCGCATAGACGATTTAGATCATGTTAACATGGCGCCATTGACTCAGGCTGTTGAAGAAAACTCTGCCTACCAGGTAACGGGCCAGCAAATCACCTTCCAAGGTATTTGCCCTGACTGCCAAAAGAAAGGGTCCCACTAGGATCTAGCATAGGTGTCCTAGGAAGAAAACAAATCCACAAGAGAATATAGTAAAATAGTGTATATGAGATGTATGCACTATTTTTTTATGACCTTATTAGGTATCAGGTTTTACTACTGTGCTTACAGCGGCTGGTTATATGACTGATTATGAGGAGGATTTATGCGTTTACTTCATACTGCTGACTGGCACTTGGGGCGGATCTTTTATGGTCACCCTTTGACCCAAGACCAGGCCTATGTCCTAGAAGACCAGCTCTTTTCTGTCATTGAGGACCAAGCTATCGATGGACTTGTGATTGCTGGGGATATTTTCGACCGCCCTTTGCCTTCCTTAGAGGCTATACAGCTGTGGGATCGGATTCTTACACGTCTAGCGGCTATGAAAGTCCCTGTCTTTGTCATTGCGGGAAACCACGATTCAGCGGCACGTTTGGCAGCGGGACGGGCCTTTTATGGAGCAGAAGGTGTTCACATTTGGGGAACGCCGGACCAATGCTTGGAACCTTATATTTGGGAGAGCCCCAAGGGAGCTCTAGCCATCTGTCCCATGCCTTATGCAGAGGCACGAACAGTCTATGATGCCTTGGGCCTCGAGGAAGAGGCGTATAAGAATGACCTCAATGAAAGTTATCATGCTTGGGCAGACCGCCTTCGCCAAGGCATCCCTGATGGTATGCCTAGCTTAGCCATCTGTCATGCTTTTGTGGCTGGTGCTATATCTTCTGGTTCGGAACGGCCCCTATCCGTAGGAGGGACAGATTATGTGCAACCCAGGGCTTTTGCAAGCTTTACCTATACAGCTCTAGGCCACATTCACAATGGTCAGCAAGCTGGTCTGGAGTCTATCCGCTACAGTGGGTCACCTCTGAAATATTCCTTTGATGAAACTCACCATAAGAAGGCTTTTACCATCGTGGATATAGATGAGAACGGAAACCTGTCCTTGTCCTATATTCCTGTCGAAGCTAAGAGAGACTTGGTGATTTTAGAAGGTGCCTTAGAAGACCTCCTCAACGACCAGAATCGTAGAGAGAATCATGAGGGAGATTATGTATTAGCTCGATTGACCGATGCCTTGCCACCACAAGATGGGATGGCCCGCTTGCGCAAGGCTTACCCCTATGCCTTAGCCCTAGAAATGCTAGACCTAGACCAGGGATCGGAGGAAGAAATCACAATAGGCGCCTACCGACACTTAGAGCCGCGCCAACTCTTTGCTCAGTTTGCTAAGGCAGTGTGGGATCGAGATTTAAAGGCTGATGAAATGGCTTATATGGACAGGTTGTGGACTGATTTAGACAAGGAGGACCAAGCATGAGACCACTACGGCTAGTGATAGAAGCCTTTGGCCCCTATGCCCATAAGGTGGACTTAGATTTTTCCAAGTTAGGCTCTCATAAACTCTTTCTCATATCGGGTCCTACTGGGGCCGGCAAGACCACCATCCTAGATGCCATGGTGTATGCCCTTTATGGGGATGCATCTGGTCAATCTCGCGATGCCTCTTCAGTTAGGTCTGACTTTGCCGACTTGGATAGACCTACACAAGTATCCTTTACCTTTGCTATAGGAGATAAAACCTATAAGGTAGAACGCAGCCCCCAACAGGAAGTCAAGAAAAAGCGGGGCCAAGGAACCAAGATACAGGGGGCGGCTGCGGCTATCTACCAAGAAGAGGAAGGGCAGTGGACCAAACTAGTATCCGATAGCCGTAAGGTAGGCCCTTTAGTTAATGATATTATTGGTTTTTCGAAAGACCAGTTCCTCCAAGTGGTTCTTCTTCCACAAGGAGAATTTAGAAAGCTCCTCGTATCTAATTCTAAGGATCGAGAAATCCTCTTGCGTAATCTCTTTAAGACACAAATCTACGAACGCCTACAAACTTCTTTAAAAGTGGCTTATGATCAGGCTGCAACATCTGCGGACAATCTCTTACAGGAACAGGCCCGTATTCTAGAAGAAGAGGGCGCTTTGACCTTAGCGGATTTAGACCGACAACTGCAAGAGCAAGAGGCGGAGAGCCTTAGGCTCAAGACCCAGGCAAAGGAGGCCCAAGCCCAGCTAGAAGCAGCTCAGGCCCAAGTCCAGGCTTGGGAGAACTACCAAAAGCTCCTAGATCAAGAGGCCCAGGCTAGCCAAAAGTTGGCTGATTTTGTGGCTCAGCATGAGAGCCTTATAGAAGACCAGCGGGCCCAAGGGCAAAAACTGAAAGACCTGAGACCGGCTCTGGATGCTTACCAGGCCTTCCAAAAGCAGAGGGACCTGATGGAATCCTATAAGGAGGCCTGCCAATCCCTACAAGGGCAAGTAGACCAGGCCCAAATCCGTAAGAAAGA
The DNA here is from genome assembly GCA_900549805.1 of uncultured Veillonella sp. Lineage (GTDB taxonomy): Bacteria > Bacillota > Negativicutes > Veillonellales > Veillonellaceae > Veillonella. Next base: position 8,632 of record URPV01000027.1, read on the forward strand.
CCTAGACCGGGAAGGGGCGGCCCTTCGAGAAGGGGAAGAAGCCTTTGAGCGGGCCCAAGCCCGTCTAGCCCTCTTACAAGGCCATACTAGTGACATAAAGGTTTGGGATAAAACACTAGAAGCTATTCAAGAAGGGCAGGCAAAGGTAAAAGACTTAGAAGAAACCCTAGTCAAGGAGACCGTGGCCTATGATAAACAAGAGCAGGCACTCAAGGACATCCAAGAGAATTTGGCTTCCTTGAATACCTGGTTAGACCAACATAGGTCTGCTATGAATGACTACCAGGAGGCTAAGGATAAAATTAGGGCCTTAGAAGAACTGGAGGCAGACCGGCGGGCCCTAGATGAGGCCGCTTCTATATTGGCTGAGAAGGTAACACACTTGCAAGGCTTAGACCAAGAACGGGAAAGACGAAAGAAAGACTACCTCCATGTGGTTGCCTTGGTAGACCAGGCCCAGGCTTACCGCATGGCTCAGAATCTACAGGAAGGTCAGGCCTGTCCTGTGTGCGGGTCCCTGGACCACCCACAACTAGCTCAGGTCCCTCATGATGTGGCAGATCAGACCCTCCTAGAGACCTATGCGAAGGCCTACCAAGAGGCCTCTTCCAACTATGATGCCCAGCAGGGCCAGGTCCAAGTTTTAGAAGAAAGCTATAGGAGGAACCAAGAGGCCTTCCTAGCCAAAGGTAGAGAACTGCTAGGCCTTGATGATGAAGGTTTAAAGGACGGCTTAAACCAGGCTTTGAGAGATGGGCAAACAAACTTACTAGCTACCAAGACCACTAAGGAAGCCTATGAGGCTAAGAGCCAAGATTTACAAAGTTTACATGAGAAAGAAGGCCAGATTCGTCAAGAGTTAGACAAGGCAAGGCAGGCCAAAGAGGCTTGTACTCAGTCTATAGGAGACCTTCACAGAAAACTAGAAGGTAGCCAAGCCTGGATAGAATCTTTACAGAAGACTTTAGGCTTAGAAACAGCAAATCAGGCTGTTAAGGAAGAAGAAAGCTTACAGGCTACCGTAAGCACTTATAAAGCTAGAGAAAAGGCTTGGCAGGAGGCGAAATCCGCTAATGAGACGACCTTGGCAAGCTTACAAGCTAACTTAGGGACCAAGGAGGAGGCTCTTAATGAGGCGAAAGAGCAAGCCCAAAAAGAAGAGAATCTCTTCCGAAAGACCTTCCAGGATAAGGGGGTCACCCTAGACCAAGTGTCTTATTGGCAGGATCTGTACTCCCGTTGGGATCAGGTGGACCGCCAAATAGCTGATTACGACAAAGAACGCCAGAGTCTTCTGGTCCTCCAAGAGGCGGCTAGAGAGGCCTTGGCTAATCAAGGACAAGTGTCGGCACCTACTGATCAAGAGTTAATCAAGACCTTGGAAACAGCCCATAATGCGAGCCTGCAAGCTTTAGGAGCTCATGAAGCCAATTTAGAAGCTCGCCGTCATAAACGGGATATCCTGGTAAACATAGAGACCAAGGCTAAGGAGGATCAAGAGAAGGTCCTCTTTATCAAGAGCCTATCGGACTTAGCCAATGGAGATGACCCTAGGCTCAAAGGGGTTAGTTTTGAACGGTATGTGCTAGGGACTATACTCGATGAGGTCATCTTGGCGGCTAATGTCCGCTTAGCTCATATGAGCCGTAAACGCTATAGCTTAGAACGGGCTACTTTAGGCCAGGTTTCGGGACGGGGTAAACAAGGGCTTGATATCATGGTCTTTGATGCCTATACGGGCCAGAGCCGGCCGGCGGGAACCTTATCTGGAGGGGAATCCTTCCTAGCCTCTATGGCTCTAGCCCTAGGTATGGCCGATATCATCCAGGCCTATGCAGGAGGTATTCATATGGATGCTATCTTCATCGATGAAGGCTTTGGCACCCTAGATCCAGACACCCTAGATGTGGCTATGGATACCTTGGTTGCCCTCCAAGGATCAGGCCGGCTTATCGGTATCATCTCCCATGTACCTGACCTCAAGACAAGAATTCCCGCACACCTAGAGGTGACGCCTGAGGATGAGGGCTCCAGTGCAGCCTTTCGCATCAGTTAGATGAATAGTCAATCTTGTTTCCCTATGGTACTATAATAGGAGTAGGAATTTCCTCTTAATTCCTAGTGATTTTGGACATAAGGAGGACTTATGAAATTCTCTTTTGCACATAATAATATTAATGTTAAGGACTTGGATAAGAGCCTAGCCTTTTACAAGAAAGCCTTACTGTTGGAAGAGTGCAAAAAGCTCGATGCGGAAGATGGTTCCTTCAAGTTACGCTACTTAAAGAGTCCTTATACGCAACACGAGCTTGAGCTTACTTGGATTAGGGACATGGATCGCCCTTATAATTTGGGGGACAATGAATTCCACTTGGCCTTTTATGTAGATGATTTTGAGGCAGCCCATGCTCTTCACGAGGAGATGGGCTGTATCGCCTATGAAAATAAGGATATGGGGATTTACTTTATCGCTGATCCTGATGGCTATTGGACGGAAATTATTCCGGCAGGTGCCTATTAATGAGCCAAGAAACTCTCTACACCCGTATTAATTGGTTGACAGGGCCGGAGAAGATTGAGAAACTCAAAAATACATCCGTTGCCTTGTTCGGTACTGGTGGCGTTGGAGGTGGTGCTCTTGAGGCTTTGGTGCGAGGCGGTATTGGCCGCATCGTTTTAGTCGATGGGGACTCCATTGCACCCTCTAATCTCAATCGCCAGATGATTACTAGCCAGGCGACCATTGGTCGCCGTAAGGTGGAGGTGGCGAAGGAACGGGCCTTAGCCATCAACCCTGACTGCCAGGTGGAGGCCTATGACCTCTTTTATACAGAGAAAACACATCCTGGCTTTATCCAGGGGCTTCATGTTGACTTTGTTATCGATGCTATCGATATGGTGAAAGCTAAGATCGACATCGTTGAACAATGCCAAGCCTCTGGCATCGGTCTTATTTCTTCCATGGGGGGCGGCAACCGCTTCTATCCATAGAAGATTCAAATCGCTGATATCAAAAAAACCTTTAACGATCCTTTGGCCCGCGTTATGCGACAACAGCTTAAAAAGCGGCGGATCAATAAATTAACTGTAGCCTTCTCTACGGAAGTGCCTACTAAACCAGCTTTCAGAGGAGATGAAGGGACCAGCCCAGGAACTACATCTATGGTTCCGCCGGTCTTGGGATTCACTTTGGCAGCTTATGTAATCCGTACTATTTTGGAGATACCTAAACAATGACAAAAGCAATTATTCATATGGCAAAAGGTGACATTGTTATCGAATTGTTCGATAAAGAAGCACCAAAAACAGTAGCAAACTTTGTTAAGTTGATTAAGGAAGGCTTCTATGATGGCTTAACCTTCCACCGTGTTATCCCTGGATTCGTAGCGCAAGGTGGCTGTCCTAATGGGAATGGTACAGGCGGCCCTGGCTATACAATCGAAGATGAACTTATTGGCAATCCACACAAGCACGTTCGCGGCGCCCTTTCTATGGCCCATCGTGGTCCTAACACAGGGGGTTCTCAATTCTTCATCGTTTATGAACCACAACCTCATTTGGATGGCGTTCATACCGTATTCGGTCAAGTGGTTGAAGGCATGGATATTGTGGATGCTATTTACCAAGGCGAACATATGGAAGGTCTTGAAGTTATAGAAGACTAATTATTTATAATTACTAGTAGAAGGTAGCAGATGGAAGCAGTAGAAATTAAGCACCCTGAATGGCTTGACATACAAACGCCTACCAAGGTCTCTCATGGCTATGACCAAGAGTGGTATACCCAAGAGTGGCAACGCTTAGCGGGTTGCGGTCCTACGACGGCTACCCAGGTTTTGACCTATTTAGGCCTACGCGATGGTATGTATGATCGAGCTAATGCAACTAGCCAGGTCGGTGCCCTGAACCGGATGGAAGAGGTTTGGGAATATGTAAAACCTCGTTATGGTGGTGGCGTTTATAAGACAGCTTGGCTAGAAGAGGGAATGCAACGCTTTATCGATGATAAAGGTTGGAATTACGATGTTCGTATGATTAATGTATCGCCCTTTCGATCGTCCCGGGATGATGTGTCCGTGGTGGCAGAATTCATTCGCGATGGTTTGCACCAAGATATACCGGTAGCCTTTCTCAACCGCCATAAGGGCCACGAAGAAGCCTTGTGGACATGGCATTGGGTCCCTGTATGGGGGATCTTTAGCCAGGGCGATGAAATTCGCTGCCGTATCTTTGATGAGGGGGAAATTCGTGACTTTTCCCTCACTAATTGGATGAAAGACACTATCTTGGGTGGTGGCTTCGCCTATGTGGTTAATAAGGTAGAATATATGATTTAATAGGAGGCAGACTATGTCCAACCAATGGATTACAGAGGAACAAACCCCTCATTTACACTTGAGCACGGAAGTCGATAAGGTGATGTACTCTGGTCAGTCTGATTTTCAAAAGATAGAAGTTGCACATTCCTTGCAATATGGGAATATGCTTGTTTTGGATGGGGTTTTTCAAACCTCAGAAAAAGAGGAATTCGTCTACCATGAAATGATGGCTCATGTCCCTCTCTTCCTCCATCCAAACCCTAAACGGGTTCTCATCATCGGCGGTGGTGATGGCGGTGTGGCCCGGGAATGCGTTCGTCATCCAGAAGTAGAATCTGTGACCATGGTGGAAATCGATGGAAAGGTTGTGGAATTGGCCAAGGAATTTCTGCCAACCATATCTCAGGCTATGCGGGAGAATCATCCTAAGTTGACTGTTACCATCGGTGATGGCTTGGCTCACGTGCGGGAAAAGGAAGACTACTACGATGTTGTTATCGTTGACTGCTCTGACCCAATCGGACCAGGAGAAGGACTCTTCCAAGAACCTTTTTATAAGGATGTCTATAAGGCCCTCAAGGAAGATGGGCTCTTTGTGCAACAAACGGAATCTCCATTCCTCCATCAACCATTGATTCATGATGTTTTTGAAGTGGTGGATCGGAATTTCCCTATGGCCCGCCTTTATACGGCCTTTATTCCTCTCTATCCAGCGGGTATGCATTGCTTCACTATGGGGTCTAAGAAGTATGATCCCTTGACTTGGAAACCTAATAGACCTAAGACATTTGAGACAAAATACTATAATGAAGATATTCAAAAGGCGGCCTTTGCCCTCCCTAACTTCGTCTTTGATATTTTGCCTAAGAAATAGGGTAAAAACTAACCTCGCTCACAAGAGCGAGGTTTTTGCTTGCCTCTGTCTTCATCTAATTTATAGTTGCAGATAAGAGGGGCTAGCATATATAATACGTTCATAGATTGTGGCTTAGCCATTATCTGTCCATAGATTCATAGAGAAGATTTCTTATAGGTTTTTCAGTCACAATTGGGCCTAGCAAGAAAAAGTTATATGGCTTAAAAAAGTTGTTGACAGACGATTTAATACCATATATAATTCTCTATGTTGCAACGACGTAATGTCGTTGAAATACCTACAGGTGGTGGGTATGGTGAAGCGGTTAACACGGCGGATTGTGGCTCCGTTACGCGTGGGTTCGATCCCCACTACTCAC
>URPV01000028.1 GCA_900549805.1 uncultured Veillonella sp.
TGTACCCTGGGCGTATAGATGATTCTACCGTTACTGACATGGGGCTTACTTATACCTTTAATCAAAAGAATAAGGGCGATGGGACCTTTGTTCGGTTGGGCCGTGTACAGGATAAGACCAGTGCACCGTTTGGCTCTAGCTACAGACATAATTTAAAAGGTTTAAGTTTTGAAGGTCAGAAGAATTGGACTCTTAAAAACCATAACCTTGTAGGGGGCGTCTCCTGGGAAGAACAAAAGCTATGGGAAGAAAATGGTGGCGCCATTATGGATGCTAAGGCTACTACAAAGGCCCTATTTGCAGAAGATAATTGGACATTGGGAGATGGTTGGTCCATAAACTTAGGTGGACGCTATGAACATCATTCAGATTTTGGGGGCAACTGGACATCTCATGTAGGCCTAAATAAACGGATTAGTAATGATACACGTGCTTATGTATCTTGGGGCCAAGCGGTTAATAACCCAACGCTTAAAATGCGCTATGCTGCTACACCATTCTGGATTGGGAATCCGAATTTGGAACAAGAAACATCTCAAACAGTAACGCTAGGTGTAGATAGTAAGATTAATGATAAATTGAACCTATCCGCTAGTGCTTATCAATCCCGATTAAAGAATGCCCTTAAGTGGCAGTCTAATCCAGTAGCGGGATTGCCAGGGACTTATGTGAATGCAGATTGGGAAAAACGAAATGGTATTACCTTGAATGCTAACTATAAGATCAACGAGGCTTGGCGGTTGCGGGCTGGCTATGAATTTTCTAAGGTGCAAACTAAAAATGCTAGGTCTTCCTATTTAACCGACACAACTAATACACGGCCTAATGGCTATAGTTTGGGAGTCGATTATAGCAAGAATAAATGGGATGCAAGCTTAGATCTCCGTTATGTAACAGGGCGTAGTCAACAACAATTTACAGATTCTCGCTATGTAACATTAGATATGAACCTCAACTACCAATGGACTCCATCCACTAAGGTTTATCTAAAAGGCTATAATTTAACTAATGAACATTATGAATCCTATGCTAGTACTACATTAGGCGCGTATGCTATGCCAGAACGCCACTTTGTAGCTGGCGTAACACATAACTTCTAAGCTTGCATAAATCTATTGACCAAGCTAAGTGATTTATATTATCATTAATACGTTCTGATTGGGAATTATTATTAATATTATATGGATGAATAATAATTCAAGAAATTACTTTAGAATAGGAGTTTATTATGGATTTTATCATGGATGCAGGTAGATTATTTGTAAAGGGTGGTTTGGTTATGTACCCTTTATTGATTTGCTCTATCATTGCCATTGCAATTTTGATTGAACGGGTGCGCATGTATAATGCGGCGACATCTAATATGGAAACTTTGAAGGAACGTGTTGCTCAGCTAGTACCACAAGGTAAATGGGCAGAGCTTCGCCAAGTGTGCCAAGAAGATGGTGGGGTGGCAGCAGAGTTGGTAGAAACAGCGGCTGCACAAAATCATGATATCGACAAACAAACCCAAGCCTTGCAAGGGGCTGCTGGTGCGATTGCGGCACGTTTGCGGGCTCACTTGAATTACTTGGAAACCATCGTTACCTTGGCCCCTCTGTTGGGGCTCTTGGGGACTGTAACCGGTATGATTGGGTCCTTCTCTGTGTTGTCCGTTTCTAATGGTGAACCATTTGCCATCACCGGTGGTGTAGGGGAAGCACTTGTGGCAACGGCAACTGGTCTTTGCGTAGCCATCATCGCCCTTGTTATTCACGCTTACCTCGTACAACGGGAAGATAATCTAGTATCGCAAATGGAAGAAGTAGGTGCTGTGTATATGACCGCATTGGTAGGTGACAATAATGCAGCTTAGGAATTTACGGACTACTAATAAGCCTAAACTCATGATCATCCCTATGATCGATATTATCTTCTTCCTGCTTGTCTTCTTTATGATGAGCGTGCTGTCTATGGTGGTTCAAAAATCCGTACCGGTTAATTTGCCGGCAGCCCAAACTGCTAAGGTGGATATTCAAAAGAAGGTGCCTATTACGGTTACTAGCGATGGATCCATTTACGTAAATGATAAGCGTATGGATATCAATGGCATGATTCAATACATGCAATTGGAACAGGCTAAAGGACAGGATATGACCGTTGTATTACGGGCTGATACAGCTGCTCAATACGGTCAATTCGTTAAGGTCTTGGATACGTTGAAGCAATTGAACATCACTAAGATTGCCATCGCTACTGAAAGCAAGTAAAGGAGGGTTTCTATGTCTAAGTGGAAATCGTCTTTTGGGGCTTCGATTATCATTAACGGCCTTCTCTTGGTTGGTGGGGCCCTTTATATCAATTATGCGGCTCCTGAACCAGATGCCAAGCCAGAACCGGTGGAAATCGAACTGGTGGCGGATGCACCATCTGGTGGGGCACCACAAATTTCGGCTCCTAAGCAGGAAAAGGTTGATATTCCACCAGCTCCTACGCCAGAGCAAATCCAACAGATTAAGAATGGGGTAGCTGTGGATGATGTATTACAACAACAGAATCCTAGCCCCACACCGAGTCCTACACCAACGCCAGGGACGCCGGGAAATCCAAGCGCTAATCCTAGCCCAACGCCAGGACCTGGATTAAACCCTAGTCCAGATCCTGGACCAGGGCCTGAGCCTGAGCCTAAGGAAGATAAGTCCCGAGGTCCACGTGCTACTTACCGGGCAAAACCATCCTACCAATTTGCGGCAGGAGAGAAGGGGCCTTACTCAGCCCATGTGGATATTTCCATTGATGAAAATGGTAATGTATCCGGTGTTAGTCTTGATAGCTCCTCTGGGAATGCTAAGGCTGATGCGGCTATTGAAGCTGCTGCCTGGGAATGGACCTTCTTGCCAGCTTTGGATTCAGATGGTAACCCAAGACCTACTTCTGTAGGTGTAACCATTACAGTTGAATAAGAGGTGTAATAGATTAGCGGTGTACTAATCCTTGCACATACGATAAGGACTAGTCTCATCTGAGGCTAGTCCTTATGCTTCTTATAGAATTGGTTTATTAGTTGCTAGCTAGGATTTAGTAGTTCTTGTTAGAGAGGACCTAGTATAAGCCTTTTGCGTCTTTGTTAGAATGTAATTGACACTCCTAGACCTTTCTGATAATATACATAGTGTTCCGAATATGCCGGAGTGGCGGAATGGCAGACGCACTTGACTCAAAATCAAGCGAGTAACATCGTGTGGGTTCAAGTCCCACCTCCGGCACCAAATAAAAAGCCCAGTTCTTATGAACTGGGCTTTTTTATATATACGTATTTGGTTTATGAAAGCTTTTATTACATAGTATGTGCCGTCATTGTAACAAGAGACTAAAAAAAGGTCCATTTAGTTTTAGGCCCTAAGGCAGTATAATAAAATGGTAAGTAGATAAGGAGGACCTATGCATCTTGGTATCGACATGGTTGAAATCGCTCGCATAGAAAAGGCTCTAGCGGGGCCAGGTTTTCGGGACCGCGTCTATAGGCCGGCGGAGATTGAATATTGCGAGTCTAGAAAGAAAAATAAATTCCAGTCCTATGCGGGTATGTATGCTGCCAAGGAGGCATTTGTCAAGGCCTTAGGCACGGGCTTTCGCTATGGATCTTGGCAGGATATAGAAGTGGGCCATGATGATTTAGGCGCCCCTGTCTTATCCATTTCTGGTCCTTTCAAATCCTATATGGAGGATAAGGGTTTAAGGCAGATGTCTATTTCCATTACTCATACTGATTCCTTAGCCCTGTGCCAAGTTATTTTAGATTAGAGGTTCCTATGTATTCAAGTAAACCCGTTCCTGTACTCTATCCGGACCAAGCCCAATTTATTGATGGCCATTGTTCACAGTCTTTTTTTATCCCGTTAGACCTACTCATGGAAAATGCTGGGCGGGGTATTGCCGATGTCCTGGTAGAAGACCAGGCTGAAGTGGTCCTTTTCGTTCTGGGTGTAGGTAACAATGGGGCAGATGGTCTCGTGGCGGCCCGCCATTTATTAGAAAGGGGTATTCATCCTGTCCTCTATATATACGGCGACAGGGATAAGGCGTCTGACCTATTCAAAAAGCAGTGGGCCATAGTTGAGACCCTGGGGATAGACCAGGTTGAATCTCTAGACGGTCTTGATTGGACTCAGTATTCTCATGTGGTAGAAGGCCTCATTGGAACCGGTCTAAAGGGTGAGCTGCGAGAACCTATGCGGGATATCCTCTATACCATGAACGCCTTCGCCAGGGCCCATGCCTGTGCTTTATGGGCTATTGACCTACCAGCTGGTCTCAACGCCTTAAGTGGCCAAGTGGATGAAGCGACGCCTATTTATACGGGTACCATTACCTTTGGCGCCTCTAAGGTAGGCCAATGGCTCTATCCAGGCCGGACCCATTGTGGACAGGTAGAGGTCTTGCCTTTAGGCCTTCCTTGGGAGGGTATCCAAGGCCTTTATGAAAATGCCCCTAGGGCTTACCTCTTGGACCGTGAATTCATCGCGGGCCTCTTACAGGAACGCACCCCCTTAGCCCATAAGGGGGTTAATGGACACGTGGCCGTGTTAGGTGGCTCTAAGGATATGCCGGGAGCCCCTGCTTTGGCCGCCAATGCTGCTGTGTATAGTGGGGCCGGAAAGACTACGGTGATTACGGCTCAAGTGGCCTTGGCTGGCCTTAGGAATAGTATTATTCCTGAGGTTATGACCGCTTCTTACCAGGATGATGCAGCCTACGATGCTATTGGAGAACGATTAAGTGATTTACTTGCGGATAAGGATGCCGTAGCCATAGGGCCAGGCCTAGGGAGAACCCAAGAGGCTAGCCGCATGGTACAGAATGCTATTAAGGGGGCTAAAAGCTCCTTGGTAGTCGATGCGGATGCCTTTTATGCGCAGGATTTAGAGGAACTTATCAATGGAGGTTACTTGGCTGGTGCCGTATGTACCCCTCACATTGGTGAGTTAGCCCATATTACAGGACTTTCCACCAAACAAGTCTTGGATACTTATATGGATTTAGGCTTAGATCTAGCTAAGCGCTCTGGTGCTACCTGGGTAATCAAGGGGATTCCTTCTGTAGTGGCAACCCCTGATGGGGAGATTTTTATTAACCCCATTGGTAATCCAGGCATGGGGTCTGGCGGCATGGGGGATACCTTAAGCGGTATCATAGCTGCTTATATTGCACAAGGCTATCCATCCAAGCTAGCAGCCCTTATTGGTGTATACCTTCATAGTGCGGCCGCTGATAATTTGGCTAAGGATAAGGCCTGGGGTTATACTGCTTCTGATGTAGCTAAGGAAGTAGGCCACGTAGTTACAGATTTTCTAGCGGATCAAGATTAGCCATAGGGCATGGAAAGTGAAGGATGCTCATGCATATATATAAGAAATACCTTGCCCTAATACTTGTAGTTCTCATGGCTCTCTTAACCATGACGGGCTGTGGGGCCCAATCAGTGGGCCAAAAGGTCCAGACCCTAGGGCAGACCATAGACCAGGCGACGAGCCAAGAAAACCAATACGGGGATAAGGAAGCTCAAGGTAAGCTATCCGTTAGGATGCTGGATATAGGCCAGGGTGATGCTATCCTCATCAAGGTGGGTGATGAGTACTCCATGATTGATACGGGAGATGTAGATCACCGGGAGGCTATCGTAGCCCAGCTTAAGCAAGAAGGGGTGAGCCATCTCAAGCGGGTTATTATCACCCATCCTCACGCCGACCATATGGGTGGCTTTGTAGCTATCGCCAAGGCCATACCGGTAGACGAAATTTATGATGATGGCATTGTGGTACAAAACAGGGTCTTTAAAAACTATAGCCAGGTTATCAAGGACAAGGGAATCAAGCATACCGTTTTGCAACGAGGCGATAGTATAGACTTCGGTAACGGCGCTATCTTTACTGTTTTGGCCCCATTCCCAGATAACACAAAGACCGATGCCCAAAAGTCTAAAGACCTCAATAACTACTCTATCGTGGGTAAGTTGACCTTTGGTAAGTTCTCCATGCTCTTTACGGGTGATATGGAGAAAGAGGAGGAGGCACAGCTTATACAGGCTGATAACTCAAAACTCTTTTCGCGTATTCTCAAGGTAGCCCACCATGGGTCCAAGTACACGACTTCTTCTAAATTCATCCGGTCTGTTAAGCCGGAGGCAGCCTTTATCTCCTGTGGGCTAGGAAATTCCTATGGTCATCCTGGGCAGGAGACCCTAGACCGATTAAGCAAGGAAAATATACCAGTATATATTACGGATAGAAATGGCTGGATTCAGGTCGACACAGACGGCCAATCTTGGCAAATTTCAAAAGAAAAATAGAAAACTGTGGTATAATAGAGTGCTAGTTTGAGTAGGTGTAAAACTTTCATGGTCCTTCATGTAAGTACTGTAGACTAGTAGTGACGTGTTTGAAAGTACAATAGACATACAGTTATAAAATGTTAGGAGTGAGAAGTTTTGCGTAAACTTTTTGGATTCTTGATGGCAGTCATGTGCCTGCTGCCTATCTTGACCTCTTCTGCTAACGCAGCAGAATTAGAAAACATTCGCTGGGTAACGCGTAATGATGCGCCTACGCCATACGTTCGTATGGTTATGGATTTAACGAACCCAGTTAAGGCCAAAGCAGCCATTTCAAAAGATGGCAAAACGACTACTGTAACCTTGGAAAACACGCGAATTGGAAATGTAAACCGAACTATTTCTATGGACCAATCCATCGCTTCTAAAGCGCAGTTGGTTCAGCAAAATAGAAATACCAATGTGGTCATTTCCACACCAAAATCCATGGACGTTAAGGATGTTAAGGTGTTCTCCCTTAAGAAGGATACAGTTAATAAAAAGCCTTACCGCATTGTAGTGGACCTACAAAAGAAGGGCGTTGGCCCTAAAACGACATACTATGGTAAGAACCATGGTAGCCAATCTAACGCTGGTCCTACACCAGTTACCTTGCCAACCAAGCCACAACCAATTGCTAAGCCATATGTAACTAATGGCGGTTTGAAGGGTAAAACAATAGCTCTCGACCCAGGTCATGGCGGTTCTGATCCTGGTGCCATCGGCGTGAATGGCCAAAAAGAAAAGAATATAACCTTGCCAATTGCTAAATATCTCAAGGCTGACCTTGAAAACATGGGGGCCAAGGTGGTTATGACTCGGACTACCGACGTAGACGTATACGGACCAAATGCATCCGGTGTAGATGAATTACAGGCCCGTGTTAATGTGGCTAACAACAATGGTGCTGATGTCTTTGTATCCATCCACATTAACTCCTTTGATAATCATTCTGTAGGCGGCATTGCAACCTACTATTATGCTAAGACAGGCTATGATGCTAAATTAGCTCAAAAGGTACAAGATCGTATTGCCTCGACACCTGGCTTTAATGGGGACCGTGGTATCCAACCTGGTAATTTGTACGTATTGCGTCATTCCACCATGCCTGCAATCCTTGTAGAATTGGGCTTCATTTCTAATCCAAGTGAAGAAGCAAATCTGACACAATCCTCTACCCAACAAGATTTTGCACAACGTATTGCTAATGGTATCGCATCTTACTTCGGTGCCTAATAGTATAGGGAGGAGCTTACTATGAAGACTCGTAACCGTATAGCAGCGCTTCTCTTATTGGGTCTTATGTCTATGGCGGCCTTCGGCTGTGATTCCCAAACGGGAACTAATACCAGTCCTGCCAAGACTGAGGCTAGTACAAGCGCACAAAAAACTGCCGATAAGGAAGCTAAATCGGAAAGCGCATCCATCGCCATTTACATTCCTAAATCCGATGCCTCTGGTGTCGTTCTTAAGACTGTAAAGGTGGATGCGGACCAAGCCCAAGATCCAGCGGCTTGGCTACAAACAGCTATGGCCCAAGATCAAGGCCAAGAGTATCCTATCTTTAAGAAGGATATGAAGGTTAACTCCGTTAAGGTTGACGGCTCCACAGCAACTGTGGACGTAAACAATGCCTTCGTCAATACTAAGCGAGGGGTCCTCACCATAGAACTTCAAATGGCAGTTATCGTTAATACACTTATAAAGAATGATGATTCTATCAAACAGGTTAAGTTTACCAATAATGGCAAGAAATTGTCCCTTATCGGTAACTACGACCTATCTGAACCATTGACTTTTATGAAATCTATGGTTAAGAAATAAATAGGCTAGCTAGTTCATAAGGTTAGGGCCTCCTGATTCACTCGGTTAGGGGGCTCTAGTTTTTTTATGTTTACAGACCCTATCCGTGCTATAATTTATCTGTATGTAAGTCCTAGTAAGAGGAGGTGTAGGTCCCGTGAAATTAGGTCAGTTAGGAGAATTTAATTGGATTCAATCCATTGCTAAGGAAGGCCTTGTAAAAGCAGACCGCGTAGCGGTCGGGATAGGGGATGACTGCGCCGTCCTCAAGGAAGTCTTAGGTAAAGACCAATTGGTTTCCACCGATACCATGGTAGAAGGCGTCCATTTCTCCTGGGATTATATGAAAGGCTATGATGTAGGCTACCGCTTAGCAGCAGCTAACATTTCCGACATCGCTGCCATGGGTGGCAAGCCCCTCCATATGCTTATATCCTTAGCCACCAATGGGGATGTTGATGTGGACCTTCTCAAGGATATCTATAAGGGATTCATGGCCTGTGCCTCTCGCTTTGATGTTAACCTAGTTGGGGGCGATACTGTGTCTAGCACGGGTCCTATGGTTTTGACTGTTACTATTCTGGGTGAGGTCGACCAAGGACAAGCTATTTTGCGGTCTGGCGCCCGTCCTCAAGACGTGGTCTTTGTAACAGGTGACCTTGGCTTAGCCCAAACTGGCCTTGAAGTCCTTCAGGAAAAACCTGAATTAGAAGATCAATACCCTATAGCCGTAGACCGTCACCGCCAGCCTAAGCCTATGGTCAAGTTGGGCCAAGCCTTCCAGAAGTTGGGATCCCATAGTCTCAATGACATTTCCGATGGACTCGCTTCAGAACTCAATGAGATTGCCAAAGCTTCTGGTTGTCATATCATGATCGATGAAAAACTCTTACCTATCAATGCTAATACGACCCGATGGTGCCAAATTTCCGGCAAAGATCCCTCGTCCTATGCTCTTTATGGGGGTGAGGATTTTCAATTGGTGGGGACAGCACCCCAAGCCGCTATGGGGGCCCTTCAAGAAATGATTGGAGTGACCTTGATAGGAATCGTTAATAATAAGTCTGATAATCCACAGGTTTCCATGCGCAAGCTAGATGGATCTATGACTATCTTAGCTGCTAAGGGCTATGATCATTTTGTACATCTAGCATCAGATCAAGATAAAGATAAAGAGGAGGGGTAGAGGATGGTCGTTCACGTTACCTATAGAACTGAATCAGTAGAAGATACCCAGAATTTAGGACGGCACATAGGGGCCTTTATGGCTGCCTCCCAAGACCCTATCTGTTTGGCTCTGGTAGGCGATATGGGGGCCGGTAAAACCCACCTATCTCAGGGAATCGGCGTTGGGTTCGGAGTGTTGGAAGAGATGACATCACCAACCTTCGCTCTCATGAATACTTACTCGGTAGGTCGTAAAACTCTTTACCACTTTGACCTCTACCGTTTGGAAAATCCGGAAGAACTGGATACTATAGGCTTTTATGAATATACGGAAGAGCAGATGGCTCTTGTAGAGTGGGCCGATAAGTTTCCGGAAGAGATGCCAGAGGAAACCATCTGGATTTATATTGATAAGCATGATGATAGGACTCGCACCTTCCGTATCGAGTCCTCTAGCTTATCACAGGATGAATTAGTTGCCATAGGAGGTTCTTATGTGGTTGGGGATTGAAACATCTAGCCTAGTATCTAGTCTAGCCCTCTTAGAAGGAGATACCCTCTTGGGAGAACTCACCATGCAGGCGGGCTTGACCCATTCGGAACAACTAGTTCCTCATATAGAGCTCCTCTTAGACCAGGCTCAAGTTGATACATCCGATTTGACAGGCATTGTGGTTGCCATAGGGCCTGGCTCCTTCACAGGCTTACGAATCGGCATGGGAACAGCTAAGGCCATGGCCTATGCCTTACAAATTCCCCTCTATGGGGCTATGACCATGGATGGCATGGCCTATAATGTGCCTTATACAGATCGCCTCATTTCGGTCCTTATCGATGCCCAAAAGAAGAATGTCTATGAAGCTCGTTATCGCTGGAAAGGGAACCAGTTGGTTCGCATCCAGGATCCTATGGTTAAAGCTGCAGCAGATTTAGTGCAAGAATTAGAGGACCAAGGACAAGCCACTATCTTCTTAGGCGACGGCATCAAGCGGGTGGAAAAGCTAGTGGCTGATAGGGCTAGTGTCTCAGAGGACGTCCCTCTCTTTACGATAGCGCCACCGACGGTTGCCATCCCTCGTGCAGGAGCCATGTTATTGGCCGCGCGAGACCTTAATGGAGGCCTCAATCCATCGGATCCTATGACTATGATTCCTTACTATATTCGTCGGTCTGAGGCAGAAGTTATGTGGGAAGATAAGCACAAGGATGATCCGGAGGCCCTCGCACAGAACCCACAAGTCACTGTGGTTGAAACGGTTAAGTAAAGATGCTTGAATAAAAGTAATCTTCCAAAAGCAATCTACGAAGAGCAATTACCCAAAGTAATCAATCCAAAGTAATGGACCAAAAGAGATTGGTTAGAAGCATTTAAATAGAACGGCTTGTGAAATAGGAGGTCATCATGATTACCAACATATCCTATCGAAGGGCAACGATGAATGACCTGAATGCCTTAGTGGGGCTTGAGTTGGCCTGCTTTTCTACCCCTTGGTCAGAAGCCTCTCTACGAGAAGACCTGCAAGACCCAGACCACAAGTTCTATTATGTGGCACAAACTACTTCGGGGGCGGTAGTGGCCTATATGGGCTTAGCTCGCGTCTTGGATGAGGGTCAAGTCTCTAATATCGCCGTTTTTCCTACCTGGCAGGGCCAGGGCATTGGTGAAGGACTTCTGTCTTATGTCATAGAGGATCTTAGAGGCTCTACTGTATCCGTGATCTACTTAGAAGTTCGCCAATCTAATGAAAAAGCTATCAAGCTTTATAAAAAACTGGGTTTCACCATTGATGGGGCCCGCAAGGATTTTTATAGCCATCCTAAGGAGGATGCCTATTTATTGTCATATAGATTTTAGGAGGAAGCATGTCTGTCTTAACCCTGGCCATAGAATCTAGCTGCGACGAAACATCCGCAGCGGTCTTGCGAGATGGGCGGACCGTCGTGTCCAATGTCATCTCAAGCCAAGTACCCATCCACCGTAAATTTGGGGGTGTCGTGCCAGAAGTGGCTTCCCGTCATCATATAGAACAAATTCTTCCGGTTATTGATCAGGCCTTAGAGGATGCTCATGTGACCCTAGGGGATATCGATCATATCGCCGTTACCTATGGGCCTGGTTTAGTAGGCGCTCTTTTAGTAGGGGTGGCTGCCGCAAAAGGGCTCTCCTTTGCCACAGGGATTCCTTTAGTGGGTGTTCATCATATGGAAGGCCACATTTTTGCAAATTTTTTGGCTCACCCTGAACTGAAACCGCCTTTCATGAGCTTGGTTGTATCTGGTGGTCATACCATGATTGTCCTGGTGAAAGACTATGAAAGCTTTGAAATCCTTGGGCAAACTCGGGATGATGCAGCGGGTGAGGCTTTTGATAAAATCGCCCGCGTCATGGGGTATCCATATCCAGGGGGACCTCATATTGACCGCCTAGCTAAGGAAGGAAATCCTCATGCCATGGACTTTCCTAAGGCTTTGAATGAAAGTGGTAACTATGACTTTTCCTTCTCAGGCCTTAAGTCAGCTGTTCTCAATTATCTCAACGAGGCCAAGATGAAAGGGTTAACAGTCAATGATGCTGATTTAGCCGCCTCCTTCCAACGAGCTGTGGTAGAGGTTTTGGTAGATAAAACTCGCCAGGCTGCAAGGGAATATGGGCAGGATGTAATTACCATAGCTGGTGGGGTGTCGGCTAATTCTGGCCTGCAAGAGGCTATGGCTCAGATGTGCAAAGAAGAAGGCTTCACCTATTATGGGCCAGATAAGATTTTATCCACTGATAATGCTGCTATGATTGGCTGCCGTGGCTACTATATGGCTAAGGCTAGTAAATTCTCAGGCCTTCGTCTGAATGCTAAACCAAGCCTCCCTATTGGGACTGATATGTGGAAGGGGTAAGCATGGTTCAGGCACAAGGAAAAGAGGGAGGATTTAGGATGGTTACCAATAAGCGGGATCAAGAAGTAGATACCCTCTTAGAACAAACAGACCTAAGTCGTCCTCAAATTAATCTTCTATTGACTATGTCGGACTTCCTGGTCTTTGCAGAGTCCGTATCCCAACAGGAAATCCATATCTTTGTGCAGGCAGAGAATGGATTTTTGGCCATCAAAGATGGCCGTAAGGGACGGCGGATTGAAGCGTGGCCGGCTTCGACTATGTCCTTGTGGGAGGACCTTTTTATAGCAGGGCAGGTCTTAGCAGATATAACCACCTATTACGACAAGGATGAGTACATGATTGTCTATCCCATTGTGGATAATGGCGGCAAGATTATAGGGGGCCTATCCTTTACCAACCCTCGAATCGATAGTCAATCCTACAAGGGGCGAATCGAACGCAATCGGATTTTAACAGAATCCATTTACCAGCTCATCATGGTCGCCCAAGATAGTGGGCAAGATGTATATCAACCTATTTCCTATCAGGATGGCGTTATTATCTTTGATGATACAGGCCTTATCCTCTACGCCAATGAGGCCTCCAACCGACTGGTTAACCTTTTGGGTTTTGACCGTCGTCTCGTGGGATCATCCATCTATGGGTCGACGCTTAAGCTATCCTTTTTAAAAGCTTTGATCGATAACCATAAGGCTGATATATGCCAGGAAATCTACCAGGATATGATTATCCGCCAAACGGTCATTCCTCTTTCCTATAGCCGTGGTCAGGGGCGTAACTTCCTCTTCCTCAAGGACTTGACCGTAGAGGCCAAGGTTCAACAGGACCTCTTGGTTAAGAATTCCGTCATCAAGGAAATCCACCATCGAGTTAAGAACAATCTGCAAACTGTAGCAGGTCTTCTACGTATGGAGGCTCGGCGGTCTGATCTTCCGGAAGTGCGTAAGGCCTTGCAGGAATCCATATCCCGTATCGAGTCTATGGCCTTGGTTCACGATATCGTATCTCACTACGATGAAGATTATATCTCTATTCGTTCTATCTTTGATGAACTGGGTCGTCTTTTGCGGTCTAGCCTTATGAATCAGCAAGAAAAAGTGGAGTTGCTTTATCAGGGAGATGAAGAGGTTATCTCCTCCCATAAGGCGGGTTATGTATCTCTCATTATCAATGAGCTCATCACCAACAGCCTAGAACATGGTTTTAGGGATAACCAAGAGGAGGCTCTTATCAGCCTTACTGTGGAAGATAGGTCTGACCAAATCCTCCTAGATTATAGGGATACAGGTAGGGGATTTCCTCAGGACTTTGATCTAGGCAAATCAAAACGTCTAGGCCTACAAATTATTTCCAACCTAGTTACCCACGAGCTCAAGGGGGCCTTGGACTTGTCCAACAATCTACAAGGAGGAGTTCGTATTCAAATTACCATGGGTAAGGATTAGTATCGGCTTTTTTTGTAACTTGATTCTTTCTTGGTCCTTTGATGAATAGTTTTTTATGTTTTTCTGTATAGCACTTATATACACGTTGGCTTTGCTGAGCTAAAGGAGGACCTATGCGCCTGATTGTTGTGGACGATGAGTCCCTTATCCGTATGGATTTGGTGGATATATTAGAAGCTGCTGGCCATCAGGTCCTGGCCCAAGGGACCAATGGGGTAGAGGCCATTGCATTGGCTAAGGAACACCAGCCAGATGTCATCCTCAAGGATGTAAAAAGGCCAGAATCGCAAGGTAATGAAGCGGGCCAACAACATGCAC
>URPV01000029.1 GCA_900549805.1 uncultured Veillonella sp.
GGCCTAGAGTACATAGGTCCTCTAGAACAATGATTTTTATAGATTTAAATTATACCACGATAGCTTAAAACTATACAAAACCAAAAGAAAAAGCTATCTATCATGGATTTAGCAAGACCACAAGAGATAGCTAGCGATTTACAAAGAACCAATACAAGTAAGTACTAAATAAACAAATATATAGCAGAGGATGCCAACTGCCAAGGAAAACTTAATGGTCATGCCCACCAAGGATCCAATCATGGCTGATCGAGCTATATGCTGCGCTTCTTCTTGTCTCCTAGCCTGGAGACTTTCCACAAAATAGGTCAAGAAGAATACACCTAAGGCAGCACCAATGAAGCCACCTATAAGCGGTATAATAGCTGTTCCCATGATACCACCCACAAGAGCCCCTATAATGGATGCCCCATAGGCCCAAGAGGATGGCTTATAACGCCTAGCCCCGAGGAGGGGCAAGACAAACTCTATGATTTCTCCTAGTAGTAAAATACCTACAAGGATAATACACTGCCGTAGGGATAAAATAGCCCCCGTAGGAAGGAGGCCCGTGAAAGCTATAGCTAACATCATGAGCCAGTTGCCAGGTAGGCCGATAAGGGTAAAAACTAGAGCAATCAAAAGAACTAAAAAGAAAACTACCAAGATAAGGCTTGTTACAAAATCCATACAATCACCTACCATAGTCATACTAAGAATCAATTATTGTAAATAGTATACTTAAATCGAGAAATTTGACATGAACCCTACCGACTCTATTTATAGTATATGCTCATATTCTAAGTATTTTATAACATAAATCTATACAATTTCATTTCCCTATGCAGGTTTATAAGAAGTATTTAGTGCTATAATACAAGCTATATAGGAGGTCTAATTATGTCTATTAAATTACGAAAAATCGGTATTATCGGAGCCGGTCATGTCGGCTCCCATGTTGCATTATCCCTAGCCACACAAGGTCAAGTAGATGAACTCTATATAGCGGATGTAGATAAGGAAAAGGCTATTTCCCAAGCTGAGGACATTAAGGATTCTACATCCTACCTACCTCATCAAGTGAGAGCTTATGCTGTTCCCGTAGAGGACTTGGGCGACTGCGATATCATCGTCAACGCCTCTGGCCTACTTCCTGTAAAGGGGCAAGACCGCTTAGATATGTTAGCCGGTACCATCAATATCTGCAAGGATATCATTCCTCGCCTTAAAAAGTCAGGCTTCTCCGGTATCATTATCTCCATCTCCAACCCTGCTGATGTTATAGCAGCTTACTTGCAAAAGCACTTGGACTATCCAAAACACAAGATCATCTCTTCTGGCACAGCTTTGGATTCCGCTCGTCTACAAATGCTCTTATCCCAAAAATACAATATCTCCCCTAAATCCCTCCAAGCCTATGCTATGGGTGAACACGGTTTCTCCTCTATGATTCCCTTCTCCTGCATCATGATAGGCGGCAAGAGTCTTTACCAACTCCAAGAAGATATGCCAGACCGCTTTCCTCCTTTGGATGAAGAAGCTCTCAATGAAGCCGTTAAACACCAAGGCTATGTAGTTCTCAACGGCAAAGGGTCCACAGAATTCGGCATTGCTACAGCTACGGTCGAGTTAATTCGTGCCATCTTGCACGATGAAAAGAAAATCCTCCCTTGCTCTGTTGCCTTGGATGGCCATTATGGTGAAGATTATGTCTATGCCTCCACCCCTGTTATCCTGGGTAAAGACGGCGTAGAAGCCATCATTGAACTCCCTATGACCGATAAGGAGCAAGAACTTTTCCACAAATCTTGCGAACTGATCCGGTCTTACATGGCTAAAGCAGAGGAAATCTAGTAAACGTAGTCATGCAAAAAGAAGCCTTCTCCTTAGAGAAGGCTTCTTTTTTATATGGGAAGTCTAATAGACTTATTGTTTGGCTTTTTTCCCGGTAAAACCATATTTAATGGTGAGGACCAAGAGAGCTGCCAACAGCATGGCACCACCCATAATGTAATACCCTACATCAAAGGAGCCTGTATTAACCTTAATCCAAGCCATCATGTTAGGCCCAACCCAGCCTCCCACATTACCGCACGAGTTAATAAGTGCGATGGATCCAGCGGCTGCCGGTCCCGTTAAGAAGGTAGTTGGAATGGTCCACCAAACCCCCATGGCTGCATGGATACCGATAGCAGACATACAGACGAGCACAAGGGCTAGGGCTAAATTTGAGGCAAAAGGTGATAAGGCAAGGCCCACGGCCCCTACTGTCAAGGCTCCCGCTACATGCCAAACCTTATCCCCTGTGAGGGTAGCCGTCTTAGAGATAATCACTTGTACTACTAGGGCTGCTATCATAGGGATGGCAATAGCCCCTCCTAAGAGGGATGTAGAAAGGCCTGATAATTCCTTGAGAACTGTTGGCATCCAGAAGTAAAAGCCCCAGAAGCCCACCACCCAAAGGAAGTAGATGAGGCAGAGCTTGAGCACCTTAGGGTCAGTGAAGGCCTTACGAACAGAGTAGCGCTTCACCTTTTGCATGGCCTCCTTCTCTTTCTCATAGTTTTCTGTAAGATAGTCCTTTTCCTCCTGAGAGAGCCAAGATACTTGGTCTGGCCTATCCTTAACGGCAAAGAAAAAGATGATGGCAAAGATAAGAGCTGGCACAGCTTCTAAGATAAAGAGTTCTTGCCAACCATGCAGACCGAAGAGGGATGATTCTAGGAGGACACCCGCAATCGGAGCCCCTAGAATGTTTGACAAGAGGAGGGATGTCAGCATGAGGCTTGTCGCCCGAGACCGTTCTGCTGCGGTAAACCACCGGGGGAAGAGGACCGAATAAATAACCGGATACAGAGAAGCCTCGGCGGCCCCCAAGAGGAAACGACAGAGGTAGAATTCAAACTCCGTGGATACAAAGGCCATAAAGATTGACACGAGGCCCCAGGTGAACATGATACGGGCAATCCACTTTGTGGCAGAAAAATGGGCTGCCACAAGAGACCCTGGAATTTCAAAAATTAGGTAGCCCACAAAGAATATACCCGCACCCATGCCAAAGACCTCTGGGGTTATCCAGGTCAAGTCTTGGGTCATGGTCAACTTGGCATAAGCGATGTTAACCCGATCTATACAGGCGATAATAGAAACCAGAAATACGGGAAAGATAATTCGCCAATCCCTAGCTCGTTTCATATGCTGTAATAGGTTTGCATCCATAGACTATCTCCTCTCATCAGGAAGGTATAAAAAAACGTCCCCCTTGGGACCTATTATGTAAAGACAAGCTATATCCATCATAGAATGTTTATTTCAAGTGGACATTTGTCTTTGTAACATGTTCCTATCCTACAATGCTCTTTCTTCTTTGTCAACAAAAACAATAATTCTCTCTCTAAAAAAGCAAGTTAACCAAATTGGCTAACTTGCTTTTTTATGCTTCAGTTTCACTCACGCAAACTGAAAATTCTTAATTCCCCTATTTAATCCTATAAATGATTGATTAAACTAGCATTATAGGCGGCCCCAAAACCATTGTCTATATTTACTACAGAAATTCCATTGGCACAAGAGTTGAGCATGCCCAAGAGGGCACTAATCCCACCTAAATTGGCCCCATAGCCTACCGATGTAGGGACTGCAATAACAGGTACCGCCACCAGGCCCGCTACAACACTTGGTAAGGCCCCTTCCATGCCGGCCACAGCAATGATGACCTTAGCCCGGCGTATCCGGTCTAGGTTGGCGAAAAGGCGATGGATGCCAGCTACGCCTACATCAGTAATCTTCTCCACACGATTACCCAAAATACGAGCTGTCTCATAGGCTTCCTCTACTACCCCATTGTCAGCTGTGCCAGCGGATACAATAGCAATCATCGATTCAGTCTCTTCTGGATCAGTCAGTAAAACAGAAATGGTATGCCCCCGATCATTATAGGAAATGGATATGTCTCCCAAACGTTCTTTAAGCAACTCATAGACCTCTCGATTGGTCCGCGTAATCAGTATATTCTGCCCCGCTTCAGCCATACATTTAGTAATGGATAAGATTTCTCCCGGGCTCTTACCCTGACCAAAGATGACCTCTGGATAACCTGTTCGGCTCTCCCGTTGGGTATCAACCTTAGCACAACCAATATCCTTAAAAGGATAGTCCTTCAAAATTTGATAGGCTTGGTCTTTAGATAGTTCATGTTTTTGAATAGCCTCTACGAGTTGGCAAATCTCCCCTTCTCTCATGCCAACACATCCTTTCTCAATCCTCTTAGGTCTAAGCTAATCTGCCCTTTTATACGGCTGTCCAACCTTTTAATAATCTCTTTAAAAGCTGGATCCTTTAAGAAACTAGACATCAAGTCATAGGGTAACTCAATCCTTAAATTAGCCCCATCATAACGGCCCCTTACATTGTCATACCCATAGGCTATCAAGAGGTTTTCCACCCACTCTATAGTCTCTAAGTCAGCTTGGGTAAACTTATAGTCATGTGGCAAACGCGTCAAGAGGCAGGCATAGGAAGGCTTATCCCCTGTAGGCAGGCCCAACTTTTTAGAGTAACACCGGATTTGATCCTTACTTAAGACTGTTAAGGGAGAGATAATCCCCAACTCTCTTAAGGCCCTGAGGCCAGGACGATACTCTCCTAAATCGTCATGATTTGTGCCATCAGCAAAGTGAGAAAAGCCCATTTGCTTTCCCACTTCTATGAGCTTAGTAAAAACAGCCTTCTTACACAGGTAGCAACGGTCTTCTGGATTAGTCTTGACCGTATCATCCACGGTCACATCAATAACTTCATGAGGAATGTCATAGGTTTTGGCAAACTCTATTGCCTCTGTAACCTCCCGTCCAGAAATATAAGGGGACCGCATGGTCATCGCCACCATCTTATCCCCTAAGATTTGATGGGCTAGGTAAACTAATAAGGTGGAGTCCACCCCTCCCGAAAAGGCTACCGCTAAATTTTCTAATCCTTCTATGCCCTGTTTTACTTCTTCAATTGCTTCCATGTCTCTATCGCTTTATCTCTCACTGTTTGTAAGCTTACACCATGAGCTAAGGCACTGGCCCGACAATCATCAAATTCCGCCTTCACCCTAAGCGGCTTCTCATCTAGATAGGTCACCTTAAGCCCCACTGGACCATATGTAGTTTCTACCCTTTGTAATTCTCGATTCAATTCCCGCTTTGTCACCTGGTAAGTCCGTAGACCAATAGCGGTCGTCTGAATAAAGACTAGCCTTTCTAAGTTATCTAAGTCCTCTTTCCTACAAAGAAGGCTAAGTTTACAAGCAGGCCGCCCCTTTTTCATACCAATAGCTGTGGTAAAAACATCCAATGCTCCTGCCTTAAGTAGTTCTTGACACGCAAAGGATAAGGCCTCTCCGTCCATGTCATCAATATTAGTTTCCACCATATATTGTTGGCTCATATTGCTAGGCCTATCTCCTAAGCCCTCTTGGCAGGCCATGATTCGGAGGGCATTAGGGAATTTAGCCTCTTTCTTACCAGCACCATAGGCTACCCTATCAATACGCCCCGAGAAGGTATCCACAAAATCACTAGCTAAACACTTTATAATGGCCATACCAGTTGGCGTCGTTTGTTCAAAATCAGCGCCTCCCAGTGTCACCGGCACCCCCTTAGCTAGTTCTACAACAGCCGGTGCTGGCACAGGAAGGGTCCCATGGGCACAGATCACACTGCCACCTCCTAGGGCGACTGGTGTGGCAATAATCTTTGGTTTGCCTAGGGCTTCATAGCAGATACAGGCTCCTACAATATCTACAATAGAATCAACAGCACCTACCTCATGGAAGTGGACTTCTAGAGGGTCCTTACCATGTACATGCCCCTCCGCCTGGGCTATAAGAGCAAATATTTCTAAGGCCTTATCTACAACAAAGTCAGAGAGGCTGGATTTCCTAATAATCTTTTCAATGTCCCTAAAATGGCGGACATGATGACTACTAGCATGATTATGGCTATGATGCTCTGTCAGAATCACATCAAATTGAGTGGCCTGGATTCCAGCTTTCAAGACTTTCTGACAAGTCAGGCTATACTCATGATCAAGACCTAATTTAACCAGTTGGGATTCTAAGTAGGAAAAATCTACACCTAAGTCCAACATGGCTCCTATATTCATATCCCCACTGATGCCTCTTTTACAGTCGTAGAAAAGGGTATTCACACTTAGGCCTCCTTAGGAACGGACATGGAACCAAACGGTAAGATAACAACGGATGCATCTGGCCCCTTTTCAGCTAGGGCTTGATCCAAAGCTTTTTGTAAATCATGGTATGGTTTGAGATGAACAGCTTTCATATCTTCATCAGACAAGTCAGATACGGCCCAGGTCTGTGCCCACAGGGAAATTTCTGCCATCTTAGCAGCCTTGTGGTAGCCCAAGTGGAATTCTTGGTCAATCTTTTTCAAAACTTCTTCTCCAGTTGGAGCGGATGCCATGAGCTTAAAGAATGGTTTTGGGCCAATCCCGGTCCGGCATTTAGCTACCATGATGAGGATCCCATCCTGAGCCAAGGCTAATTTACCATTATCCAAGGCTTTTTGAGCCTGGTAGAGGTCAACATCCATAGGATATGGAGCAACGGAAATAACGATATCCGCTTTTTTAGGAATGGTTACGCAGAACACCTCATCGGCCTTTTCTACGCATTGATCAAAGCTAGCAAAGAGGTCCCCACAAGAAACGAAGTATACGCCATGCTCACTATCCAATACGGTTTGGATGGAGAATACGTCAATATCCTTGAGAACTTTCATAGCATCGATCATATCTTCATGAACTGGATTCCCCGCGAGGGCCAAGGCTTGTGCCTTATGGGACAGAGCTAGTTTATGGTTTTGTTCGATAGTTTCATACTTGGCCACCCCTGGTAAAAAGGCCTTACGACCGCCGGTGTAGCCGGCAAAATAATGGGGTTCTACAGAACCGATAACGATGACCTTCTTAGCCTCTGCAACGATGGAGTTAAGGTACATTTCCGTTCCATTAGCACTAGCCCCCAAGTAGGTCATAGGGTCATTCTTAGCATCGTGGTTATGAAGCTCGTCCTTAGCAGCGATTTCTTCATAGATTTCCTTGGAGAAGATCATATGATATTCTTCCAAGTTCCCCACCCTATGACAGCCAGTAGCAATGATAAAGGTTTTTTTGCGGTCTCTAATCTTAGGATAAATCTCCTTCAAGATTTTAGCTGTAGGTGTAGGCCGGGTCCCATCATTAACGATGATAACCAGTGGATCATCACCAGCGATAAAATTGTCAAAGGATTTTTGTTGTACTGGATGGGCTAAGGCTTCCATAATTAATGTTTCTTCATCCTTTTTTTCCACTTGATTAGGATTAAAAACACCCAATAAATTCTTTTGGTCCAACTGTAGATTGATAACTTCATCCTTACCATAACGAATTGGAATTTCCATGGTAACCTCCTAAGCTTAGCGCTTTTACATAAGAGCACAGATACAGGCAATCACAAGTGAGCCTAATTCATAATAGAGGTTGCCTCCTCTTCAGCCACAAAAGTGATACCTATCACACTTATAGAATACAACAAAATAAGCCTTTATACCTCTAATCTGGCTATTCCTATTTTTTATGTATCCATGACCTTAACAAGGTTAAGACAAGTACATACCTGTTATAAGATACGAGCAAACAAAAACGGCCTCCTAAAGAGGCCGCCCTGATATGCTCTTGTCGTGGAAGTATCATCCAAAGACCAATGGGTTCTTATTCATTATGCACAAATTTCTCTACTAAAACTAGGCTAATAACCAATATCAAAATAGCTGCTGCCCAGGTCATGGTATCTAAGGCTGTCTCATGGGATACAATGAGAAGCCTTACTACTGCCGTAATCCCTATGTAGAGGAAAAAATCCAGGGGAAAGTGGTAGTTATTCTTAAAGTATTTTACAATAAGAGCCAAAAATTCGAAATAAAGGAAGAAGGTGATAAGCTCTTCGATCAAGTCAGAAAAGCCACCATGCTTAAAAAAGCCTAGCCAGGCCGTATGCCCTAAGCTTATTAAGGTATCCACAACAGCTCCACAGAGGACAATCCCTACTAAGAAAAGAGTTATGTTCATAATCCGCATGAGGATTTTAACGATAGATGCATAAACGGGTTTCATAAAATCTCCCAAATAAAAATTATAGTAATAGGCCTCATAGGCCAATAAATACTGCCCTGCTACAGAACAGAAGAGTTAAATCCGCCATTTTTCAATAGTTTCTTCATTGCTAAACTCCTTGCTTCGTCCATTAAAGACAAGCCAGTCATTTTTAAGTTTCATCCGCACTAATTGCCGCAAAGTCTTTGTCTCTGAATAAGGTAGATTTTCAAGCTCAGAATCTTGCATGAGTGTAAGCAATCGATCAATCTCAAAAAATATCCTCAAATCTAGTAATTTTTCGCCCTTATCTAATTCTGGGAACTGATCCAATTCTCTATGCAAGACTTGAAAAGATTCACCATCTAATTGACCAGAGGATTGCCGGTGTTCATAAAAGGCCAAAATTTTCAAATTCATCCGGTTGCGAATCTTTTCTAGATCTCCATCAGTCCAATACGGATTATCAATAGCATCAAACAAGGCCTTACGCCAAGCTGACTCGCCATGAAAAGCAATCCGATGAGTATTACGCACAATCTGCCAACTTACAGTGACTGCTATTAATGCGATAACTATACCTAGGATCTGTAAGACGATACCCATAATAAACACTCCTACTGAAAACACTTATATCTACTACTTATAATCTTCTATGTAACTAGGCGACTGGACTAGCAAAGCCACCGCCTCTATGGCTCCTTGTTACCGGATCCGCTTCGCTTGATCCGACAACTGCATATGGGCGGTGCTAATGCTATTCTGCGTCGCTAGGCGACTGGACTAGCAAAGCCACCGCCTCAACGTGAGAGGTTTGAGGGAACATATCTACCGGTTGAACCTTTACCACTTCATATCCTAAAGGGCGAAGAATGGCTATATCTCGGGCCATTGAGGCCGGGTTACAGGATACATAAACCATACGCTTTGGCTTCATGCCTGCCGCTGCTTTGAGAACTTCTTCCTTACAACCGGCCCGAATCGGGTCGAATACGATCACATCAGGTCGTTGACCCTTCTTATAGAGCTTAGGCATTTCTATAGCCGCATCACCAACAATAAATTCCGTATTGGTAAACCCATTAGCAGCCGCATTTTTACGGGCATCTAGAATAGCTGGTTCCACGATTTCTATACCGATAACCCGCTTGGCCTTATGAGCCAAGAAGAGAGAAATAGTCCCCGTTCCACAGTAAGCATCAATGACGCTTTCACCACCTGATAGGTCGGCAAATTCTAAAGCTTTATTATATAGGACTGCTGTCTGTTCTGGATTCACCTGAAAGAAAGAATGAGGGCTTAAGGAGAAGGTCAAATCTCCAATGGCATCTTGAATGTAAGTCTCACCCCATAGCAAGCGGTTCTTAGGCCCCATGATAACATTAGTCTTACGGCCATTGATATTTAAAACTATGGAAGACACCTTAGGCAGGGCCTGACGAATCCCTTGGACCCATTCCTCTTGCCGAGGGAGGTTATGACCAGTCCCTACTAATATGACCATCCATTGGTCTTGACCCACACGGCCGATGACGTGGCGAAGGAACCCTTTACCAGTTCTTTCATCATACGGTTCTACCCCTAAATCATGGGCCAAATCGTAACAAACTTGGGCAATCTTATTATTTTCTGGCCGCTGAATAAGGCAATTATTCCCATCGACAATAGCATGAGATCCCCTTCTATAAAATCCCATATGAAGATTTCTCTGGGTCCCTCCAACAGGCATTTGCATCTTGTTACGATAAGCCCAAGGATTTTTTGGCCCTAAGGCTGGCAAGACTAGATTTTCCTCTAAGCCACCTATACGAACCATTATATCCTTAACCTTTTGCGTCTTGAGAGCCAGTTGATTTTCATAAGTAGTATGTTGTAATTGACAACCCCCACAAATCCCGTAGAGTTCACAAGGGGCCTCTTGCCGTTCTGGAGAGGCTTGTAAAAGCTTGGTCAAACGGCCGATGGAATAGGTCTTCTTGACCGTCTCAATTATGACCTTTACTTCTTCCCCAGGTAGGGCATAGGGAACAAAGACCGTGTAATTATCCACACGGCCAACCCCTTCTCCATTGGACCCTAGGCCATCAATCCAAAGGGATACCTCTTGACCCAATTCAACTGGAGCTTGATTCTTTATGTTCTTTCCCATCTTATCCCTTCTCTTGACCAATGTGACGTCTATACTTAAGAATCGTCACTAATACTAACACAAGGACTATACAGAGGAGCTTAATCCAAAGTTCATAGCCGCCAATATAGGGTTCCAAGAGCCTGTCCTCAGTCATCATCTCGCCCCCTACCCAACCTAGAAGCATACCTCCTACATATAAAATGATAGGGTAGCGGTTAATAACCTTGGCAAAGATAGTAGACCCATATACGACAAGAGGTACCGTCACAAGCATACCTATGACTACGTATGCTAAGTGACCTTGTGAGGCCCCTACAACGGCTAGCACATTATCAATGGACATCATTGCATCAGCCATAACAATGGTTGTGATAGCTGGGAGGAGCTTAGACTTAGCTTGAATTGTCTCCGGCTCTTCATCTCCCACTAAGAGTTGAACAGCAATCCAAAGCAAAATAGCCCCACCTATGATGTGTAAGGCAGGGATATACGATAAGGCCTCCACTAAGACGGTGGCAAATAAGAGCCTCAGTATAATAGCCCCTAGAGTCCCCCAGAGGATAGCCTTTTTTTGTAGGCTGGGATTCAGCTTGCTCGCAGCCATGCCGATAACAACTGCATTGTCACCGGCTAGTAAAATATCAATGACGATGAGCCGTCCAATAACCACCCATGTGGCCAAGTCCAAAAATTCCATACGTTCCTATCTATACTTATTCTGATAAGGTCTCCCATTTTTCATAGAGGGCCTCTAATTCACTATTTGCTTGCTCTATGTTGGTAGCCAAACTAGCCATTTGATCATTATCCGATTGAACAGCCGGATTCATCAGCTGCACTTCGTACATCTTGATGGTCGCCTCTAAGCGGGCTATCTCCGTTTCCACTTGGCCTAGCTTTTTCTCCCGCATATAATCATTGGGTTTAGCTTCCTTCTTAGAGTTGGCCTTACCTTCTTCAGGTGACTCCAGACCAAGACTAACATTCTGTTTCTCGGGGTTAGTCAATTTTGTCATGGTCCCTGCACTAGGAAAATTTTTAGGTTCATCCGTTGAGACTAGCTCGCTTCCTAACCCTCCAGAGTCCTCCTGACCTGGCAAGTGAATGCGCCCCTGATTAAGGGCCTCCTTAAAGTCGGTAAAATTACCTTGAAAATCTAAAATATGCCCCTGCTCAAGATCGATGATCCGCTTGGCCACCTGATCCAAGAAGTAGCGGTCATGGCTAATAACCAAACACGTACCATCAAATTTCTTCAAGGCCTCTTCCACAACCTCTCGCGTAGGAATATCCAAATGGTTGGTCGGTTCATCTAAGATCAAGAAATTATTACCTTGCAAGAAAAGTTTCAACAGCGCCAGGCGGGCCTTTTCACCCCCAGATAAGTCCCCTACCTTTTTGAAGACATCATCCCCTCGGAA
The DNA here is from genome assembly GCA_900549805.1 of uncultured Veillonella sp. Classification (GTDB taxonomy): domain Bacteria; phylum Bacillota; class Negativicutes; order Veillonellales; family Veillonellaceae; genus Veillonella. The sequence goes on from URPV01000029.1 coordinate 11,674, forward strand.
CATAAAGGCCCCCAAGGCCTTACGAGCCTCTTCCTCCTTAAAGCCGAAATTGTTGACGATTTCATCAAGGACCTCCCAGTGGTCATGCAGTTCCTCGTGTTCTTGTGAGAAATAACCCACTTGGACCCGATTCCCCACATCTACAAAACCTTGGCTAGGATGTAGGTCTCCTACGATGGTCTTTACCAAGGTGGATTTACCCGCTCCGTTAGCGCCAATAAGGGCCACTGCTTCACCACGGCGAATAACAAAGGACACCTCCTCAAAAACAGGATGTCCCTCTTGATAAGCATAAGCTACCCGGTCTAAGACTAACACCTTATCTGCAGACATAGCCGCCTTTGGAAAAGAAAAGGATAAATTATGACTGGTCTCTGGAGCCTCTAAACGCTCTAGGCGGTCTAATTGAGATTGGCGACCACGCGCCATTTTAGACTTAATACCAGCTCGGTACTTGTCGATGTACTCTTCCGTCTTCTTAATCTGTTCTTGTTGTTTCTCATAAGCCTTGAGGTCGGCTTTAAAGTTGGCCTCTTTTTGCTTGAGGTAGCGACTATAATTACCACGGTAAGTCCGGGACTTGTGGTGGTCTAACTCAACCACACCCGTAACAATCCGATCCAGGAAATAGCGGTCATGACTGACTACTAGAATGCCTCCCTTATAGGAAAGGAGGTAGTTTTCCAACCATTCTAACATGTCCATATCTAAATGGTTAGTGGGTTCATCCAAAAAGAGGAAGTCTGGCTGCCGCACTAAGGCTTTTGCTAAATTAATCCGCGTCTTTTGCCCTCCAGAAAAGGCGGATGCTGGCTTATCTAGGTCTTCCTCCTTAAAACCTAGGCCCAGGACAATCCGTTGGGTTTGCCGCTCATAGTCATAGCCTCCTAGCCATTCTAGACGGTTTTGTAAGTAGTCCAACCGAGCTAAGTCAGCCGGTGTTGCCTCTTGGTCAGCTAGACGAGCGGTTAATTCTGTCAATTGCTCTTCCAAACGATGAATATCCGCCCAGGCTGTCTCCATTTCCTGCCTTAGGCTTGCATCACCCAAGTCTACATCCTGCCGCAAGTAGCCAATGGTAGCTACAGGAGACTTAACAACCTGACCGCCATCGCGCTCTTCTAGGTCTAAGATGCACTTCAAAAGGGTAGACTTTCCCGCCCCATTAGGGCCTACTAAGCCCAAGCGTTCCCCTTGTGCTAATTCAAAGGAAACATTAGAGAATACCTGCTTGATACCAAAGGATTTTTCAAGTCCAATTATCCGAATTCGTTCCATACAACCCCATCTACTTACGCGAAAACAATCATACTTATTATACTATAGGACGCTAGCCTTAACTAGCATGACCATTTCTACCTTGTCCTTAGTTTTACGCGCATGCTGAAAGAGCTTCCCTAAGAGGGGTATATCTCCTAAGAAGGGAATTTTTTTATATTGAGCCCCGGTCCGATTATCCATGAGGCCCCCAATAACCAAAACTTCGCCCGGTTTCATCCTAACCCGAGTCTGGGCCTGGCGGGTGGAGATTTTATAGGCCTTCATCTCTGATACTAGCGTTGGAGACGATACCTCTGCGTAAACAGAGGCATCTACCGTTTTATCAGGACTAATATAAGGAGTCACAATGAGCTTTATCCCCACATCTTCATATCGTACATGACTGGATTTTTCTCCATTTGTAGTGCTTTCCTCAAGAACTGGAACCCGATTACCAATAAGTATTTTAGCCTCCTCCCCATTGAGGGTCATAATGGATGGTTTGGCGATTAGGCTAGCCTTGCCCTGAGCCTGAGAAGCCGATAATTCTGGCTTAACAAACCAGCGATAAGGATTACCATCAGACGCCTTACCAAAAGATATAGCCCCGTAAGATTTACTAGTATCCGTACCATGATTACTAAGGCCTAGCCAGGACCAATTAATGCCTAGCTCTTTAGCATAAGATTGTTCATAGGCTAGGATGGTCGCCTCCAAACGAACCTGTTTGGGCTCCTTATCTAATTGCGGGTAAAGGCTATAAATAGCCTGGGCTTGACTGGGTTTTACCCTAAGGAGGAGGGCATTGTTTTCCTTAAGAACAGCCATATTCGTGGGATCTACTAAGCTACTCAAGACCGCCTTTAATGATTCTGGCCTCAGATGCTGAGGCTCCAACAAGATAGGTTGTTTAGCATCGTCCTTATCTCCCATATCCGTCCCATCTATCAAATACAAGTCCCCCTGCCGCTGAAGAGAAAAATGCTTGAGCCCTGCTAAAGATTCCAAAATCTCTTGTCCATCCTGGCCCTCA
>URPV01000030.1 GCA_900549805.1 uncultured Veillonella sp.
AGACTTAGATACTACATCTTGGTTTAGGCTATTAGCTCCAATTTTAGCATCAACCACTTGGAATGAGGATGCACCTACAAGAGAAAGGCCCATAGTAGCCAAAGAAGTAAGCACCAACATAGTTTTTTTCATATTCATGAGAGACTCCTTTCCCATCAATTAGATGGATATAGATAATCGTATATATAATGACAAAGTAAAAGTATGGAACCCCTATGAGAGGCTCTCATTTATAAATTAGACAAGGACCCTAAGAATTCCTACCTCATAGCCTATAGGGAAAGAAGAAGAGACTATACTTCATACAGGTTGTAGACCCTAATCCCTAATAAATTGCTCAAACACATAGTTACCGTGTTTAGCGCCCAAGGCTGTCAACGCGTAACCCCCTGGCACTACTTGTAAGAGCCCTTGTCCACAAAGTTTATCGATGGTAGAGCCGAATTGTTCCTCTACAGAAGTACCAAATAAGTCTAGAAAGCTTTTAACTTGAATTCCCCAGGCCGTTCTGAGACCTAAAAAGCAGAAATCTTCCTGACCGCGCTTCAGGTCTATAGTCTCCACAGCCTGAGGTGGTGTCAAACCATTAGATAGAGCCTTACTATAGTTAACCACTGAGGCAGTATTAGTTATGCGCTGCCCCCTATAGAAGGAGGAAGCCCCTGCCCCAAATCCTAGGTATTCATCATAGAACCAGTACCGTAAATTATGGTAACTATAATGCCCCTGTCGAGCAAAGTTTGAAATCTCGTAACGTTCAAACCCCTTAGCTGAAAGGCCTTCTACCATGGTGTCATACATGGCATCCACCTGGTCTAAATCAGGGAGACTAATAGAGCCTTGATCCACTAAGTAACTGAGGCGGGTTCCTTTTTCTACTTGTAGTCCATACATGGATACATGATTAATGGGCAAGCTGGCTGCTACCTCTATATTATGGCGTACATCCTTCTTGGTCTGCCCTGGTAAGCCATAGATTAAATCTAAATTTAAGCCTTCAAAACCAACAGCAGCAGCTAAACATACATTGTCTATTGCCTCCTTAACAGTATGGCGACGACCAAGGAGGGCCAGGATTCGATCATCAAAGGTTTGTAGACCAAAAGAAATCCGATTAAAACCCAAAGCATATAAGGCCTTCAGTTGATCACGCCCATAGTCACCGGGATTTGATTCAAGGGTGATTTCTGCCTCTTCCTGGACCTTAAATCCTTTATAGATAGCTTTCATAATAGCATTGATAGCATCTATGGGTAGAATACTAGGAGTTCCTCCACCAAAGTAGATGGTAGAAACTGATGATCCATCTGCCCGTTTACTAATCTCCCCTATAAGAGCCTCCACATAGGATTGATGGTAGGCATCTAAGTGAGGATAGGCGGGAAAATCACAGTAAATGCATTTATTATGGCAAAAAGGAATATGGACATATAGGCCCATATCTCCCCTTCTACCAATTATCTTATCCATTAGTCATCTACCTTCAAGATAGCCATGAAGGCTTCTTGTGGAATTTCTACTGAGCCGACAGACTTCATCCGTTTCTTACCTGCCTTTTGTTTTTCCAAGAGTTTACGCTTACGAGAAATATCGCCACCATAACACTTGGCCAAAACGTCCTTGCGCCAAGCCTTTACCGTCTCCCGAGCTACAATTTTATTGCCGATAGCCGCTTGGATTGGGATTTCAAACATTTGTCGAGGAATCAATTCCTTGAGCTTTTCTGCTAAAGCGCGTCCTCGGATTGCTGCCCGATCCTTATGGACAATAATAGACAAGGCATCCACCGGTTCTCCATTAAGTAAGATATCCATCTTAACCATAGGAGAAGTTTTGTAACCAATAAGTTCATAATCTAACGAAGCATAGCCTTTAGTAGCAGACTTCAAGCGATCAAAGTAGTCATAAATAATTTCCGACAAAGGCAAGTGATATACGACAGATACCCGGGTTTCATCTAAATAATCCATGGACTGGTATTCACCACGTTTATCTTGAGATAATTCCATAATAACGCCAACATAGTCCTTAGGAACAATAGTGGTTGCCTTTACATAAGGCTCCTCAATGTGTTCAATTTCTGTAACATCCGGTAGGTCAGCTGGATTATCAACCACTAGCTCCTCCCCATTAGTCTTAAAGACATGGTAGGATACGGATGGCGCAGTCGTTATGAGGCTTAGGTTATATTCACGCTCCAACCGTTCTTGGATGACATCCATATGGAGGAGGCCTAAGAAGCCACAACGGAAGCCAAAGCCGAGGGCCAAAGATGTTTCTGGCTCATATTCCAAAGCTGCATCATTGAGTTGGAGTTTTTCTAATGCATCTCGTAGATTTTCATAGTCCTTAGAATCTGTAGGATAAAGTCCACAATAAACCATCGAAACCGCCTTGCGGTAACCAGGTAATGGCTCAGCGGCAGGGTTTGTAGCCAAAGTAACCGTATCCCCTACATGGCAGTCTGCCACCTGTTTGATGGAAGCAGCGATACAGCCTACAGAACCGCAGGCTAATTCTTGGACAGGCAAGAGATTAGGAGTAAATACACCTAGCTCAGTGACTTCAAAATCCTTACCATTGTTCATAAAGCGGATGGTATCCTTAAGCTTAATGGAACCTTCCTTAACACGCACATAAGCGATAGCACCCTTATAGGCATCAAAGCGAGAGTCGAAAATGAGGGCTCTGGTTGGATCAGACGACTTATCTTCTGGTGCAGGGATCCGTTCTACAATGGCTTCTAAGATATCAGGGATACCAATTCCAGATTTAGCGGAACAAAGGATAGCATCAGAGGCGTCTAACCCAATAATATCCTCGATTTCCTTCTTAACCCGTTCAGGGTCAGCCGATGGTAGGTCAATCTTATTGATAACGGGGATGATTTCCAAGTCATGTTCCAAAGCCAAATACACATTAGCTAAGGTTTGTGCCTCAACCCCTTGGGCCGCATCGACGACCAAGAGAGCCCCTTCACAAGCGGCCAAGGACCGAGATACTTCATAGGAAAAGTCAACATGACCCGGTGTATCGATGAGGTTAAGAGTGTATTGGTTGCCATCCTTAGCCGTATGAAGGATACGCACGGATTGTGCCTTGATGGTGATACCCCGCTCACGTTCCAAATCCATAGAATCGAGAACTTGGGCTTCCATCTCCCGTTCTGTTAGGGTCCCCGTTTGTTCTATCAAACGGTCCGCAATGGTAGACTTACCATGGTCAATATGGGCGATGATACAGAAATTACGAATGCGTTCTGTTGACATAGTTTCCTCTCTTACAATACTTTATCGATTACGGCCCCTCCTAAGAGTCGAGTGCCATCATAAAAGGCCACCGATTGGCCTGGCGTAATGGCCCGTTGAGCCTCTTCAAAGACCACTTCCATGGTACCGTCATCCAAAAGTTTAGTCTTACATGGAGATGGTTGAGCGGCGTAACGAATCTTACCTTCCGCTTGAAGTTCTGCAGGGAAATTACCATCTAGATGGTTATAGTACTTACAGATCATACGCTTAGTAAAGAGGGCTTCATTAGGCCCTACTATAACTTGATTCTTGTCCCCATCCAAACGAACAACATATAGGGGTTCTTTATAGGCAATGCCTAATCCTTTCCGCTGACCGATAGTGTAATTGAAAAGGCCTTGATGCTTACCCAAGACTTCCCCATTCACGTGGACAATATCCCCTTCCTTAACAGGTTCTTTCATTTCTGCGTTAATCAAGCTAGGATAATTACCATCTGGCAAGAAGCAGATATCTACTGAATCCGGCTTTTTAGCTACTGGCAAATTTCGTTCTAGGGCCATCTTGCGTGTCTCAGTCTTACATTGGGCCCCCAGTGGGAACATGAGATGGGATAAGATTTTTTGATTCATGTTATACATGACATAGGATTGGTCCTTACTTGGATCTTCACCCTTATGGAGCTCATAGCGATTGGCTTCAGGATTATAGGTAACCTGTGCATAGTGACCAGTCACCATATGGGTAGCCCCGAGTTCCAAGGCGCGATTTAAGAGCAAATCAAATTTAATGTGCTTATTACAGAAGACACAAGGGTTAGGTGTACGACCATGAGCGTACTCTTGAATAAAGTAGTCCACTACATTGCCATAAAAAATATCACGCGCATCGACAACATGGTGTTCAATGCCCAAGAAGTCGCACATCTTCTTGGCATCAGTTACGGCTAAGGGCATCTGCTTGTTATCCACCCCATTGACCCAAAGTCTAAGGGTAATACCAAATACCTTATAGCCTTGTTCCAATAACATAGCTGCTGTTAGGGAGCTATCTACACCGCCAGACATAGCGACGGCAATTACCTTTTCCATACTTTCTCCTTATGCTAGGCAGAGATCTGCCTAGATTATACATAAAAACAGATTGAAAGTCCGAATATGTACTCTCTAACGCTATATGCGTTACTTTTAATTATAACAAAGAATAGTAGGCAAAACAAAAAGGACGATACAAATGTATCGTCCTTTTTTTAGTATCTAACCGGAAGGATTAGATGTTAGCACCGTGTGCAGCGGCTGCTCTTTGAGCTGCTTCGATAGCCTTGTGAGCATATTCGATGGAGTCAGCCAAAGTAGTCAAAGTTTGGTCAGGGTTATGGAAGCCCATGCCGTTGGAAGCAGAGCAGTAATCCCAGTACCATTGTGCACGACGAGCGAATTCACGTGCATCTGCCAATTCAGCATCAGTAGCACCAGCTTTCATAGCATTACCGATAGCAGTGTTAGCAGCTTTTACGTCTTCACCCGCTTTGAATTGTGCGCTGAATGTGTTATCTTCGATTTTCTTAACTCGTGCGAGGAGTTTATCATCATCGAGTTTATGACATTTAGAGCAAGATTCTTTTTGTGTCTTCATTGGGCTAGTCATCCAGTGAGAAGTGTATTTTTGACCTTGATGTGTCATATAAGGCATATGGCAATCGATACAAGTTACACCATTGTCAGCGTGGACAGAAGTTGCCCAAATTGGCCAATCTGGATGTTGTGCTTTAATTTCATGTACCTTGGATTCAGGATGGATCCAGTCATTATCGAAACCATTTGGTTTAGTTTGATAGTATTCGTACATTTCTTGAGCTGTGTAGCCATTATCATATGGGAAGATTAAACCAGCACCGTTTGGAGCAAGGTAGTATTCAGCATGACATTGGCCGCAAACATAACCACGCATATCATTATGAGGTGCGTTGTTTACGTCGATGCCACGACGTGCCATAGATTGAATGAAAGCAGGATTGATTACGCGCAATTCCATAGTTTGAGGGTCATGGCAGTTAGCACAACCGATATGGGAGTCGTTTGGCACTTCTGCACGGATTTCAGCGAATGGTTTGTAAGCGTAATCCCAACCATATTCTTGGTACAATTTTTCCAAGTATGGTGTTTTACATGTGATACAGTAGCCTGTGGATTTATCAGTGATACGTAATGTTTTATCAATGTCTTCCAAGGCATACACGTGACCACGGTCTTCTGCATAGTCCTTAGAGAAAGCATAACCAGCAAAGTTAGGTACGTTAGCAGGTTCATCATCCCAATGTTGGTAAGGAATGGACCCACCGTAACCAGTTGGAGTCTTGGATTGTTCCAAGTTTTTAGTTTCGTAGGAATCATATTCCAAAGGATATGCATCCTTGAAGGAAGAGTTATGATAGGAATCTTCCGTGGTGATTGGTTTGACATCCACATGGTCTGTCAAATTCACAGGCTGTGCGGTAACGCGGAATACAACAAAACTAAGGCATGCTGCTGCAACTACGGCACCGCCCATGAGGAACTTTTGCATCTTGTTGAGTTTACTTAACTTCAAGATTGGTACCCCCTTCTAAATGATCTTGCCCGTGGGCAACATCCTGATGGCATTTGATACAGTTTTTAGTTTCACCCAAGCTTTGATGAACCTTATCGTTAGTCACTTCGTGACAACGGAGGCAGTTATCGTTTACATATTGCTTACCTTGTTCAGTAATTTCAATATTAGCTGGGTAATCACGTTTAGTTTCGTGATAAACATCGACCATACCTGTTTCAGCTTTCGCTACCAAGTGATGGGCAAGGTTATCATTAGGCAAGTGGCATTCTACACAGTCTACATTTCTATGTAGGCCCTTTTCCCAAGTAGCATGTTCTGCCTTCATGGCATGACAATAGCCACAGAACTCAGGCGACTCGAATACCGAGTATGCCCCTACTGTGCCGAACACAGCCAAGAGTCCAATAGCAAAGCCAACCACCATGAGCTTCAGCGCATGTCGATTTAAATAATCTTTACTAATCACAAAGCCATCCCCCTTTCTACTTAAGAAACAATACTATGCTCTAAGGAATTTTACGAGTCTGCAAACACCTCCTATCACGAGCAATATAGCGCCTGTCCAAACAAGCCAGATGAAAGGTTTAAAGCTAACTTCTGCTTGAATAGGAGCTACCTTTTCTTTGTCTAAGTCTACTGCTGTTAATTTAATTTCCCCAAAATTACCAGTAATAGCATGTAACTCCATACGATAGTGGCCGTCCAAAACAATGATTGGCACTGGTTTGAAGTTTTGACCCTGTTTCGTAATGGAAAGTGTTACCTCTTCTTCTTTCTTGCCATCAGTAACGCGCAAGAGAGTTTGGGCAGATTGGTTACCTGTAGCACCCATAGTTGAGATATTGCCCTTTTCATAAGCGATGAGAATACCATCGCCCATAGCCATACCACCACGTTTAATGGTAATTTCTGGGGCAGGATCGGAATCAACTGCTGGCGCAAAATACAGGTCACCAGTAAGCCCGCTGACAATAGCCGGTGCCTTAGCGGCATCTTGGCCGTGGTCGTTGAGCTTAGTTTCAGCTTCTACCTGCTTGCCGTCTACATCGAAGACATGGTATTTAGCACTTTGGTCATCAGCCATACGAATCCCTTGGTAGGTGATGGTGCGACCTGCAAAGTCTACTGGCTGACCCACCACAAATTGTTCTTGTGTATCTTGAGCCAAGAAGCCAGAGATAAAAATCCCTGCAGCCATGATTACTACCCCACCATGGATGATAGCAGAACCAAAGGCAATACCTTTACGACGAATATAGTATGCAAACAACATGACGAGCAAGACCACAAAGAGTGGGCCCATCGTCTTATTGTAGAAGGCGCTTTGAACAGCTGTACCCTTACCGGTAATCCCTGAGATGAATGGGAGGGACATACCGAATGTAACGATAATGGCCATAACAACGATGACTAGCATAGCTGCTACAAGAAGGAAATTAGGATTGGATACACCATCGTAAATTTCCCCTGCTGGGATATCTTGCCACTTGAAAGCAAGAACAAAGAATCCTAGCATGGTCAAGAGAGCTACGACACCACCTAAGAGAAGGCCAATGTCGCCACCAGAGAAGGAGTGAACGGAAAAGTCACCCAAGACCCCAGACCGGGTCAAGAATGAACCGTAAACAACGAATATATAACCAAAGATAGAGGCAGAAATCATAGGTTTAAAGAAACCCTTATTCTTATGAGCTCCAAATTGGAAATGCAAAATAATGGTAGCAATCAACCAAGGAACCAAGGAAGCATTTTCTACCGGGTCCCAGCCCCAATAGCCGCCCCAGCCTAATGTTTCATAGGCCCAGAAGCCACCGAGGAAGATACCTGCACCCAATACAGTCCAAGCAAGAACTGTAGCAGTACGGGCTTTCTTGAGCCAACTTTCATAGTCATTGGTGAAGAGTGCGCCCAAGGCATAGCAGAATGGAATCGCTAAGAAGGCATAGCCCATAAAGAGGAGTGGTGGATGAGATACCATCCAGATGTTTTGCAATAGTGGGTTAAGCCCTGCCCCATCAGCTTCTACTACAGGTGCCAAATCGAATGGATTCTTGGCAAACAAGAGTAATACCAAGAGGACTTGAAGCAAAAGATAGATGGAAAATGAAGTGCGGTTCATAGACTTCCGCAAGAGAAGAACCGTCCCTGCCACAGCATGAAGGAGGAGCCACAAGAGGAAGGACCCCTGTTGGCCAGCCCATAAACCTGTAAATTTATAAATAGGTGCCAAATCGACAGATGAATAAGCCCAAACATATTCATATTCGAAGCGATCTGTCATAAACAAAGAAATCAAATAACCGGCTGTAATCACCGTAACGACTAAGGCCACGTATTGGAGGATACGAGTAGCCTTGTTGATCTCATAACCCTGACTCTTGCGGTTAAAGAAGAGGGCCGCCAAGGACAAGATTAGGATCAAACTCAACAATAAAGAACCTATCATTGTGGTTTTTTCCCTTCATACTTAGATGGACACTTAATTAATAGTTTATTGGATTCAATAACTCCATTTTCGTACTTGCCAATGGCTACGATATGGACGGATTGATCGAAATCATCTGGTTTCAAACCATGGTAAACAACTTCAGCTTCCTTACCTTCATCGTCGATGAGGAAGAAGTGGAAGTTACCATCTTGTTGCATGCCATACGGCTTACTTCTATCCAAGGTGCCCTTAACTTGTACGTTAGAGCTCTTTTCAGAAGCCTCTTGAATGGATACATACGGCGTCGCATTGTCATTAAAGGCATAAACACAGTAGGAACCAAATACGATAAGAGGAATGAGCAAGGCTAAATGACGTTTTTTCATTCTTGTATCTCCTTCACTAAATAGTTCTTTTTATAGAGCAATTTGAAGAATAGTAAAGTAAAGAATAAGAGAGATCCCATCAGGGTCCAAATCATAATGGTGTCCATTTCAATCTTACCGCTTGCATTAATGAGAGGTTCTGGATGCAAGGAGAAGTAAATCCGTGGTAATACAAAGACCAAGAATGGCATAACCACCGTGGACAAGAGTGTATAAATGGATGAAATCTTAGCCTTACGGGTTGGCTCGATGTTACCTTGCCGCAAGGTCAGATTAGCAGCGTAAATAAGGAGTAAAACAAAGATTGATGTTTCTCGAGGGTCCCAATTCCAATAAGCACCCCATGTCAACTTGGCGAAAACAGCACCGGATACAGTGGCCCAGATGCAGAAGAAGAAGCCAAGCAAGCAGGCCTTATAAGACCGCATATCATCTTTTAACTTATGGCCCTTAAGATACTTAATGGCATAAATAGCAGATGTGATGAAGGCCAAGACGGAAACCCAGGCCACAGGGATGTGGAAAAAAGCGATTCGCACATACTTGCCGAGACCTACTGCTTCAGGCACTTGGAAGAAGACTGCGTAGACCACAATGATTCCAAGCAGGCCTAGAATAATATTGAACATAAGTCCTCCTATTCATACCAAAGGAAGTCAAACAATATAGAAGATACAGCTAAGACAAGAAGGTCATAGGCCAGAATCATAAGATAGGATGTCATGGTGGGTATGGTTGATCCCAAAACCTCTGTCATAGCCTGTATGAGAAGTAGAAAGATTGGTAAAAAGATAGGAAAGGAAATAATAGCAAAGAGATAATGCTGATTTCCCATGAATGCCACAAGCGCACCCAAGAGGGTCCCCGCTGCGGCAATGCCTAAATCTCCTAGAATAAGTAAGAGGACGACATAACCAATATTAGTTACATCTACATCCATAAGGATAATGAAGCCAATGCCCAAGAGGAGGGACATGACCAAGACCATACAAAAATTATAGAGGAACTTCCCTAGAAATACTACCTGGGCTGGTGTATAGAGTTGAAGGGCTAAGAGAGTGCCCCGTTCTCGTTCCTGCACAAAAGCCTTATCTAGGGTAGCTAAGGTAGTGAAAAAGATGATAATCCAGAACAAGGCAGATAAGGTCTCAAGTCCCATGCTGGAGCTCACTGCATTCATGGACATGGAAACCAAGAAGAGCGAGATGAAAGAGAATTGAATAAAGGACATAAGACCAGCCTTGGTTCTATATTCTACCAAGAGTTCTTTTCTTAAGAGAGCGTCTACCTTACGCAATGTGGATACTAGTGGCATCAGCTCTCACCTCCCCGAGTTCGTTAGTGGCCCAGAGAACAGTACAGCCTTGGCCTACCGCCCGATCCACTATAGACCGGACAAAGGCCTTACCTTCTTCATCTAGGTTGGATGTGGGTTCATCCAAAATCCAAACCTGTGCTTGGCTAGCTACTAGGACAGCAAACTTGAGTCGCTGTTTCATCCCCGTAGAGAAAGTTCTCACCGTTTGATGGACCACATGACCTAGGCCAATTTCTTGCAGAAGATTGAGTAGATCTGCCTCCTTGAGGAGCGTCCGCATACCAGCTAGAAATTTAATATTTTCTAGGGCTGTCAACTCTTCATAAAGAACTAAGTCAGGAGATACGATACCCAGACATGCTCGATAGTCCTCTAGACTCAATTCTTTACCATCCACCTTGGCCAAGACATAACCTTGATCAGGACTTAAGAGCTGGCCAATAATTTTAAGCAAGGTTGACTTGCCTGACCCATTAGGGCCGAGAATGAAATGAATCTGCCCCCCCTGACAGGAGAAATTTAAATCCTTGTACAAAAAACGGGGGCCAAATGATTTAGATACAAGTGTAACCTGTATTTCAACCATAAGGCCCCCTCTTTCTCGCACCAGCAATTATAATGTATAGATAGATTTATCTCAATTCTCAATATTATTTATATTATAACTGGATTTTTATAAAAACACAATACAATGATTGCTTTTATTTTCCTTGATAGTCAGGATTCTACTACCTATATTAATAGCTTCTGTGACTTATGTCACATATTTTCTCAGCCCAAAGTATACCAATTTAATCATCTTTAGAGTATATAAATACAAAAATTGCTAATATTCTTATAACATTTCCCCTATTTCAACTTATAAATAAAGACCCCTCTATAAAGAAGGGCCTTGAATCAATATTCTATGGTCTATATTCTATGTTTTAAAATTTCTCTAGCTGCACCAAGAATACCTAGCATAGAATGTTCAAAGACCAAGCCCCCTTGCATAAAGATGGTGTAAGGTGGGCGCACTGGGCCATCTGCAGATAACTCGATAGAGGACCCCTGTACAAAGGTTCCTCCAGCCATAATAATTTGATCCTCATAGCCTGGCATATCCCCTGGCACTGGATGAACATGGGCATCTACTGGAGAATACGCCTGCATGCCGGCACAGAAGTATTCCATTTCATCTGCATTAGCCAGATTAATGGCTTGAATCAAGTCATAGCGGTCTGTGTCAACAGCCGGCATAGACTCATAGCCCAAGAGTTGAGCGACAGCTGCTGTATAAACAGCTCCTTTGAGAGCCTGTAAAACTACGTGAGGGGCTAGGAAGAGACCTTGGAAGAAGAGACGATAGCCACCGGCGTAAGACCCCATGTGGTCGCCCAATCCAGGGGCCGTCAATTGGTAGGCTGTATCCTCTACTAAGTCAGCTCGACCTACTACGTAGCCTCCTGTAGGGGCAATGCCGCCACCAGCATTCTTAATGAGGGAGCCGGCCATAATATCCGCTCCCACTTCCAAAGGCTCCCGCGTTTCAGTGAACTCCCCATAACAATTGTCTACAAAGGTCACCGTATGAGGGTTTTTCTTCTTTACTACTGCAACAATCTTACCTATATCTTCAACGGAGAGGGGTTGTCGAGTAGAGTAGCCACGAGATCGTTGAATGACAACGACTCGTGTATTTTCATTGACAGCAGACTCAATAGCCGCTAGGTCATAGTGGTCATCCTTGAGGTTCGCTTCTTTATAGATAAAGCCTTTTTCAACTAATGATCCCCGTGTATCACGGTTGGATCCGATTACGGTTTGCATGGTGTCATAAGGTTGACCCACAGCATAGACGAATTCCTTACCCTTATCTCCATTACCCATAATGGCTAAGAGGGTAGTCGCCAGAGCGTGAGTCCCCGACACAAAATGAGGCCGAACCAAGGCCTTTTCCCCTTTAAAAACATGAGCAAAGACTTGATCTAGTTTTTCACGCCCTACATCGTTATATCCATAGCCTGAAGAAGGATTAAAATGATAGTCCGATAACTGGCATTCTCGAAAGGCATTAAGGACCTTTTCTGTATTGGCCAAGGCAATAGGTTCAAATTTCTTGAATTGAGGTTCCGCGAGAGCCATAGCTTGCTCACGCAGTTGATCGATTGTCATGGAGACTCCTCTCTATTTCATAAGTGGCTCAACCATAGGAAGAGCTAAGTTATATATATCATCATCCGTCATACCCTCTTCAATATCTATCCATTGAATATAAGGCATACGTTTATACCATGTCATTTGCCGTTTGGCAAAGCGACGAGTATTTTGCTTAATGGTCTCAATGCAGGCCTCCTGACTGAGGTCACCCATTAGATAATCTAAAACCTCTTTATAGCCTATGCCCTTAAGAGACTGGACCTTTTTATCTAGGCCAGCGTCCAATAGGGCCTCTACCTCTTGAAAAAGCCCTGCTTGAATCATGAGGTCTACCCGTAAATTAATGCGGTCGTATAATGACTTACGATCCCGTCGCAACCCCAAAACTGGCCCCTGATAGGATAGGCCTTCCTTTGTCTGTTGGGTCAGGGCTTGATAGTCTCCCACCTCCATGAGCTCAATCGCCCGATAGAGCCGGTGCTTATCTCGAAAATTGAGACTAATATGGCCCTTAGCGGCTAAGGCGTCTCCATAAGTCCGCAAAGCTTCTATCCCCCCCTCCTCATAGAGTCGATCAAGGGACTGGCGAAGGGATACATTAGGATCCTTCTTAGAAAACTGATAATTTTCTAAGAGAGATTGAACATATAGGCCTGTGCCTCCCGATAAGATGGGGACTTGCCCCTTATCATTTAACGCTTTGATTATGGCCTGGGCCTGATCTTGAAAGAGGGCCGTAGAATAAGCCTCATGGGGTTCCAAAATATCGATTAAATAGTGGGGCACGGCAGCCAATTCTTCCTTAGAGGGTTTGGCCGAGCCGATATCCAGGCCTCGATAGACTTGATAGGCATCGCCAGAGATGACGGAAGACCCAAAGGTCTTAGCTAGGCGCAATGTTAAATTCGTCTTTCCTACAGCTGTAGGACCGAGTATAGTAATTAACTTGTCCATGGAAGTGCCCCCTCTCCTAAAATAGGATAGGAATAATTGAATTTAACTATCTACCTCGTATATACCATAAGCTTGTTTACTATATTTACCGCCTACAAAATAATCTGGTGGAAGCTCCTTAAAAAGACGGGCACCCTTACGTTCCTTAACTACTACCCGCTTTTTAGCCACCCGTTTGGCTTCTGCTAAGAGGTCTGATGTAAGTGGTCGGTCAACCAAGTGGCCCCGCAGTGGTTTAAATTGTGGACTTTCTTCTACCGGGTTTTGGAACATAGGATCAAAATAAACCACATCTTTCGACTTGTCGGGACAAGCAGCTAGGAAGGACTCTGCCTGCCCATAATGAGTTTGAATTCGCCGCAAGGCTTGGGTGACCTTAGGGCTCTTATGGAGGAAACTTGTAAGGCCTTGACTGGTTATAAACCAGAGCGGTAAGGCTCCTTCTACCCCCTCTATGCTAGCTTTTGGCCCTAAGGCATAGGAGAGGATAATAGCATCAGCCCCTAACCCCAGGGTACAGTCCAAAATAGATTCACAATCTAATCCCACTGCCTCTAAGAGATGGGCTCCCTTGCCTCTGTCAATTTGAATGATACGGAGTTGAGCCATGGATAAATGGAAGTCATGTTCTTGGTGAGGACCAAAATATGCATATATCCTATCAGAACCATAGACTAGGATATAGTCAGCCCCATACATTTCTTGTAATTTTTTAAGGGATTCTTTCTTACGGTCTACAAAGGTCAAATCAAGTTTGCTAGCCCAAACTTTGGCCTGGTCTCTTATAAGGGGACTGGCCTTATAAGGCGAGGTAAGAATATTCATAGAGACTCCCATAGTAAG
>URPV01000031.1 GCA_900549805.1 uncultured Veillonella sp.
GTTAGCGATTTTAATATTACAAACCCTTTCATGGATAGGATAACGTTCTTCGTAAACCCGGAAGATGTATTCGATGGATTCCTTAACCAATGGACGAATTTCCAAATCCAAATCTTCCAAGATGGATTGCACACCGCGGTGAACAAAGACGATAATACCGTTATTCTTCATGAGAGTTACCGTTTCATCAGACATAACCGTACCACCACCGGTAGCGATGACGGACGGTTTTTGTCGCAAGATTTCACCAATCGCATCATACTCGAATTGGCGGAATTTATCCTCTCCATCATAGATGATAATATTTTGGATAGTCTTGCCCGTCTTCTTCTGAATCTCTTCATCCACATCGTGAAAGTCCATGCCTAAACGTTCCGCTAAGGCACGGCCCACAGTGGTCTTACCAGCCCCTGGCATTCCGATAATGAAGATATGCTGCTGCATATGGTTGCGGATGAAAGAATTAGAAATTTCTACCGCTTCTTCCATAAAGTTTTTTACATAAGGCCGTAACTTATCATCTTCCGTTACCTGCTCGGCGGAAGCGATAATAGCTGCATTCCGAAGTTCATCTATAATAGGCAACTTGTTGTCTGACTTGTATTGGGCTACCGTCCGCAAGGCATTCAGCCGTTTTGCATAGGTGTCCGCCAAGATCACATCATATTGATCAATTTTTTTATAAATCTCTTTAATATCCATACTTACCTCGTTAGGCTAGCCAATATGTGACGAGCCTGATTTTGGTCCTTCTCCATTTGTTCAATCAATTGGTTCAGGTTAGAAAACTTAACCTCTCCCCGAATATAGGCAATGAATTCCACCCTGACATCTTGGCCATATACGTCTTGATCAAAATCAAAAACATGTACTTCGCAACGATGATATTGGTTAGTAAATGTTGGATTATCCCCTACATTACCAACACCTCCATACCAGGTTTGACCAATGCGGACGCGATTGGCATACACCCCGTCAGGCGGTGTTACCAGCCCCTCTGGTATGAGGAGATTTAAGGTTGGAAATCCCAGAGTTCGTCCTCTTTGGTCCCCCTTAATGACAGTTCCTGAAAAGGAGAAGGGGCGACCCAGCATAGACTGAACCTGTCCAAAGTCACCCGCTTCTACAGCCTTACGTATAAGGGTTGAAGAAATGGGTTGTTGACTATGGGGGCATAAAAGCAAGGGCTGAACACTGACAAAGTAGCCCTTATTCTTAGCCCAGGCTTCTAAAAATTCAGGAGAGCCCTGCCCCTTTGCACCAAAGGAAAAGTTTTCTCCCATAACAAAGCCCGCTACAGAAAGACCCTCTGTCAAATCGATTAAAAAGTCCTGCGCCCCTATGGCTAAGGTTTCTAGGGAAACAGGCAACTCAAAAACATAGTCGACCCCCAGGGCAGCCACTACCTCTTCCATATCTCTTCTAGGAAGAATGGTCTTAGGTAGCTTATGAGGGGCTAGCACGGACAAGGGATGGGCATCAAAGGTAAAAACTACCGTGACCGCATTCACCTTCTTAGCTTGCTCTACAGCTGCACCAATGACGGCCTGGTGTCCCTTATGGATGCCATCAAAAGTGCCCAAGGCATATACAATTGTCTGCTTGATTGTATGTAATTCCTCAAAGGAATGTAAAACTCTCATAAGAATAGATTTTTCTCCACTTTAATGGACCTATGATCCCGTTTTACGAGCCCCATAAATCCACGAGGTCCGTACACGCGATAGATCTGACCCACCTGGGTCTCTAACAAGCCTTCTTTAGGGGACAGCTTTTTCCCCTGTGTGAGGGCTAGTTCTTGCTGGTCATTGACAACCAACTTAGGCAAGTGGCTAATGGCCAGGTCAGCAGGTTGTAACAGGCTAGGTCCATCTACCATGATTTCTTCCGCCATAAAGGACTCATTGATAGAAAAAGGACCTACCTGAGTCCGGCAAAGCTGGGTCATAGTTCCCGGCACACCTAAGGCCAAGCAAATATCACGCAAGAGGGACCGAATATAGGTTCCCCCTGACACAGTGGCCTTGATAGTAAAGAAGGGATAAGCATAAGCCAATATCTCTAGCTGTATCACTTCAATCGACCGGGATGGGAGTGTCACAGGAATGCCTTCCCGAGCATACTCATAAGCTCGCTTACCATTAATTTTAATAGCTGAATACATAGAAGGCACTTGTTTTTGAAGTCCGTGAAAATCATCTATGACCTGTCGAAGGTCTTCCATGGTGATTTGTTTAGGATCTCGATAGGCTTTCTTAGCCATCAAAGAATGGATAGCCATAGCAGTTTCTTCTGGAAGGACTATTGGATTACCGGAGGCATCCTCCGTATCTGTAAATGTGCCCAAGCAACACTCAGCCACATAGGTCTTAGCAAAGTCCCCTGTATATTCAATGAGACGGGTGGCCTTACCCAAAAAGATTGGCAAGACCCCATAGGCCATAGGATCTAAGGTGCCTGAGTGACCTATCCGCTTTTCTTTAAAGAGTCGGCGACAAATTCCTACCGCATCATGAGAGGTAATGCCCGGTGGTTTTAAGAAGGAAATGACCCCGTCCATTTACATAACCTCCAAAAGACGGCGCTTAGCCTCTTCTATATCTCCATCAATGGTGAGACCCGCAGCCCTAATATGGCCGCCACCACCAAATTGTTGGGCAATGGCATTCACATCAGATTCTTTGGACCGAAGACTAACCCGTGTTCGATTAGGGGATTCTGCCTTGAGAAAAATAGCAATATCTACGGTGTCTACATTGCGGATGAGTTCCACAAATCCATCCGTATCATCTCCCAATTGGTCCATGGCATAGGTATCCAGTTCAATAGAGGCAATCGTATTATTCTTATAAAAGGCTATGGTTTGCATAGCCCGCTTAGTCATCTCTAGGCGGAGAGCAGAGGTTGCTTCAATTCTCTCAGAGATAGCCTGCGGTTTAGCCCCTGCTTTTACACAGAGGGCCGCCATTTCCAGGGTGTGAGCCCCCGTATTAGAAAATTTAAAGAAACCGCAGTCTGTAGCAATACCCATGTAAAGGGCATTAGCCATACTTTCAGTAATCGGCCAAGCCCAATCATGGCACATATCTGCCACGATTTCACAGGTCGCTGCAAAATCAGCCCGCAAGTAAAGGCCATCCGCAAATTCACTATTAGAAATATGGTGGTCTATATTAAAAATAGGTGCACTAAAGAGTGCACCTACCCGACCAATTCTTTCAAATGTACTCGCATCCAATACGAGTAACATATCCGGTGTGAAATTGTGGCATTGGTCTACTGATACGATGCGGTCGCCATAAGGGAGGCTAGCAAACTTTCTAGGAATGGTGTCGTCCACAACCATACGGACGTCCTTACCTTGACTGGTTAAAGCCTCATACATAGCTAAGAGGGAGCCCATGGCATCACCGTCCGGTCTTACATGAACGGTGATGGCAATAGACTCAGCCGATGCTAGAGCTTCTTTAAGCTGCTCTTTACTTATCTTGCTCATCGTCTGTTTCTTTCTCAGTGGATGTAGGTCCTTGGTGAATTTCATTGATCAAGGATTCAATGTGCATGGAGTAATCCAAGCTAGTATCCTTGTCAAAATCAATTTCAGGTACATGGCGGAGGTTCAAAATCTTGCCCAACTCAGACCGGACATGCCCCCGTGCATGTTTAAGTGCCTGAAGGGTATCTGCCTTTTCCTTATCGGATCCAAACAAAGATACGTAAATCTTAGCTTGGCGAAGGTCCCCTGTCACCTCTACATCAGTTACAGTGGTAAAGCCGATACGGGGATCTTTCATGCCCCGCATCAACATTTGACTCACTTCTTGTTTAATAAATTCTTGTAATTTTCTTACCCGTACATCGCTCATAGTGGCCTCCTATAATTGAGGTGCGATTTCTTCCATGGTGTAGGCTTCAATAATGTCGCCTTCCTTGATATCGCGATAGCCTTCAAGGGAAATACCACATTCGAAGGATTGCTTAACTTCCTTAACTTCATCCTTAAAGCGGCGGAGGGAGTCAACCTTACCTTCGAATACAACGATACCATCCCGAATCAAACGAATATCAGAGGTATTCGTAATGACACCTTCTTGTACGTAAGAACCTGCAACGATAGCTTTAGGCGTAGAAATAACCTGACGTACTTCTGCACGACCTTGAATAACTTCCTTGAATTCAGGTGTCAACATACCACGCATAGCGGATTCTACATCGTTAATAGCATCGTAGATAACCCGGTAGGTACGAAGGTCAACCTTTTCTTTTTCAGCTGCCTTACGGACAGTGGCATCAGGACGTACGTTGAAGCCCATGATGATGGCATTAGATGCAGATGCCAACATAACGTCGGATTCGTTGATAGCACCTACCGCAGCATGGACGATAACGATACGCACTTCAGGGTTTTTAATAGCTTCCAAGGATTGACGGAGTGCTTCCACAGACCCTTGTACGTCCGCTTTGATGATGATATTGAGATCCTTGAGTTCCCCTTCTTGAATTTGGTTGAAGATATCGTCCAAGGTAACCTTGGATTTATTTTTAAGTTCTTCAATCCGCGCCTTAGCAATCCGTTTTTCCGCAACGGAGCGTGCTTGGGAATCATCAACAGAATCAATGATTTCACCAGCTTGCGGAACATCATTGAAACCTAGAATTTCCACTGGCATGGATGGACGTGCCACCTTAACCGCTTCGCCCCGTTCATTGGTCATGGCACGAACCTTACCATAGGCAGTACCAGCCAAGACGGAGTCACCAATACGAAGGGAGCCTTTTTGTACCAACATAGTACATACTGGACCACGACCCTTATCCAATTGGGCTTCAATAACGACACCTTGAGCCCGACGATTAGGGTTAGCTTTGAGTTCCATCACCTCTGCTACCAAGAGAATATTTTCAATCAACTCGGAAATCCCTTGATGCTTCTTAGCGGATACAGGAACCATGATGGTATCCCCACCCCATTCTTCTGGCACCAAACCATGTTCGGTCAATTGTTGCTTAACATGATCAGGGTTGGCACCTGGTTTATCCATCTTATTAATGGCTACGATAATTGGCACATCTGCCGATTTAGCATGGTTAATGGCTTCAATGGTTTGTGGCATAACACCATCATCAGCAGCGACAACAAGAACCGCAATATCCGTAGATTGGGCACCGCGCAAACGCATAGCTGTAAAAGCTTCATGGCCTGGTGTATCTAGGAAGGTAATTTTATTGCCTTCATAGCGGATTTGATAAGCCCCGATATGTTGGGTAATACCACCAGCTTCGCCAGCGGTAACATTAGTCTTACGAATCACATCCAAGAGGGAGGTTTTACCATGGTCAACATGGCCCATGATGGTAACGACTGGTGGACGTGGTTGTAAACTTTCAGGAGCATCAACGATTTCTTCAATTTCTGTCGCATCCGCTTCTGGCTCCACTTCCTTAACGGTAACATCGAAGTCTTCCGCTACAATGGTCATGGTTTCTACATCGATTTCTTGGTTGATTGTAGCCATAACACCTAATAGCATTAATTTCTTGATAATTTCAGACGTTGGGCGGCCCATCTTTTCGGCAAACTCGCCTACTGTTAAGGATCCGGACAATTCAATTTCCGTAGCAATAGCAGCCTCTGCGCGACGACGTTCTTCTTCTTTTTGTTGAACGTATTGTTCATTACGGTGCTTAACGCGATCCTTTTTCTTCTTCATGGAAGAAGCCACGAGGGATTGAGGACGATTTCCGCCTTTGTTTTTATTTTTATTCTTTTTATTCTTGCGATCGTTGTTGCGATCGTTACTGCGATTATCATTACGGTCATTACGAGTATCATTACGATCGTTACGACCTTTATCATTACGGCCATCATTGCGGTTATCATGACGGTCATTATTCCGATTATCCTTGCGATCGTTATGACGAGATTCATGACGATGGTCTTGATTAGCTTGACCACCTTTTTTATGACCCTCTTGCTTAGCCACTGGCGCAACCTTAGTATCTTTGACTTGTGGAGTAACCTTAGTTTCTTTAGCTTGTGGAGTAGACTTAACTTCTTTGGCTTGTGAAGCGACTTTGCTTTCTTTAACTTGTTGCGCCATCTTAGTTTCTACCACTTTAGAGGCTACTTTTGCTGGCTTATGACCATTCACTTGCCCATCTTTTTCCACGCGATTAGCTGCAGCCATTTGATTATGCCGTTGTTCATTACGATGTTTACGATAGTCAGAACCAGCGCTATGTTTGTGGGCTGCTTTAGACTCTGTCTTAGGTGTCTCTTTTACGGATCCCGCAGTGGCTGTCGCCTTAGGTGCTTGACCCTTATTAAAAGCAGCTTTCACCACTTCATACCCCTTCTCATCAACGGAGCTCACCGCTGCTTTAGCAGGGATATTATGCTGTTGCAATACGGTCATCACTTCCTTGGATGTAACGCCGAGTTCTTTTGCGATTTCATGAACACGTTTTTTGGACATCAAATTCCCCCTTAATCTTCCTTATCGATCATATCAATCATCGATTGACTAAAACCTTGATCTTGTATAGCTATTACGACACGTAATTCTTTTCCAATGGCATGTCCCAAGGATTCCTTATTCGCTACAATGCGAAGTGGAACATGGTGAACATCAGCCAAGTGTCTGTATTTCTTTTCATTATTAGGACCCGCATCTGCAGCCAGGAGAAGGAGCTTAACATTCTTACTCTTAAGAGCTTTCTCTACGATAAAATCCCCAGATACCACCTTGCCCGCCCGTTGGGCTAGGCCTAGTAAGTTCATGACCTTACTCATGATTCAACTCCGTCCACAGGGCTTCATATATTTCCTTGGACACAGGACCTTTAAAAGACCGTTCCAACTTCCGACCCTTATAGGCCGCCTCCAAGCAATCTAGCTTAGGACATATATAAGCACCTCGGCCTGGCGCCTTACCCGTAGGGTCAATGTGAATTTGGCCCTCTGCATTCATGGCTATGCGGAGCAAGTCTCTTTTTACGAAGGGCTGCCCACAGCCTACGCAGGTCCGCATGGGTTGCGCTTTAGTCTTCATAGCACTCTCCTAACCAAGAGAAGCGATGATATCGCCATCAAATCCTTCTTCTTTCGCTTGGGATTCAGATTTAATATCGATCTTCCAGTTGGTTAATTTTGCTGCTAACCGTGCATTCTGACCAGCTTTGCCGATGGCCAAGGACAATTGATAGTCTGGAACGACAACGCGGGACGTCTTGTCTTCTTCGTTTACCTCTACGGATACGACCTTAGCTGGACTCAAAGAATTAGCAATATATTCTGCTGGATTTTCAGACCACTTAACGATATCAATTTTTTCATCATGCAATTCATCCACAATTGTTTGTACCCGTTGACCGCGAGGGCCTACACAAGCACCAACAGCATCGATATTTTCATCTCGGGAGTATACGGCAATTTTGGACCGTGCCCCTGGTTCACGGGCAACGGATTTGAGTTCTACAGTTCCTTCATAGATTTCAGGTACTTCCAATTCGAAGAGGCGCTTTAAGAGGCCTGGATGGGTACGAGAAATCATAATTTGTGGACCCCGTGTAGTCTTTTTAACTTCCACGATATAGCATTTAATGCGGTCCCCTTCGTGATAGCTTTCGCTTTCAATTTGCTCACTAGCTGGCAAAATAGCTTCTGTCTTACCCAAGTCGATGAAGACATTACGGCCATCTACCCGAGTAATGATACCGGTTACGATATCCCCTGCCCGTTCGGAGAATTCATCATATACCACAGACCGTTCTGCTTCCTTAAGGGATTGGATGAGCATTTGTTTAGCTGCTTGTGCTGCAGAGCGACCAAAGTTTTTAGGTGTTACATCGATTTCAACGGTATCGCCAACTTCGTAGTTTTTGTGAATCTTTTGCGCATCCTCCAGGGAGATTTCCAATTCTGGATCCTCCACTTGGTCAACGACTGTTTTCTTAGCGAATACGGTAAAAGCTCCCGTTTCGCGGTTGATTTCTACACGCGCTTCCGGATTAGCCCGCTCTTCCTTTTTATAGGCTTGAACTAGGGCATCTTCCAAGGATGTGAAGATTAGTTCTGGTGCAAAACCTTTTTCTTTAGTCAATACAGCAACTGCTTGAATTAATTCTTGACTCACTATTAGTCCTCCAAGATGATTTAAAAATCTAAATGCAAACGAATTTGCGCTATACTACTTCTTTCAAAAGTAATAAGGCTGTCATCCACCATGATATCGATAGTCTTATCGGTGAAACCCTTGAGTTGGCCTGTATATTGTTTGGACCCTTCCAGGGGTTTAAACAATTGTATATCCACATCCCGACCATTGTATCGGATAAAGTCCTTATCCTTTTTCAAAGCCCGATCCAAACCGGGAGAAGATACTTCTAACATATAGTTATCTGTAATAGGATCCTCCTCATCCAGTTTTTGGCTCAATTGTTGGCTGACCAATTGGCAGTCATCCAAGTCGATGCCTCCCGGCTTATCCAAGTAAACCCGAAGATACCAGTCCCGTTCACGAACATATTCGACGTCAACTAGTTCCATATCAGTGTCGGCTATAATAGCTTCCACGATAGTCGATACGAGTTCTTCAACAGCGTCTCTTTTCACAGTCTTCGCCTCCTTATTTTCTTCTATTATAAAGGAAAGAGTGAGCCAAAGCCCACTCTTTTAAAAAGCTAGTATAAAAGTTCAACTACAGTATAGCATAGTCCCTTATTTTATGCAATTGTAGACCTGCAATTCAAAGTCTTCATCTCTACTTTTTAGAGGCGAGATTCTAACTCTTCCAAGATAGGAACTAATTGTTCCTTAAGGGCCGTTTCAAGACCATCTATATTGCTAGCATCCAGATCATGGTTAATCTCCGGATAGTTATGAATCCGTAACTCTGCAAAAAATTCGCGGCGCAGCATATTAAAGAAGAGGAGAAGACCGGACCGATCATCCATCTTCCTATACTCACCAATAATATAAGACCCATTAATCATACGAACCCCATGCTTAGGATCTATATCCCTCACAAAGCCACAGACTTCTTCTGGCATGGCCTGAGAAAAATCCCAGTCCGCAATTCCTGCGTCCTTATATTCCAAGCAGAAGTTCTGGCTTGGTTCCACCAAAAGTCGGGTCAGTTCTTGAACTGCTCGCTCTTGTAAGCAGGCCCAAAATTCTTCAAAATTATCGCGCCCAAAGGTGATATCTACAAATTCAAATAAGGGCATGGTGATGCGGACTGTATAATCTTGAACCTCTTGGTCATAAACTGCATCCCATCGCCAGCCTAAATCATTTTCATAATGAAAATAACGAACCAAGTTGGCCTCCTGGTCAAGTTCCTTGTCCACTACAAGGCGAAAGGCCCCCACTCTTTCCGGCAGCCAGGAATAATCTAGGTGGCGAGCTGCCTCAAGGATGGTTTCCATAAAGTTCCTCATACTTTCTTTCGTAGTCTAATACATGTTCAACATAGTTGCGGGTTTCTGGAAAAGGGATGGCTGATAGATCATTAAAATCATAACCCCAACCCTTATCTTCCATCCACTGATCGACATGACCGTGACCAGCATTATAGGCAGCTAATGCTAAAATTTCATTCCCATGATATTCCTTCAAGAGATAGCCTATATACCAAGACCCTAGTCGTATATTGGTTTCTGGATGACTTAGATGGTCGTCCGTCAAGTCCTCCATATCTAATTTTTCTCCAATCCAGTGGGCTGTATCCGGCATGAGTTGCATAAGCCCTAGAGCCCCTCGCCCAGACTGAGCATCTTCTTGGTACTTAGACTCTTGAAGGATAATGGCATGAATAAGAGCTGGGGACACATCCTGATCGCCAGCGGCCCTTGCTATGAGACGATCATGGGTGTGAGGATAGGCCCAGGCCCGCGCTAGGTACGGCTGACCATACTGCCAGTAATAGCAACCTAGAATGATAGCCAACCAAGCAAAATAAGTGTTTACTTTCACTACACTACCTCATGAATTTAATGGATTATCAATTAATTGAGCAATCTAGCGGCTAAAAAGATGCTTTTTCTTATCCCAAAAAGACGCTAAGGTCTTATCTAAGGCTTCTTGATCACCACTATTGTCGATAATTTCTTGGGCGTAAGCCTTCTTATCATCCAAGTTCATTTGAGCCCCTATACGGGCTTTGGCCTGGGATTCATCAAAATTATTGCGAGCCATAAGACGCTCTAGTTGAGACTTAGGATCTACATAGACCAACCAAACTTCATCCATGTCCTTATAATAATCATGTTCAATCAAGAGGGGCACATCAAAGATACAAGCTTTAGCGCCAGCCTTTTCAAACTGGTCCGCTGCCTCTTGAAAGGCCTGACTTAAGTACTTTTTAAAGATGCTATTGAGGATTGCTAGCTTATCCTTATCTTGAAAGACTATATCCCCCAAGGCCCGGCGGTTAAGAGTCCCATCCGGCAAGATGACGCTAGGACCAAAGGCCTTTTTCAACTCATCTAGGGCTGGTTTACCAGACTCAACAATATCCCGTGCCACCACATCAGCATCCACATAAGCTATGCCATGATTCTTAAACCAATTCAAAACAGTCGACTTACCACTAGCTATACCGCCAGTTAATCCAATCTTATACATAGAATCTCCTCTATCAGAACCCCTACTTAACGAGAGCCCAGTCCTTGGCCGCATTCACATCGACAACTAAAGGCACAGATAGGCTAACAACACCTTCCATAACCTCCCGCAAGAGACCTTCCACCGCTTCTTTTTCAGATGCCACCACCTCTAGTAGTAACTCATCGTGTACTTGAAGCAGCATACGGGATTGATAGCCCTCAGCTTCCAAACGAGCTTCAACCTGATTCATAGCCAATTTTATAATATCTGCTGCAGAGCCTTGAATAGGCGTATTCATAGCCATCCGCTCCGCAAAAGACCGGCGATTAAAGTTACGGTTATTGATATCATCTAGGGCGCGAATCCGACCAAACATGGTCATGACCTTGCCTTCTTCATGGGCCTTGGCAATGACTTGGTCCATATAGGCCCGCACCTTAGGATAGCGACTAAAATACAGTTCAATATAATCCTTAGCCGCCTTTCTAGAAATACCTAGATCTCGGGAGAGGCCAAAGTCTGAAATGCCGTAGATGATACCAAAGTTAACAGCCTTAGCATGGGACCGTTCCTCACTAGTCACATCCTCAAGCTTTTTGCCCAAGACTTCAGCGGCTGTGAATCGATGAATATCAGCCCCCTCTTGGAAGGCTTTAATAAGCGCTTCATCACCACAGAGGTGGGCCAAAATCCGCAGTTCGATTTGGGAGTAATCGGCCGATACTAGGTAGTCATAGCCTTGCCCCGGTAGGAAGAGAGCCCGAATTTGTCGTCCCTTTTCTGTTCGTACAGGGATATTTTGGAGGTTAGGCTCAGAAGATGACAACCGCCCAGTTGCTGTTACCATTTGGTTAAAGCTAGTGTGAATTCGATGTGTCTGTTCATTGATGAGAAGTCCCAAGCCTTCCACATAGGTGGACAATAGCTTGGTCACAGACCGATAAGCCAAAATCTTCTCAATAATTGGATGTTCTGGACGAAGCACTTCTAAAACTTCAGCATCTGTAGAATAACCTGTCTTTGTCTTCTTTACTACAGTAAGGCCTAATTTCTCAAAGAGAACAAGACCTAATTGTTTAGGGGAATTAATATTAAAGGTCTCCCCAGCTAAGGAGTAGATATCCTCTTGTAGTTCCTGAACTTCCGCCTTGAATTGAATACGAGTTGCCGCTAACTTATCAGGATCTATATAGATGCCATTCTTTTCCATAACTAATAGGGTTCGTACAAGGGGCAGTTCCATGTCTGCATAGAGATCCCATAAGTTTTCTGCCCGTAGAGCTTCTTTTGCCGTCTCAGCCATAGCAAAGAGGGCCATAACCATAGAGAGCGATTCTTGGTCCCCTCCTACAGGTCGAATGGACGGCACTTGGAAGCGCTCTGTCAGGTAGAGAATGCCGTAATTGGTCCGCGTTGGATCTAAGAGATAAGCCATAAGGCTGAGGTCAAATAGACGAGCTTGTCCCGCCTTATCCTTGAGACCTATATTTGCAGGCTTATCTAAATCGAAGACCTGCAAGAGGTCTTTAGCCTGACTAGTAATGATTGAGGAGGCTCCCTGCAAGGCTTCATATAGGCCTTCCACCTGCTTTTGATCCACCCCATCTAAGACAATCGCTTCATCCCCATTGTAGAGAAAAGCCTGTTTAATGCTTAAGAATGGGTTTTTACCATCACAAGTTAAATGTACGGCTAAGGCCTTACCTTGATAGTAGTCTTTAGTAAGACCCTCCAGCCCCTTATAGGAGATAGATTCAACCTCATCAAGACTGCCAAAGAGGGAGTCTGCCCCACCCAAGTCTTGCCCTCCTAAGGCCTTGGTCATGCGTGGCGTTAGCTTAGAAAAGCCCAATTGTTGAAAGAGTGGTTCCACCTCTGTAGGATGATAATTGACAACAAAATCTTCCGGCTGAGCTTCCAAGTCCATATCTGTTTTAATGGTTGCCAAGGTGCGAGACAAGTAGGCCAGGTCCTTATGCTCTTCTAAGCGCTCTTTCAATTTCTTGCCGGACACCTCATCTAAGTGATCATAAATACCATCTAGATCACCATAGGCGGTAATCAGTTTGAGGGCCGTTTTCTCCCCTATCCCTGGAACACCTGGAATGTTATCGGAGGAGTCGCCCATGAGGGCTTTCATTTGAATAACCTTATCCGGTCCATACCCATAGAGGTCGGTCATGTTGTCGGTCGTCACCTCTAGCATGTCGGAAATACCCTTTTTGGTGAGCATAACAGACGCATGCTTATCAACTAACTGCAAGGTGTCACGATCGCCTGTAATAATGTGGACCTGCATAGTAGGACCAGCCAATTTCTTGGATAGTGACCCAATGATATCGTCCCCTTCAAAGCCTTCTTTTTCGATGACGACAATGCCAAGACTTTGTAGGACTTCGCGGATTAAGGGGAACTGTGGCCGCAAGTCGTCTGGTGCATCAGGACGATTCCCCTTGTAATCACTATACATATCGGTACGGAAGGTCACCTTTCCCTTATCAAAGGCTACCACCGTATAATCTGGTTGTAAGTCTTCAAAGAGTTTGATGAGCATGGTCATGAACCCATACACGGCATTGGTCGGTTGCCCTGTAGCAGACTTGAGAGGAGGGAGGGCAAAAAAGGCTCTATAAAGTAAAGAAGAGCCATCTATTATCATTAATTTTTTCATAATTCACCTCATAGAAATATATGCTTTATTATACCATAATTAGGCCTCATAAATGGGTGGGAAAAGCCTTGCATCAACCTAAGCCCTATGATATAATCATTCAGGAAAAGTATCTTTAGTAAGAGGAGGTGACTACGTTGCCAAACATCAAATCTAGCATCCGCTCCGTGAAAACTGACGCTGAACGCCGTGCAAAAAATGCACAAGTTAAATCTCAAGTTCGTACAGCTACTCGTAAAACTGTAGAAGCTGTTGCGGCTGGTCAAGCTGAAGAAGCAAAAGCTGCTTTCATCAAGGCTACATCCGTAATCGATAAAGCTGCTAACAAAGGTGTTCTTCACAAAAATACAGCTGCTCGTAAAAAAGCTAACTTGGCTGCAAAAGTTAACGCTCTTTAATAGGTCGCTAACACAGCTTGAAAAATAGAGGCTCTTAGGAGCCTCATTTTTTCTACTTACTCTATACCACCCTGTGGTCGTAAGGATTAGGTTAAGCTAATCCCAGTCTTCGGTCATTCCATAACACATCAACTGAAGACATCTACTCTATGACATAACGCAAAAAGGCACCCCTAGGGGTG
>URPV01000032.1 GCA_900549805.1 uncultured Veillonella sp.
ACCACCACTTACCCCTAACCCAGGTAACTCGAATTTTATCTTTCCAAGTTTCATACCAAGCTCGTATATGTACTATTAGTTCATCCATAAGAAACAATCCTCACATCACAATACCTAGTCCCTATACCGTCATAGAGGTCTAAGAGGCAAAAAAAGACTCCTCATTACCTAAGTAATTCGGAGTCTTTATAAAGTTTCCTATAAATGTGACTATCAATCACTTTTTATATCATATGGGCCCTAAAACTGGTCCCTCCTACCTCAGCAACCAAAATACACTAGCACCATATAGCAAAGTTTACCGCTTTTTATCATTATAGCCATAAGGATGTGCTTGATGCCACTTCCAAGCATCAGCAATCACATCATTTACATTGGAATAGACTGGCTCCCAACCCAATGTATCCTTAATCTTCTGTGAAGAAGCAATCAGAGTCGATGGATCACCGGCACGTCGTTCCCCATAAACTACAGGAAAATCAATTCCAGTTATAACCTTAGCGGTATCTATAATAGCTTTCACGGAAAAACCTTCACCAGAACCTAAATTGAACACGGTTGATTCATGGCCTTTAGCTAAATAATCCATAGCCAATACATGCGCAGAGGCCAAGTCATTTACATGAATATAATCACGAACACAAGTCCCATCAGCGGTATCATAATCCTGTCCAAAGACGGTAATATTAGGGCGTATTCCCAAGGCCGCGGATAATACAAGAGGAATCAAATGAGTCTCAGGGCTGTGGTCTTCCCCAATTAGGCCAGACGGATCAGCCCCAGCCGCATTAAAATAACGAAGAGCCACATAGGTCATGCCATAAATATTACTATAGTCTTCCAAGATTTGCTCAATCATCAACTTGGTTCGCCCATAAACATTTGTTGGATTAAGTTTAGCACTTTCCTTAATAGGGACCTCTTCTGGTTCCCCATAAACAGCAGCAGTAGAAGAGAAAACAAAATAGTTAACCCCAGCTTTGCGTGCAGACTCAATAAGTTTCCAGGAACCAACTACGTTATTTTCATAGTAAATAGAAGGATGAACCATCGATTCCCCTACTTGGGAATGAGCCGCAAAATGCATGATTCCTTCGATAGAGTAGTCCTTCATGACCTTCACCATAGCAGAATCGGCTATATCCATTTCTAGACAAACCACTCCATCTGGTACGGACGCCTTATGGCCGCGAGATAAATTATCCACAATAATAGGCTTATATCCAGCCCTAAGAAGAGCGCGAACAGTGTGGGACCCAATATAACCGGCCCCACCAGTAACGAGAATATTCATCTTATTTCTCCTTTACAACCTGCAATTTAGGCCCTAACAATCGTTTATAAACCTCTACACCTGGTTGATCAAAGGCATCTACACCTGCTAACTGAGACTCAAAGAAAATCGCCCAGCAGTACATATACATAAGCTGTCCTAAATAGAAGGCATTCAACTGAGGAATCTCTACGGTCATGTTAAAGCGATGATCAGAGGATAAGGCCTCACGGTTAGAGTCCAAGGCCACATTTAAAATATCGGTTAGCCCTGTGTTAGCAAAGACATCAACCTTAGGATAGGAGGCATAAGTATCTGGCAC
This sequence comes from uncultured Veillonella sp., assembly GCA_900549805.1. Classification (GTDB taxonomy): domain Bacteria; phylum Bacillota; class Negativicutes; order Veillonellales; family Veillonellaceae; genus Veillonella. The sequence goes on from URPV01000032.1 coordinate 1,596, forward strand.
TGTAATATCTTCCGCCCACTCTTTAACCTTAATAAATTGGACAACCTTATCCAATCGACCTTCTTGATGTTCTTGTACCTGGGCATGCATATCAGTAGTGCCCACTGCAGCCACCGGTGTCCGGCCATAAAGACTTCCATCTGCTCGGTGTTTGCCCAGAGATTCTGCCAAAAGTTGTACATACCAGTCAGATAAGGAATGTAAACATTGACCATACGGCATAAAGACTTCTATATGACGGCCATACTTTTCAGCAGCTACATATTTGAGGGCTGCTGATAAAAGGGCTGGATTCTGATAGATATCCCGATGTTGACAAGCCTGATCCATAGCTCTAGCACCAGTCAAAAATTGATGGATATCAAAGCCCATGAGGGCTCCCATTACCAGGCCTACTTCAGAGAATATGGAGAAGCGCCCCCCCACACCATGAGGAACGGAAAAGACCCGCCAATGGTTTTTATCAGCCATATCTCTTAGAATCGTTGGTGCTTGCCCCTCTCGAGTATCTGTTACCACAACCACTTCATAGTCTATGCCTGCCTCCTTAAGGTACTTTTCTACAACCATAAAGTTAGCCATAGGCTCTATGGTAGAACCAGACTTAGAGATGACCACCAACATAACCTTATAAGGAGATTCAAAACCATCAGTCAACTGCTTATGCATCTGACTCTGTTTCAAAGATTTACATAGACCTTGGATATAGCGGGCATCAACAGTGTGCCCCGCGAAGTGAATAGTGGGATAGCCATTTCGTTCCTTGGCGGTCATGGCGTTCCAGAAAGGCCCCCCATGAACATCAAAGAGAACCTTATTACCTAAATAGGACCCGCCGATACCAAAGGATACAACCGTATCAATATTCTCCCTCGCATAGGAGCCCAATTGATCCAATTCATCCATAACAGCAGGCGTATTGATAGCCCCTTCTTCAACATAAGGTAGACGCGAAAATAGGACAGGCTCAGGGGCGCCATCCTTAGATAAGTGCCCATCAACGATGCCATCTTGACGCAAGCGATCACTGGCCAACCAGAGCTCACCCAACTGCGGATTAAGCCCTGCCAAGTCAGCCTCTGTAACAGCCCAGTCGTTGAGGATGCCCTCATAGTTTATGCTAAAGCCAGAGGGCAGTTCCATTTCTTTCATGACTAACTTTTCCCTTCACACATATCCCATACAAACAATCCCTTAGGAGAAGTAAAAATAGGCATAGCCCAAAGAAAATGTCTCCCATAGAACCGCCAAGGGTATAAGAACCCTAAACTTCCACTTTCTTGTCTTATGATGGCATAGAACCATACCCAAAAGAGCTCCTAGTCCAGCAAAACAAAAGGCCAAAAAGAGGAGGCTAAACTCTGAAATCCGTTGCTTTTCTTTCACGGCAAAGAACTTATCTAGGCCATAGATAGCAGTAACAATAAGGTTCCACAAACCTAGACCAATCATCACATAGGTCAACATAGGCGCCTACTTATTCTGTAAAAAATATTCATAGGTTGTCACAAGGCCTTCCTCAAGGGACACCTTAGCAGTAAAACCAAGTTCTACCTTTGCCTTCTCATTATCTAAGCGAGAATGACGAATGTCTCCAGTTCGTTCCGGTCCATAGGCTACAGACAATTCTTTACCGGTCACTGTATTGAAGGCCTTAACAAGACTATTTACAGAAACCCCCTTATTGGTGGACACATTGAAGACACCCGTTACCGCCTTATGGTTCATCCCACATATATTGGCTTCTACCACATCGTCTACATAGATAAAGTCACGCGTTTGCTGACCATCTCCAAAAATCTGAAGGGTCTTATCCTGAACAGCTAATTTAGCAAAAATAGAAATAACACCACCTTCGCCCCCATCGCCTTGACGAGACCCATACACATTGGAGTAGCGGAAGCAAATATAATCCAAGCCAAAGGCTTCCTGATAAATCCTCAAATAGTGCTCCATGGTCATTTTAGTGAGTCCATAAAAAGATGTTGGTTGCCCTGTCATCTTTTCAGTGAGGGGTAAACTATCCAAATCACCATACACAGCTGCTGAAGAAGGTGTCAAAATCTTCTCAACACCAGCTTGACGACAAGCCTCTAAGACATTGATAAGCCCTTTTAAGTTAATATCACAGTCATTGGCTGGATCCTTCATAGAATCCGGCACCATGGTTTGGGCAGCCTCATGAAAAACATAAGTCGGCTTGAAATCACAAAAAACTTGCCCCAACTTTGGGTCTCGAATATCCATTTGAAGAAATTCTGCTCGATCATTAACAAAGGCCTTAAGTCCAGTCGATAAATTGTCGATTACAAGGACCCTATGACCATCATTAATTAAACGGTCTACCAGATGAGACCCGATAAAACCGGCCCCTCCAGTTACGATAATATTCATATTACTCCTTTTATCCATGTTCAAGGACATACTAAGCCAACTTCTATATGCCTATATAAAACAAGCATTACTTAGATAAAGTTAGGAGTTCAGTCCACTACGCCCATAAGTATAGCACAAATCCCTCTACTTAGCCTTACTAAGCCCACCTTTAGCCAGTATATCCGCCCTTTCATTGTAGGTATCACCCGTATGAGCAGCTACCTTGTGAAAGTGGATCGTCATAGACTTCATAGCTTCTTGGACAAATTTAGCATAAGCCTGTGTAAGGGCATTATTCCGTTTCCAAGCCTGGGTTGCCCACATCTCGATACCCATATAATCATAGTAGAGGGCGCAGGCCTTAGCTCCCTTCTTAAGCGCATAATTTATTACGTGCATAGCCGCCAATAATTCACCAGCTACATTCCAAAACTCCGTATACTGGGGATCCTTAGTGCCAAAGGAAAATTCTTCCTCCTGCCCCTGGTAAAAGATAACCCCTCCAGAACCCACGACGCCAAGATGCTTATCAAAAGATCCATCAATATAGGCTACTAGGACGTGGGGGCCATAAGGTAAGCTTGTCTCTTTTGGATCATCCAAAAAACCACCCAGGGGTTGGCCTTTAGTACTACCTATAAAGTCCTCCGCCTCCTCTAGAGTGGAGAAGGATTTAAAAATAGCACCGCTATAGCCTGTTACTTGCTTTTGACAGTCTGCCCAAGTCTGGTAAATCCCTACTTGGCGACCTACCTTAACAGCGTAATACTTCTTAGCCATGATTACCATCTCCGTGTGTTTCCGCTATGGTCAAGGGCGCAAAGCTAGCATCTACAACCCCTGCTAAGGCATGAGGATCAACCTTCATCTGCATGCCTCGAAGGCCCGCACTAACATAAACTTGGTCAAAATTTTCCATAGTCGCATCAAAATAGGTTGGAAAGGCCTTTTTCATACCCACAGGCGAACAGCCACCTCGAAGATAACCAGTCAAATCCAAGAGATCCTTAACATGGATTAACTCCACCGACTTATTTCCTGATACACGGGCTGCTTGTTTGAGATCCAATTCCTCTGCTACGGGAATGCAGAAAACAACAGGGCCCGTTTTAGCCCCCTTGCCCACGAGTGTCTTGAAAACCTGTGGCGCCTCCAACCCTAACGCTTCTACTACATGGAGGCCTGTATTGCGACCATCCTCCCACTCATACTCAGAGATTTCATAGGTCACCTTATGAGTATCTAACATACGTAAAGCGTTGGTTTTCTTATGTTTATCTTTTTTAGACATAACTAACCTCCTACTTATTGATAATTTTGTTAATATTCTTTACCTCTATCCGAAGAGAGCCATCATCGTTAGTCACAATCTCAATAAAGTCTCGCTTTTTAATATATTCCACGGGAAAAGAGATCTCAATCCCCGTATATGACTTAATTTTATGCATCTGCCCCACCCTAGTTGCAAAGTCGCGATTGACCGGTAACGGGGCCAGCATATGTTCTTCTTCTAGCTCTTTTTTAGCCGCTTCCACTTGTATGCTATTAGTAAAGACCTCTTCCACAATCCGTACAGGGTCCAAGGTATCAGATACTTCCGCATTCTTTGCTATGAAGGACTTTGTTTTGGCCAGAGCCTCTACCCCATCAGATTCATGGGCTTCTGCCACCTTATCTACTATTTTCTGCACCTTTCGAATGGTATCTCGCGTAGATTGTTGTGTCCCAATTTGTAGAACTCGGTCGGCCAATATATAGGTGACCTCTCCATCATATTGACCCTTTGGTTCAAAGAGTTTGGTAGAATAATCGTCCATATCAATAGCCAAATAGGCCCGCAACTTTTGCGTTGCCGTTGGAAGAACGGCTTTATGAGGAACAAGTTCCGTCGCTAGGGACCCATCATCTTCGGAAAAAAGTTGATGAGTATAGGCATCATGAGCTTGGCATTGGAGGAGACAGAGATACGATCGATCGGTAACAGCCTCACAGACGATGGTATCAATAATACATCCTTCCGTAGCTTGTTTCATATAGTCAAAAGTTCGCTCACCCATGTGTTTAGACAACTCTATAAATGATAGAGTGCCCTCCTTATAAGCCTGAATCCATTTAGCGACCATTCCCCCTGGATTGAGAGTCCCCGTCCTACAAGCAGGATCTCTAAAAGCTTTACTTACATGGGAAACTAGGTAATCTTGAATGGATTGATCCCCTATCTTAAGTTCATGTTCTGAGTAAACTGCTAAACCAGCAGTAAAATCAAATATATGTAAACTAGCGTGGTTGATTTGCATAACCCACTCCTATAACAACTAGCATTAACAACAACAAATGACACCCCTAGGGGTGTCATTCTTTTTAACTATTATAGCATTTTGTATACGCTTAGAAAGGCTTATGAGATAAATTTATGTAACCACTCTTACTCGACGCTTATAGTCCTATAAGCGCTTAATTTTACATGCTAGGAATCCTGCGATTAAGCACTTAATAATATCTCCTGGAATGAAAGGAAAAGCCCCCGTCATACAAGCGGTTTTTAGGTCCAGGCCTAATACGATCATAAGGCCACCCACACCCATGGCGTAAATGATCGGTATGGTCACTAGGGAACGTAAACCATAAGCTAGCCAGTGGGCTTTATTCCCCTTGAGTGCCGACAGTATGGTATAGGCAATCGGCCAGGAGAGGATATAGCCACCCTTATAGTTAAGGATAACCCCAAGGCCCCCTTCCCCATTAGCGAAAACACGTAGGCCTACGGCCCCTAAAACGACATAGACTAAACAAATAAGAAAGGTCTCGCTAGGCGTCATCACAAGGGCTATCAAACAACCAGTCATGGTTAAAAGGGTCAGAGGCGGAATAGGATGGGGCAAAGGAATGGATAGATAGGCAGATACTACCAATAGGGCCACAAATAAGGCCATCTTGGTCAGTTTTTTCACGGACATTGACATAAGAGCCTCCTAATTATATACAAACAAAGATTGTCCACTTTACTAGGCCTAGTTAAGTAAACAGTAAAAAGCAATCATGAAACTATTATAGTGATAATCTTTATTTCAGTCAACTTTATGTAACTTTTATCGGTTGACAATAAGCATAAAGAAAAAGACTAGGCATTCCTAGTCTTTCTTCATCACTTCCATAGGCCTACTATTTTTTAGATGCTTAAGCTTACGAACTACAAATATTATAGGTCTAGAGACTTCAAATACTCTTTGAATTTATCTCCCAATTCTTCATTGCGGAGGGCAAATTCAACAGTGGCCTTGAGATAACCTAGTTTATCTCCTGTATCGTAACGGATGCCCTCATAAGCCAAGGCATACTTATCTTGCTTAGAGGTGGCAATAGCATCTGTTAATTGGATTTCATTACCCGCCCCAGGCTTTGTATGGGCCAAGATTTCAAAGATATCTGGTGTCAAAATATAGCGGCCTAAGACAGCCAAATTGGAAGGGGCCATTTCCTTACTAGGCTTCTCTACCAAACCTGTCACCTTATATAGGCTATCATTAATAGGCTGGCCTGATACGATACCATAGGAAGACACCTTGTCTTGAGGGACAAATTGGGCCCCTAACACGATGCCTTCATGTTCATTAAAGCAGTCAATCAATTGTTTCAGACAAGGTTTCTTAGGATTATAAACGATGTCATCTCCTAAGAGAACTGCAAAGGGTTCATCCCCTACAAAAGCTTCTGCACAACGCACAGCATCGCCTAAGCCCTTAGGAGACCGTTGACGGATAAAGTGAACCTTTATATCCGCCAAATTCTGTACCATCTTTAGTTGCTTATCCTTACCCTGTGCTTGAAGAAGAGTCTCTAACTCCATATTGGAGTCAAAATGATCTTCAATAGACCGCTTAGTACGTCCGGTGATAATCAGAATTTCTTCAATGCCAGAATCAATTGCCTCTTGTACTATATATTGGATAGCCGGTGTATCTACAATAGGCAGCATTTCCTTAGGCTGTGCCTTAGTGGCTGGTAGAAACCGAGTTCCAAAACCAGCCGCAGGTATAACCGCTTTTCGTACTTTCTTCATAGTTATCCCTCTTTTAAATCACACTACACATAGTCCATATAACTTAGAAGTCCTTAGCGGTCCACTTCATTTCCCAAGTCTTTTGCACAGCCTTATAAGTGAAGTAAGCATCAAAGGAGTGAAGATCACGATGATAGGTCAAGTTCTTATATTCGATATTACCATTTTCTGCATTTTGACGAATATTAATGGAAACATCATCCTTATCGGTCAAGTGAACTGTCCCACCATAAGTAAGTTCTTTAGGAATTTCCACTTCATCAAATGGATATGGAGAATGGGTAGCACCAAGATTGTGCTGCGTATAGCCAGCCCAGAGATCTAAGCGGTTGTTTACCTTTTGGTTAATCCTAGCACCCCAATATGGCATAGATCTAACCACGCCACCATCAGCCTTGTAGAAGTCACGTTGGTAACCACCAAAGAAACGGAAGTTAGCATTAGTCCAAGGTTTAAGTGCATCATGACTTAACTCACCATAGTACTTATAGTGCATACCCTTGGTATCCCCTTCTTTCCAGTAGCCCCCAGATGCACCACCGCGGATAGTAAGCTTAGTATCACCTAAGTGATACGCATTCGTATCCACCTTAAGCTCACCAATTTTTTCTACCCACACTTTTTCATCACGAAAAGTTGCATCATCCTTAGAGTAACCAAAGGACGCTTCCCCCCAAGGAAGGAAACGACGGTAGCCAATATCAGGTTTAAAGCCCACTTTAGAAAGGAGCTTATAATTAGCGTACCATTCCCCATTACGACCTGTCGGTATAGCCATATTAGCATACAAGCCAATACCGTTACCAGAATCATACATAGGGCGTGGCAACAAGGAAAAGGCCGAGAACTTACCCTCTTTATCATGACGCAACGATGCCGTATAGGATGGCAAAGATAAAATCTTTGTATTCTTAATATAGAAGGTAGGATGCTTAATAACAGCCTTATCGTTCGGATACACTACGATATCCTCCCCTTCAATGCGGTAGTCAGGCGTATGTTTCCAGGCCATGGCATGCTTGGTAGTTACCATTCCCTTATCAATATGTCCTACATTATTCTTAAAATCTACATTATTAGCCTTAAAATAATAAGGATCAGAGAAACCTGTTACATTAGTCGATTGCATGGACTGGGTCGCTGCTTGATAAGCCAATGAGTCACCGCTCATGTTCTTAGACTTACCACCATCTTCCAAGAACCTATAAGGACCTCCGGCTGTGTTATACTCCTGCGTATTCACATTGCCCGTTACACGTGGTGCCCGCAACTCTTTAGTGCCTTGGGTTACTACTACATCACCAGAAGCTTCGATATCACCTGTATTCCCTTTATACCGCATATAGTCCGCGTCTATGCGGGTAGGTAAGCCTTCCGCCGTCATTTTTTTTACTTCACTATCCCGACGAACTACACGAATGGTGGAAGTATCATAGGCTTGGTTATCTCGCAGTTCACCAGGATAGGAAGCCAGCTCATTATTGATATCCGTTTGGTATTCTGTGGGAACAGTAGTACCAAACATACCTGTTTGACCTGCAGCCTGCACATACCCCATTTGCACAGCGCACAAAACACTAGCAGCCAAGGCCAAATGGGCTTTTTGCTTTTTCATACTCTCGTTACACTCCTATATTAAGACCGTTTTACAACAGCAATCGGTTGCGATACATTAACAGCTGGTTTACTTTCAGGAACAACGGAATCGGAATCCAATTCATCGTCACGATCAACCTTATCCTCAGCATCTGCATCTGTAGTATCCTCTACATCACTGGCATCATCTGCGCCTTGATCAGCTGAATTATCCACGTCATCAATAGTTTCACCAGTCACTGCATCCACATCATCTGGTGCGGTTTCGGAAACCTTAGTGGCATTAACCAAATCATTAGCATGGTTAAGACCATCTCCACCAATAACGACACCTTGGATTGTCACAGGAGATTCCGGTTGTACATAGATATCCGTACCCGCTGGCAAATTAATATTAGCGCCTTTGATAAAAGCGCCCCCCACAAGGCCAACAGGACCAAGTAATACGGCACCAGCTACAGAAGCACCACCGGATTTAATTTGTTGCTTCTTGGCTTCTTCCTTAGCCTTGGCTTGTGCTTCTTGTCCTTGTACAGCAACGAATTCAGTATCATCAATAGCAGGAATATGATCAAAGCGAATATCTAATTTAGCATTGCGACCAAATGGACCTGGCTTACGAACGGTCGTAATGGTACCGGTCCCTGCAGTACCTGCTGGGACAAGTAAAACATCACCATCCATAACATTTTCTGCTACAGTAAACTTAACAGTATCTCCTACCTTATTAACCTTAGCATTGATATCTTGATCCAAGGTAACCTTGAAAACCTTATCAACAGGAATGGTGCCAACTTGTGGAGTCATTTTAAAATCAGAACCATTAACGGAGGAGGATAACTTGGAAATACGGCTTTGTAAGGTACCCGTTTGGATTTTACCAAAAACAGATCGGTCCAACCGATCCAATCGTTCTAACATGGAACCTTGAGTGGCCTTATGTTGGTATGTGTATTCTAAAACGGACAATTGGGTAGCCAAAGGAATGGAATTTCCATCCCCTTCCACAGTAGCATACAACTGATCCACCTTATCATTTACTGTACCTGACTTTTCAGATCCATATACAGTGGTATCCAATTGATTAACCCGGTCTAAAATAGCACCGGATTGTACATCACCATAGATTTGTGTTTCCATATGTGCGGTTTTATCCATCACTGTTGTTGGTGCTGCCGCAAACGTAGAGCCAGCCATCAAAGAAGTCATTACAAGAGCTACCAAGTGTTTTTTCATAAGAAACCTCCTTATAAACAGGACAATAAGCACGGTGGTCAAACCGTGCTTACTGGATCATTAGATTTTGAAATCGATAATAGCGGATACGCCAACCCCTTGAATACGGGAAGCTCCTACAGGATTGGTGCTATCGATTGGAACGAGGCCCTTAACACGAGCCACCCCGCCAAAGGAACCTTCTACTTGAGCCACCGCTTTAACTCGTTCGATTTCAGAGGCTGGGCCTGTTACTTGAACCGCACCGATATACCCCTTGTTACCAACGGATACAATTGGTACCACCGCTGTTGTATAGGTCGTAGACAAATTATTTTGCTTTAACAATTTATTGAGGAAGCTATCAATTTGTGGACCGAATTTATGGACAAGGGCGCCAATACCAGCGACCTTAACCGTCTTGCCGAGAACATTGCCAAGGCTAAATGCTTGTGCTTGATTAGCTACGCCACCTACGATGGTGAAAGCCATAGTTACCCCAAGGGCTGCCGCAATAATTTTCTTTTTCATAGGAATCCTCCTCTTAAAAGACTTTTATCTATTGTACCAAACTATGACTTTCTTCGCCATAGAAAGGAGGCCTATTAGTATCTTTCCGGCCCAACTTAATCTGTATTATAGCAAGTAGGGGGAAAGCACCTATGAATAAATTATCAACATTTTATAAACGATTAGCAAATGCGAGGCACTTGATCTTCCCCTAGTTCATCGATAAGACGGATACCACCTACAGCCGTCTTCAATCCTACCTTACCTTGGTTTTTACCTAGGGTCTTACCAATAACAGCCGCTTCGCGTCCTTCTTCAAAGGAGTGAAGGATCGATAAAACTTGATCGGTAACTTCTGGATCAACAATCATAACTACCTTACCTTCATTAGCTAAGTAAAGTGGGTCATAGCCTAAGATAGAGCAGACAGCTTTAACTTCGTCATGAATAGGAATGGTATTTTCCTCTACGGCAATACCTACATTACCTTGAACGGCCATTTCCTTTAAGACGGTCCCCAAGCCACCCCGCGTGGGATCACGGAGCAGTGCCACCTGAGACCCAACTTGATCCAAGACAGCATGAACCATCGTATTAAGAGGAGCGCAATCCGTCTTAATGGATGGGGATAGCTCTAAACCGAAGCGGGTCCCCATAACAGCAATAGAATGATCTCCTATAGATCCGGATACAATTACATCCATACCTGGTTGAATACGACTAGGGTGAATATCAATACCCTCTGGAATTTGGCCAACCCCAGCAGTATTGATATAGATGCCGTCTACTTCCCCTTGCTTAACCACCTTAGTATCACCTGTAACGATTTGTACTCCAGCCTTCTTAGCCATGGCAGCCATGGTTTCCAGAATTTGGTCAAGCTGGTCCATAGGGAACCCTTCTTCCAAGATAAGGCCACAGGATAAATACTGAGGAATAGCCCCATTCATAGTTAAATCATTAACTGTACCGCAAACAGCCAGTTTACCGATGTTACCGCCAGGGAAAAAGGTCGGTTGTACCACATAGGAATCCGTTGTAAAGGCCATACGACCTTGCGTTACGGGAAATTGAGCCCCATCATGGAGTTCTGCCAATAAATCATTGGTAAAATACTTAAGAATATGTTCTTCTGTAAGCTGACGACTAAACTTACCACCATTACCATGAACTAAGCGAATTCGTTCCATTATTCCTCCCAAGAGAGACCGCCAGAGGCGTACCCATATTTATACCAAGCTGCACAAGATCCTTCAACAGAAACCATACAAGCACCTACTGCGTGATCTGGCGTGCAAGCCTTACCAAAGAGGGGACATTCATTGGGTTTTACCAAACCTTGCAATACGCGACCACATTGACAGCCACTAGGAACGGCTGCTACATCGCCGATACTAATAGGATGGACCTTTTCCACATCCAACTGAGCATACGGACCCTTCAATCTAAGGCCTGATTTAGGAATTGTCCCAATGCCCCGCCAGGTATTATCACAAACTTCATAAACCTCATCCATCATGGCGATAGCCACAGGGTTACCTTCCTTAGCAACCACAGAATGGTAAGAGTTACCTACATAGAAGTGGCCAGACTTTCTTTGTTCCAAAATATTCTCAACAGCTGCAAGAATTTCTACCCCTTCAAAACCAGCTATGCAAGAAGGAATCTTATAGTCATCAGCTAAGAACTGGTAGGGTTTTTCCCCAATAATAACAGACACGTGGCCAGGTAGGATAAAACCATCAATGTGACCTTCTTGGGAGTCCAACAGAGCCCGTAAAGCTGGTGGAACTAACTTGTGAGATACCAAGAAGAAAACATTCTTAAGGCCTGATTGAGCCACAGCTTTTACCGTCGCCCCTATGATGGCAATGGTTGTTTCAAAACCGATAGCCAAGAAAACAATCTTCTTATCAGGATGTTGACGGCCCAATTCAAGAATTTCCAAAGGGGTGTAAATAATGTGAATATGGGCGCCTTCAGCTTGTGCTTGAGAGAGGCTAGAATGGGAGCCCGGCACCTTGAGCATATCCCCAAAGGTGGCGATAATCACATCATCTTGGGCCGCATAGGCCAAGGCCTTATCCATATACTCTTGGTCGGTCACACAAACAGGACAGCCTGGACCAGACACCAGTTCAATCCCTTCAGGCAACAATTGACGAAGACCTTCCCGGAAAATGGATACAGTATGGGTCCCACATACTTCCATCAAGCGAATCTGCTCGCCCGGTTGATGTAAG
>URPV01000033.1 GCA_900549805.1 uncultured Veillonella sp.
CGATAGCTACGAGGGTCCACCTGTTCCCATCTCGAACACAGTAGTTAAGCTCGTAAACGCCGAAAGTACTTGGCTGGTGACGGCCTGGGAGGATAGGAAGTCGCTGATTAATCAAAAAGAAAAGGGTCTACCGAAAGGTAGGCCTTTTTCTTTTTGCTAGTATTGGACTGGTTATCTACTGAGCGCCGTCACCAGCCAATCTTGCCGGAGTATTCTTTGTTCTGTTAGATGTAAGGACGGCCTGGGAAACCTAGGGCAATAGGCACTAAAGGAACGGAGTGACGCATAGTGCCATTGCATCAGGTTCTAAGCATGCATAGGGGAGCGTAGCGACAGCTATGCATGCTGGGATAGGAAGTCGCTGATTAAGCAAAAGAGAAAGGTCTACCGAAAGGTAGGCCTTTTTCTTTTTGCTAGTCTTGAACTGGCTATCTACTGAGAGCCGTCACCAGCCAATCTTGCTGGAGTATTATTTATGTTGTTAGACGTAAGGACGGCCTGGTCCACAGAGAACCCCGTTTATAGGAGCGGAGCGAAGTATAAACGGGAGTGAATCGCGGAGTTCGTCGCGTAAGGTTTTAGGTAGTCCCCCCCCAGCGACGAACAACACCCAGTATAGCTAAGGGAAGAAGGATAGATAAAGACTCGCTGATTAAACTAAAAGGACACACCAAGAGGCGTGTCCTTTTTATTATATATATATCAAGAGATAAGATACTATCATCCTATTATAGCATTAATTAGTAAGACTCCAATCAGACCACAGATAGATGCTATTGTAGACATAAGGGTCCAAGTCTTAAACATGTCCTTTAGGCTTAGACCAAAATATTCTTTTACAATCCAAAAGCCAGGATCATTGACGTGAGATGCTATGGTCGAACCTGCTCCAGTGGCTAGGGCTAGAAGGGCTAAATTAACATCATGATTACCTAGGATTGGCATAACGATACCGATAGCCGATAAGCCTGCAACGGTCGCAGCACCTAGAGAAATTCTTAGGATAGCTGCAATAGCCCAAGCAAAAATGAGTGGTGATACGGATGAAGAGGCAAAGAGTTGGTTGATGTAATCGCCTACCCCACCTGCTAAGAACGTTTCCTTGAGGGCGCCACCAGCACCCGTGATGAAGAGCATCATAGAGATGGAGGCAACCGAACTAGAGAGAGCATTCATAGTTGTTTTCATGGATTTGCCCCGTAGGATAACTAGGGTGAAAATGGCGAAGAGGAGGGAGATAATCATGGCCCCGGACGGGGTGCCAATAAACTCTATGTATTGAACGATAAAATGGCTTTCAGAAATATGCCATAGGTTAGCTAGCGTGCGAGCAATCGTAGAGGATATTATGAGGATTACTGGTAGTAGGGCTACTAAGAGTGAAAGTAAAAAATGGGGGCGATCCTGCTCACTCCTTATCGAGGTATCTTCTTCTTCCGAGTGACTGCTTGGTCTGGTAAAGGTTTGCGGAGAGATCTTAGCTATGAAACGGCTAAAGAGATTGCCTGTAATGTATACTGTTGGTATTGCTATAGCAATACCATAGAGAAGAACGGTACCTACATCAGCCCCATATTCTGTAGCTATGATGGTTGGTCCAGGATGTGGTGGGAGAAAGCAGTGGGTTGTTAAGAGGGTGGCCAGCATAGGGAGCCCCAACTTGTAAGGGTTGATGGAAAGTTCTTTAGCTATGGAGAAAATAATGGGTAGTAGGAGAACTAGACCTACTTCAAAAAACATAGATATCCCTATGATAAAAGAGGCGGCGATGATAGCGCCACGAATGTGCTTGGCACCGAATAATTCTGTTAAGCGCTCCGCAATCTGTTTGGCTCCACCACTGAAGGAGAGGACGCGGCCCAGCATGGCACCGAGACCAAAGATTAAGGTAATGTGGCCTAAGGTTGATCCCATTCCTTTTTCTAAAATAGAAGGAACGTTTTCTAAGGGGATGCCTAAGCCAATGGCGGCTATAGTAGAAACGACGATGAGGGAAATAAAGGTATTGAGCCTCACCACTGATATGAGGATGATGAGAAGAATAATGGCAAAGCCTGTTACAATAAGAGGCATGGAAGGTCCTTTCTCTAGATAGAATTAGCTATAGGCTTCCGATATGAGCCTACAAAATATCACAGTTAGAACATGTAATTTTATATATAATAAACTATAGTAAAGAAGAAGTTTATTTCAGTAAGAAATTTTACTAGTTTTATTATATCGAAAAAGATAGATTTAATAAATAGAGACTATTAGAATTAAAAGGCTGACTTAGAGAAGGTCCATTAGATTTAGTAAAGAGAGGTAAGATCATGTCGACTGAGGTTATTAGAGATCGTGTGCTACGAATCGCCATTCTTACTGTATCCGATACGAGGACAGCAGAAACTGACAAAGGAGGTAATCGGGTACAAGAGATTGCCGAGGCCGCTCATTTTGATGTAGTTGCTCGATCCTTGGTCAAGGATGATATGGAAGCTATTAGCAATATTGTTGAAGGGTGGATCTCTGATCCTACTATCGACGTTGTCGTCACGACTGGTGGTACAGGCATTGCCAAGCGGGATGTGACCATTGAAGCGGTCTCTACCCTATTGGATAAGGAAATACCGGGCTTTGGAGAGCTATTCCGCTACATCTCTTATGTAGATGACATTGGGCTTAGAGCTATTGCATCTCGGGCCATAGCAGGTGTGGCGAGGGATAGTCTTATCTTTGCTATTCCTGGCTCTGTGGGTGCGGTTACCTTGGCTATGGAACGGTTAATAGTCCCTCAAATTCCACATCTTGTACGAGAAATTACTAAATAATACCATCCCTAGTAGGGGTGATATAGTATGCAAATTTAGTCATTAATTTATCAGATATGCATAGGAAAATCCTTGTCTTTGCTAGGACGGGTAAAAGTGATTATGCTATAATTAATATACAGTACAAGAGTATGTACCAAAGATAAAAATGATTGCGCAGGAGGACTCCATGGCTTTCAAATTGAAAGGGAAAGAAGAAAAATTCTTCAGCATCTTAAATGATCACGCGGTGCTTTGTCACGAAGCAGGCTTGCTTTTAGTCGATGCTTTTAAAGGTGAGATCGACCCAGATGAGGCCCTTAAAGAAATTAGTAAAAAAGAAAAGGAAGCAGATGAGCTTGTAAATGATACCGCAGAACGTTTGCGTAAGACCTTTATTACGCCAATGGATCGGGAGGATATTCAACTTCTTATTGATCAGTTAGACAATACCATGGATGATATTAAAGATATTATGGATAAGGTGGTTATGTACCATGCAGGGAACCCATCTCCTGGGGCTATTCGTATGGCGGAAATCGTTGCTAAGTGCGGTAAGCATGTAGCTAAATCCATTTCCTATATGGGATCTTTGAAGAAAAATCATGTTAAGGTAGAAGCTCGTGGTAATGAAGTCCTTCGCTTAGAAGAAGAAGCGGATGATATTTATCACGAAGAGATGGCAGCACTTTTTGCTGATTGTAAGGATGCGATTGAACTTATTAAGTGGAAAGAAATCCTTAATGCTATGGAAGATGTTATCGATGGCTGTGAACGCCTTGTAGGGACCTTCCGTCGGGTGGTATTAAAGTATGCTTGATGCCCATTATTTAGTGTGGGCTGTAGTCTTCTGCGCATTGTTATTTGACTACATCAACGGCTTCCACGATACGGCTAATGCGATTGCTACCTCTGTTTCCACCCGGGCTATTTCTCCTAAGAAGGCCATTTTGATGACGGCAGTCCTTAACTTCTTAGGTGCCTTGGTATCCACAGGGGTTGCTAAGACAATCGGTGGTGATATCGTTTTATCCCCTGATTTGATTGATTCTTCCATTATGTGTGCCGCTTTACTAGGTGCCATTATATGGAATTTATTAACTTGGATGTGGGGTATTCCGTCTTCCTCCTCACATGCCTTGATCGGCGGTGTTATTGGGGCTGTTGGTGTATCTGCTGGATTTGGCGCCCTTAATGAGCAAGGGATTTTGAAAATCTTCTTATCCCTTATTCTTTCTCCTGTAGTAGCCATGGTTGGCGGCTATATTATTATGAAAGTCTTGCTCTTTATCTTTGGTCGTTTTTCTCCTATTGCCCTCAATGACCGTTTTCGAAATATGCAGGTTTTGTCCGCTATTCTTATGGCCTTTTCTCATGGCTCTAATGATGCCCAAAAGGCTATGGGTATCATTACATTGACCCTCTTATCAGGAGGCTATATTTCTACCATGGACGTACCGACCTGGGTTAAATTGGCCTGTGCCACTTCTATGGCTTGTGGTACAGCCGTAGGTGGGTGGAAGATTATCTCCACCATGGGGACTAAGATTTTTAAGATGGAAACCATTAATGGTTTTGCTGCGGATTTAAATTCTGCCTTGACCATTTTTACCGCTACCTTCCTCCACTTGCCAGTTTCTACAACTCATGTTGTATCTGGTTCTATCATGGGGGTTGGATCCTCTAAACGAATTAAAGCCGTTAATTGGGGTGTTGCACGGTCCATGGTTATGGCCTGGTGTGTGACTATACCTCTGTCAGCCATCATGTCGGCCCTTATTTATGAAATTGGCCACTTCCTCTTCTAGGAAGGAAATAACGATTAGAGTGAAACAGTCTTCGCTTTCTGCGAAGGCTGTTTTTTATTGACTTTTTAAATGTCCACTATTTTTGGATAAATTTAATGTTTACTATTGCGGTATATTTTCATTTGTACTATACTCTTTGTAGTAAACATAAAGGCCTTATGAACTACTGGAGGAACTCATGAAGTTGAATCAAGCAACGGACTATGCTTTCCGTATGGTTTTGCATATGTCTATGATGCCTGAAGGCTTCAAGATTACCGGTTCTGAATTAGCAGGTGCAGAAATGATTCCTGAGCGTTTTTTGCTTAAGATTATGCGCATGTTGATTCAAGCGGAAATCATGCAGTCATTTAGGGGTGTCGAAGGGGGCTTTGCCCTTAAAAAAAATCCTAAGGATATTAATTTGCTCGATGTGATTCGGGCTGTAGAAGGAGAAGCTTACTTGCAACGCTGCCTCTACGATCCAGAATCCTGTAATAAGTCTTGTATGGGGCACTGCGCTGTTAATGAAGCTATGGCTACTATTCAAGATGAGCTGGCTAGCCACCTAAGAGAGGTTAACTTTGCTGATTTGGCTGAGCGAGAAAAGGAAATCCAAGGGATTACCTCACCTTGCGCTTGTGGTAATTTCTAAGTAGCTTATATGTTTTGATTTTATTCGTTGTTGCACGTAAGTGCGTGAAGGAGGATGCAGCATGTTAGATGCAGTATTTCTTGCTCGATGGCAATTTGCTTTGACATCGATTTATCACTGGCTCTTCGTACCATTAACCTTAGGTATGACAGTGTCCATTGCTGTGATGGAATGGTTCTTTGTTTCCACCGGCAAAGAAATTTATCAAAAGATGGCTAAGTTTTGGGGTGGTCTTTTCCTCATCAACTTTGCCATGGGGGTTGTTACCGGTATCGTACAAGAATTCCACTTCGGTATGAACTGGTCTGAATACTCCCGCTTTATGGGTGATATTTTCGGCGCTCCACTAGCCTTGGAAGCCTTGACAGCCTTTTTCCTAGAATCTACCTTTATGGGGGTTTGGATCTTTGGGTGGGGCAAGCTATCGGCTAGGGCCCATGCCATTGTTGCAAGCTTGGTAGCCTTGGGGACCAATATCTCCGCCTTCTGGATTTTAACAGCTAACTCCTTTATGCAACATCCGGTAGGGTATGCTATTCGCAATGGCCGTGCAGAGATGGAATCCTTTGCAACCATCCTTCAAAATGGTTATTTACCAGGTCAATTTTTCCATATTACCTTGAATGGTGTATTTACCGCAGGCGTTGTTATTTTCGCTGTATCCGCTTTTAAATTGCTCAAGGATAAAGGATCTGAGTTTTACAAACGGTCCATTAAATGGGGGCTCACCATTGCCCTTATCGGTGGTATCTTGGGCGCTGGCGCTGGTCACTTCCAAGGGCAGTATATCGCTAAGGTACAACCTATGAAAATGGCTTCCATCGAAGCCCTTTGGGAAACTGAAAATCCAGCTCCATTCTCCTTCGTTGCTAATATTGATGAAGCTAACCAAAAGAATACATCTGCTATTTCTGTTCCTGGTGGCTTGTCCTTCCTCGTTCATGACTCCTTCCAAGGTGAAGTTAAGGGGATTAAGAACCTACAAGCAGAAGCTGTTGCTCAGTATGGCCAAGGGGACTACATCCCAGCAGTTACACCGATTTTCTGGTCTTTCCGCGTGATGGTTCTCTCTGGTTCTATTATGCTTCTCGTTGCCTTGATTGGCCTTTGGAAGGTTCGTAAAGGAACCATTGCTAATGGTCGTGGCTTCTTGAAACTTATGCTATGGATGCTTCCATTGCCTTATCTTGCTAACTCTACCGGTTGGTTCGTAGCAGAAGCTGGCCGTCAACCTTGGTTGGTATACGGCTTGCAATCCACTGCTGATGGTGTATCTAAGGCTGTAGCACCAGGTGAGATCTGGACTACCATCATCGGTTTTACTATCATTTATATTGTAGCCGCTATTGCTGCTCTTTACTTGGCTGTTCAGCACATTAAAAAAGGCTCTGAAGGCCGTCATGCGGTAGATGTAAAAGAAAAAGAGGAGGCTAGATTATGGAACTAATTACTAATAACCTCAATGTAGTCTGGTTCATTCTCGTATTCGTTTTGTTCGCAGGCTTCTTCCTCTTGGAAGGTTTTGATTATGGTACAGGTATCCTCTTGCCATTCACGGGTAAATCCGACATTCAACGTCGACAAATGATTAATGCTTTGGGGCCAGTATGGGACTCTAACCAAGTGTGGATGATTACGGCTGGTGGTGCTATGTTTGCCTCTTTCCCACATGTTTATGCAACTCTTTTCTCTGGCTTCTACTTGGCCCTCTTTTTGATGCTAGCCGCTTTAATTGCCCGTGGTGTAGCCTTTGAATTCCGGTCTAAGTCTGCTAATCCAACTTGGCGTAAAACCTTTGATTGCTGCATCTTCTTTGGTTCTTTAATCCCAGCTCTCTTATGGGGCGTAACCGTAGGTAACTTGATTCAAGGTACGCCAATTGATGCAACTATGACGTATGTGGGCTCCTTCTGGGATCTCTTGAGCCCTTATACAATTCTGTGTGGGATTGCTTTCATTTTAGTGTTTACCTACCATGGAGGTCTCTTCACAGCGATTAAAACAGCTGGTGAAGTAGCAGAGCGAGCTCGTGCAGCATCTCTTGTGGTGGGCGTTTTCACAGCTATTGGCGCTATTTTGTTGGCAGTAGCTACAGCTATTTTTACAGATATGTTCCATTCTACATTAGCTATCGTCTTCTATGTGGTAGCTGTTGTATGCTTCCTCATTTCTTGGTTTGCAGCGCGCACACGGAACACGAAAACAGGCTTTCTTTTCAGTAGTTTAACTGTTATCATGATTACAGCAGCATACTTTGCAGGTTTGTTCCCTAGAATTATGGTTTCTAGCCTCAACCCTGCTTGGAGCTTAACTATTGATAACGCATCTTCTTCTCCATACACCTTAGCTTTGATGACCGTAGTAGCACTTGTCTTTGTACCAATCGTATTGATTTACAAGATTTGGACTTACTACACATTCCGCAACCGTGTATCTGAACAAGATTTGCACTACTAATGTGTAGCGATAAGGCATGCTTCTAGCATGCCTTATTTTTTTGATTAGAAAGAGTGACTATGATTAACCCAATCGCTTTTCAGGAGATAAAAAAGCATAAGAAAATATTGTCGTCTATGCTGGTAACTAGTATCCTTAACGCCTTGTCGGTCGTGAGCCAAGCTTGGTTTTTTGCTACCCTTATTGCAGACCTCTTCTTAAAAGATGCAAAGATAGGGGATGAGATAGATGTTTTGATCCCTTTAGCGGTGGCGATTATCGTCCGTTTGCTAACATCCTATGGCCAAGAGGCGGCGGCTATATCTTTAGCTCATGCTGGCAAAGTGGCCTTACGCAAGCGTTTGATTAAGCACCTTAAGATAGGAGGCTTACAACAGCCAGAATCTCATGGGGATATGATTCATCTCATGACGGATGGGTTGGATCAAATTGAAGCTTATATTTCGCGTTATATACCCCAGATGCTCTATACGATTCTGGTTCCTTTAGTTATGGGGATTGCCATTGTGGATACAGTGCCTTGGTTAGGCCTGATTCTCATTGTTACAGTTCCTATGATTCCTTTCTTTATGATCCTCATCGGCAAACGGGCAGAGGCTATGAATAAGGAACAGTGGGAACGGATGTCACTCTTGTCAGGGCACTTCTTGGATATGTTACAGGGGCTAACAACGCTTAAGGTCTTTGGGCGTGCTAAAGAACAAATCCAAGTTATTGCCCGTATGTCCGGTGAATTTCGAGATTCCACTCTGAAAGTCTTACGAGTTGCTTTTTTGTCGGCCTTTGTATTGGAATTAATATCTACAGTTTCCACGGCCCTTATTTCCGTTTATATGGGCTTGGATCTTTTGGCGGGCCAAGTGGACTTTTTACCGGCTTTCTTTGTGCTTCTCTTAGCACCAGAATTTTACACACCTTTCCGCCAACTGGGGTCTGCTTTCCATACAGGAATGTCTGGTAAGACGGCTTTAGAAGCTATTGGAGCGTATTTAAATAATAAACAATGCCTTCCTAAAGGAGGGGATTTGGTTTTTGCGCAAGATATACAACACATAGAAGTAAAGAACTTGTCCTTTACCTATCCTAGAGGGCAACACCCAGCCTTGGAAGATATTTCTATAAGTTTGGAACGCGGTAAGCCCACTATGTTTGTTGGGGAGTCAGGGGCAGGTAAATCTACTTTGGCTCATCTTTTAACAGGCTTTTTGCAGGCCCCTAAAGGGACTATTTTTGTCAATGGACAAGATTTAGACCAGATCTCTATGGACTGGTGGCGAGATCAAATTATATATGTGTCCCAAAAGCCTCACCTATTTAAAGGTTCTTTGCGGGATAATCTAACCTGGGGACAGGATATGCCAGATGAGGATATCATAGCTGCTCTTAAGGCCGCTGAAGCTTACGACTTTGTTGTGGCTAAGGCAGATGGCTTAGATTGCCATGTGGGGGCTGGGGGCCTTGGCTTGTCAGGTGGTGAGCAACAACGTATTGCATTGGCTCGTGCCTTCTTGAGAAAAGGACAAATCCTAGTCCTCGATGAAGTGACAGCTCATTTAGATTTAGCTACAGAAGAGTCGGTAGGTCGCGCCCTTAAACGGCTCATGCAGGATAAACTGGTTTTAATCATAGGTCACCGTTTACAGACTATGGCTTGGGCTCATAAGCTAGTAGTATTCCGTGACGGTCGTATGGATGATCAGGGATCTTATGAAGAGTTACTCGCAAAGAATGGTTACTTTGCCTCCCTTATTAAGGCTGGGGCTGGTGTCTTAGAAGATTCCATTCAAGCTGATAATGTAATCCCAGCAGCTCAAGTGCAGAAAATATCATCCCTATCACATCCTACTAGAAGTAAGAGGATAGTAGATTGGGAGGGGACTGATACCCCTTGGGGCCTTCTATTTAAGGTTCTTAGAAGAGCCCGGATAGCCTTAGTTTTGGCCCTCATCTTCTCCTTCTTTACGGTCTTTATGAACCTAGGCCTCTTGGGTCTTTCGGCTTGGCTCATTGCGACTGCTGCCTTGCATCCGCCATTGGTTGCTTTATCTTTAGCCATTACAGGAGTTCGCTTCTTCGGGATTGCCCGCGCTGTATGCCGTTACTTCGAACGACTGTTTTCCCACCGTATGGCCTTCCAAGGGCTCTATGGCTTACGGGTTTGGTTTTACGAAAAGTTGGAACCCATCAGTTTACAAGTGTTTAAGTCACTAGGTGCAGGGGATTTGTTAGGGCGCATTATGGCGGATATAGAAACCTTACAATTTTTCTACCTGCGAGTTTTGATTCCTCCTACAGCAGCCCTCGTTTTGAGTCTATTGGTAGGCCTCTATTTGGGCCAGTTCTCACTTTGGCTTTGGTTGGTGGTAGGATGTTCCTTCATCATGACCGTTTTGGTAATTCCTGTAAGCTTAGTACGGTCTACTCATAAGACATCTCAATGGATTTCGAAACAACAAGGGCTAGCTAAGGTAGACTTGGCGGAAACCCTTAATGGAATGGAAGATATCATTGCTTACCAACAAATGGATTCCGTTTTTAATCGCCTTGAGAAACGTTTTACTGATATCGATTATAAGAAGTCTAATATCGCAGATGCTACGAATGGGTCTACGATGATCTTCCTAGCAACTGTACAGGTAGCTGTAGTAGCGGCAGCTCTTATTGCAGGAGCATCTATTTCTGGCCTGGAAGCAGGGGTTTATGTGGCTGTTATTGCCATCATGACCCAAGCTTGGTTTGAGGTCCTTCAACCCATGACTGTGGCTGTTCATCATGGCTATGAAAGTGCCTTAGCTGTGCGCCGCTTGGGGGCTATCGATAAGGCGCCGAAAGCTTTGATAGAGCCAGCTCAACCAGTCCAAGTACCAAAGGCCTATGATATAGTCTTTGATGATCTTAATTTCTCCTATGAAGATAAGAAGATTTATGCTCACTTTGATCTGACCATTCCAGAGGGGCAGCATCTGGCCATTGTAGGTGGTTCTGGTGCAGGCAAATCCACCCTTTTTAATGCGTTGACACGCTTGTATGACTACCAAGGATCCATTAAGGTGGGTGGGGTTGAACTTAAATCCCTCCTGTCAGATGAAGGGCGGAGTTTGTTCGGTGTAGTTACCCAGGATACGTATATTTTCCACGCTAGCTTGGAAGAGAATATTCGCTTGGCTAACCCTCATGCTAGTCAGGACCAATTGGATAAGGCCCTACAGTTTGCTTCTCTACAAGGACTTATCAGTCGCCTGCCGCAGGGATTAGCAACCCTTGTGGGATCCGGTGGACAGGGCCTGTCCGGTGGAGAGCGACAACGGGTAGCTTTGGCTCGACTCTACCTCCGGCAAAGTCCAATCCTCCTCTTGGATGAACCTTTGGAAGGGCTTGATCAAGTCACAAAAGGAGCTATTCAAGAAGACCTTATGACCTTTATGGAAGGACGGACCAGTTTATACATTACCCACCAAGTGGAGGGTAGTGAAAAGATGGACCGTATTCTCTTCATGGAGGATGGGCATATTGTAGAAGACGGTACCTTTGAACAGTTGATCGAGAAGAAGGGACGCTTCTATCAATACTGTATTTTATCTATGGCTCGTGTATAGGATAATCTCCCCTCTTAGAGGGGAGATTTTTTATAAGAGATGACTAGATTGATACCTAAGAGGGGGGATATGATTAGAATATGGTATAATTAATTCATTATTATTGAATGAATGAGGAGGGGCTTATGAATCCGTTTTTGGCTAAGGTCTTGTCCTTTGCGCAAGAAGTGCGCACAAAGGATAAAGACATCAGTCTTGATGTTGAAACCCCACTCCCTATAAAGGCCGATCGAGAACTTTATAAACATCAGGTTTTGGCTATAGAGGAAGATTTTATCAACCGCCTCTTACGAGCCCATTTTCATAACCACTGGGCTGTCTATTCGGCCACGGTTGAGTTCGAGCCTAATAATCAAGTTATGTTGACACTGATTACAGCTTGGGGTAATGTGGTCAATTTGAATTTCACAATTGAAGATTTATGGTTTGATGACTATACCACATCGTTCCGCATCCAATTAGACACATCTAATGTAGATGCAGGAGGTTTTATCCTTAATACCATCATCCATGCCATGGGTAATTGGCTTATGAGTCTCTTTGGGATTTTCTTCAATCCAGTAGATTTTGGTAAGACCATAGGATCTTGTCGTTTTGAGAAAAATGGTAGCATTCAATTCGATCTTGTGCCGGATTCTCCTGTTCGAAAAATCCTTCCTTTGCCTAAGCGAGAGCTTAATAGCCAGGGGCCTGTTATAGTGGGGAATCCACGGACGGGGCAATCTGTTTTGTCAGTGGATTCCTACTCCTTCCACGAGCCTATAGAGCGCTTTAGCTTGCCGGACATTCCCACTAAGACCAGCTGGCTTAGGACTATTGATGTAGCAGCCACTCTTTTATTGCCTATTGGTGTGTGGGTAACCTTTATTATTCTTCACCATTATTTACCGGCTGAAACTATACACTTTTCCTTCTCTACCTATTTCTTGATTTCCTTGGGGATTTTTATCATTTCCTTCTTGGTTATGAATATTCCTCGTTACATTTATATGTATGTCGACTCTCGTAAGAAGTGGAGATCTACTTTTATCCACTCCAATATCAAGATTCAAATGCGTAAGTTACAAAGGCGCATCTTTACCCAACAATCTTGTCTTAAAGAGGGAAGCCAGGCGGACAACTTAGAAAGTCAGGAAAAGATTAGAGACCTTCTTCTGCAAATTCGGGATAAGCGCTTTCTCGCTCAACAGTTAAAATTGGCGGATGATGATCGAGATAGGAAGCAAAAGGTTAAGTTTATTATTGCTTATATAGGCTGTACATTGTTAGAAATGCTTCTCTTAATGCATTAAGTCGAGGGCTGAGTCAAATTAAGGTTAATAAGCCTTTTATGTGACTACAAAGAAACAGCGGATAGTTGATTAATCAACTATCCGCTGTTTCTTTATAGTTATTATCGATTGTATTTGGGACCTGGCTTACCTTTAAAGGGATTTTTTTCTGTCTTATAAGGCCATAAGGAGGGGCGGCCGTACTTATTGGGTAAGTGACTGCCAGGAATGACTAGAAGCACTAGAATGAGAATGAAAAGAAGACCATATACCAAAACTTCCGTACTAGGAAGGAAGTTATAGTTAGCTGTGTACATAATAAAAGCAGCTATGATAAAGGCCGGGACTGCAAAGAGATCAAAGTCTCGGAAGCGGCCGATAAGGGGGACAAGGAAGAAGGGAAAGAGAATGATATGGGCTAGAAAAGCGCCTATTTGAATAGCCCAGTAGCCCGGTAAGATTTCTACCGCTTGATAAGCAGCTTCTACTAGAGATGTAAGGAGTCCTAAGATAATACAGGCCGAGAAGAAGCAGAGGGTAAATTGAAGGCGGTTCATACGGCCTTTAAAGTTAAAGTAGGAGAAGCCTCGTTGAGCTCCAAAGGCCAAAAAGACAGTACCTAGTACACAGATGAGGAGAGTCTTAATGGCAGAAAATACAATGAGTGTATCCATACATGGTTCCTTTGGATAATGTGTGAAAAATTTATGTAGTCGCTTTCTCTATTGTAACAGTTTTTTTGTAAACCGTCATGTTAATAGGCCTTTTGAGTAGTGAATTAATTTCTTCTATTGTATAATTATGTTGATATTTTCTGTGTAACTAGGAGGGGGATTCCATGGCTCTATATATTCTTAAACGCTTGGTATCAGCTATCCTCGTCCTTTGGGTTATCTTAACGATTACCTTCTTCCTCATGCATGCTATACCGGGCGGTCCCTTTACTAGTGAAAAAAAATTACCCCCTCAGGTACAAGCTACTATAGAGGCAACGTATCATCTAAAT
>URPV01000034.1 GCA_900549805.1 uncultured Veillonella sp.
GGAGCTGGCGATAGGAATTGAACCCACAACCTGCTGATTACAAGTCAGCTGCTCTACCAATTGAGCTACGCCAGCATTTCACAAGAGATATCTTATCATCTTGTCACCTAAGCCGTCAATAACTTTTTTATGTAAGCAAATAACACCATAAAAAGGTCACTTCGTCTTAGTGCTTAACTAATATACCAAAAGTGACCTTTACTATGCAAGTATTTTTTATTACTATTTTAATTTTTCTGGCCAAACCTTGGATTCAAAAATAAGACTCCCCTATACCCAAGACTCCTACGAGACTAGTGCAATTGATCAGCAGGACGATCGGAAAGCATAATATTCTTTATGAACTTCGTGTTAGCATCCACTACAAAGATTAAATACTCCTGTTTCTTATTGGGATTGCGGTATTGGTAAACCCGCATATCTTTATGACCGTTAAATTCCTGATAAACCCGCTGAGGACGACCATAGACAAAGAGCATTAGATAATAGGTGTCACCAATACAGATTCCCCGCCTTGTTGGCGTATCATGGTTGACATAAACCCGATTGATTAAATGATCAGGTCCGGCACTAACAGCATAGTCATCATATCCAATGAAAGAAGAACCATACACCTCTCCTTGTGTCTTCCAGGTTTGATCCCCATCATTGATAAAATGATCGCCAATTCTACGACCCCGCAAAACAAAGTCTTGGTCACTTAGGCGATTCACTTCATACGTATGCATAGCTGTTTTCGGCCCGCTAAAACGAGCCCATGCCTGACCATCTACCAAATCGATAGCGACTACCTTAGAGTCCTTAAAGATGAAGACCAAATATTTTCTATCTGCCTGTGCCACGCCCGCATCATCCGATGCCAGACTTTGGATATGGCCAGGGTCTTCCTTCAAGTCCCATACATAGACGAAGATAATCTCATTAGACTTACTATTCTTCCACATGGCATTAGGTGAACCATAGGAGAAAACCACTTCTCCACGGGAGCTACCCACTCCTATATCACGGATGGTATGTAGATTCTTATCCGTCACATGAAGGTTAGTCAATGCACCGGCCTCATACCAATAGTGACCACTATAATCCAAGAGAGGATCCTCCAATCGGCGACTAGTTGTAGTATCCCCCATATAAACAGTGGCTTCTACACCTGGATAGGAATAAGTTCTAAAGGGTCCCTGATTTACCACACGACTGGGTTCAGGCTTAGGAATTTGATCGATAGATTCGCCCAAAGTCCAAGGGTCTAAAGCCATATCATACTCATCTATAGGGTCCAAACTTCCCGCCGTATACGAGTTACCAACCTCATCGAGACGATTAATCTTAGTCTTTTTTATGACTATATTTTCCTGCTTGGATTCAGGGGATTCTTGATAAGCTACGATAGCATTACGCTCAGCAAGCCATAAGTTAGGTTCCTCTTGCAATCCAATCTTATTAACCTTCACAGCTCTACCTGTCTTCTCCTTGACAGACAAGAGGGCAGCCTTAAGGTCTACGGTCTTAGTCTGGTTAAGGGCTTGATTATCCGCCGATGAACCTGCTGCTTGACGGCTGTAGCCAGCAGCGACCAAGCCGTCCACCCCCTCTGCATAGCTCTGACACAGGGCACCAGCTCCCACAGTCAAGGCTAAGAATAAGGTTTTATACAGCTTATTTCCCATGACGTTCTTCCAATCTTGCTCGTAACCAATTAGTCCAATTAGCTAATCCATCTTGCTTTAGGCATGATACCTCAAATACATCTCCACTAGGATTAAGGTTCTTAATATCCCGCAAAGCCTTATCCATATCGAAAGGAACATAAGGGAGAAGGTCAATCTTATTGAGCAGTATAGCTTTAGCCTCCTTAAAGATTAATGGATACTTCAAGGGTTTATCCTCCCCTTCTGTAACAGAAAGAACCGTTACCTTTGCATGTTCCCCAATATCGAATTCCGCAGGACATACCAAGTTGCCCACATTTTCAATGATAATCAGATCCAACTTATCCAGGTCTAATTCTTGAAGAGCATTTTCAATCATTTGCGCATCCAAGTGGCAACCCCCTACCGTATTAATTTGTAAGACAGGTACGCCAATGGCATGAATCCGTTCCGCATCCTTAGAGGTAAAGAGGTCCCCTTCGATAACAGCGATATTATAATCCTGAGACAGCTCCTTAAGGGTAGCCTCTAAAAGGGAGGTCTTACCTGCTCCAGGAGAACCCATGAGATTAAAGACATAAATATTATGTTTTTCAAACAATTCTTTTAACGAATTAGCAATGGCATCGTTTTTCTCGAGCACATTGGTCATCACTTGTACTTCCATACTAGTCTCCTAATCTATATCAATCGAAGTAACGCGCAATTCCTTACCAGAAGCGGTTTGTACGATACGGCTGCCACACTTAGGACAGACAAATACATACTCTTTTACATCGAACATGGTACCACAATCAAAACAACGCCCTACAATAGGAACTAAGTTGATGTCCAACTTAGCTCCTTGAGCAGCCGTCCCTTGGATGACAGATTCCCAACAAAAGTGCAGGGCATCCGGTTCTACACCACTCATCATCCCCACATCCAACTGAACGGAATGAACCTGACTGGCATCATTATTCTTCATTGTATCGAGGACGATATCCACAATCCCCTCAGCAATTGACATTTCGTGCATGATAGGCCTCATAAACTGCTTCTAACATCATAGTTGTGGTCACTGAACCAACGCCACCAGGTACAGGCGTAATGGCAGAAGCCACTGAGACCACGGCATCATAATCTACATCGCCTACGGTCTTACCGTCTAAATCATTAATGCCGACATCTAGTATAACGGCACCCTCTTTCACCATAGAGGCAGTGATCATATGAGGACGACCAGCAGCAGCAATCAAGATATCAGCCTTTTTTACATGGTCCGCTAAATCGCGTGTTCGAGAATGGCAGATAGTCACCGTGCCATGCCCCTCCAGAGCCATGAGTGCCACCGGTTTACCAATTACCTGGCTGCGACCAACGACAACCACATGCTTACTAGCTAAGGAAATTCCATAATAGTCCAAAATAGCTAGGCAAGCCTTAGCGGTACAGGGGGCAAAACCGCCCTTACCGGCAGCCACTAGGCCAATATTGTAGGTGGTCAAGCCATCGATATCCTTGGCTGGATCCAACCTATCCAAGAGAACTTCTGTATCAATATGCTTAGGCATAGGCATGAGGGGAAGGATCCCATAAACCCGAGGGTCTTCATTCAATTCTTTAAGAGCCGCTTCTACCTCCTCTTGGCTAGTCTCTTCAGGAAGAGCCTTTAAGATAAAACCAAGACCAGCAGCCTTAGCCGTCTTCTCCATAAAGGATGCGTACATACGAGCCCCATGGTCATGCCCCACTAAGAGAACAGCCATGGTCAATTGAATTCCTTGCTCAGCGAGAGCCGCTAATTTATGACATAACTCAGCCTTATGAGCATCTGCTACAGGCTTACCTTTTAATTCAATCATATATACCTCACTAATGTGTAAAGTTTACAGTTATCGTATCGCCTTCATCTACTGTTGCACCAGGTCTTGGGTCTTGATTGACCGCTGTACCCGTGCCGATAGGTTTAAAGTTAAGCTTAGTCTTAGTAAGCCAATCCCGCACTTGTCCTAATGTGAAGCCATCAAAATTAGGCAACACTAAGGATCCATTCTGGTAGGATGGTTCTGGTAGGCTCTGTTGCTTCACGGCCTTAGCCTGAGACTTGTCCCGTACAGAAGGAGAAAGTTGGAAGTAACGAACCAGTTGAGAAGCTATATCCCGGAATACAGGGGCTGCAATTTGCCCGCCATAAATGGATCCCGCCGTTGGCGTATCGATAGTGACCAAAATAACAAATCGCGGATCCTCTACAGGGCCAAAGCCTACGAAGGAGGCAATATACTGCCCTGGCAAATAACCACCAGCTTCGGTATTAAGTTTTTCCGCAGTCCCTGTCTTACCAGCGAACTTATAGCCTTCTACCATAGCATGGCTGCCGCCACCAGTAGAGACTTCCTGTTCCATAATATCTTTTATGGTATCAGCGGTCTCTTGTGGAATTGGTTCCCCTGCCTGGCTGTCCTCCATACTTTGGTCAATAGATCCATCAGGATTGTTGAGGGATTGAACAATATGAGGCTTCATCATAGTCCCATGATTAGCAATGGCTCCCATAGCTTGCACCATTTGTAGTGGTGTAACCGCGATCCCTTGGCCGAACGACATGGACGCCGTATCGCCAGGAATCATGTCTGCCGGATCATAAAGGATGCCATCACCTTCCCCTGGCAATTCGATACCCGTAGCCTTACCAAATCCATAACGGCGCACATAATCAGACAGAATATCCTTGCCTGTATCTAGACCCATACGGACCATGCCCGTATTGAGGGACATCTTGATAATATCCACCATACGGACTATCCCATGCCCTTCCCCATCCCAGTTACGGATGGTCCGACCATTCACCACGATGGAGCCCGTATCATTATAGGTCGTATTAAGGGTCCACTTACCCGTGGCTAGAGCTATAGAGGCGATAATTGGCTTAAAGGTAGACCCTGGTTCATAGAGGTCCGTCACGGCTGTATTCTTAAAGGCCGCTTCAGAGCTCTTGTAGTATTGGTTAGGATCATAGGTAGGACGGTTGGCCATAGCCAAAATTTCACCAGTCTTAGGGTCCATAATGATAACACTAGCCCGTGTTGGTTTAACTGTAGCCATCACATTATCCAAGGCCCGTTCGGCAATAAATTGGACTGTCGAATCCACAGTAAGGGTGACAGATTTACCTTCTTCTGGCAAGTACTGTTGCATAACAGATCCAAAAATGGCATTACCCGCTGGATCAGTCATGACCAACTCTCTCTGCTCCCCTCCCTTAAGACGGTCATCATAAACCATTTCAATGCCATCCAGGCCTTTATCATCGGTCCCCACAAAGCCCAATACATGGGCCAAGAGATTGCCATTAGGATAGTAACGTTTACTTTCTTCTACATACTTGAGACCATCTAAAGAGTTCTCATCTAAGACTTTTTGAAGGGCCCGAGACTTATCGGCATCCATCATCCGTTGAATCCACACAAAAGAGGTATCTTCATTAAGTTTTTCTACTATTTTTTCCTTTGGTAAGTCTACGTAGGGACCGATAAGGTCCGCAACCTCTTCTGGGCTACGATCCTTAAGCATTTGTGGATCCGCATACAGGGACTTAGTCACCACGGACATGGCCATCGGACTCCCATGGCGGTCATAAATAGTCCCCCGCGGAGACTGAAGCTTACGTTCGCGCTGAACTTGGTCCAAATTCTTAGATTCCAATGAGTTTTGCGTGATAACTTGCAGCCAAAAAAGACGACCTGCTAAAAGTAGACCTAGCCCTCCCATCAGTAAGATGAACCACGCAGTTCGATTGGTAAGGGTTGTGCGCATTTTAGTTAATTTCATGGGTATCTCCCCTTACTTCTAATCCTTCTAATCGTTTCTTCTTTTTCTCAAGGGCCTCCAAGAGAGCCTCCGCTTCATTGGAGATTCGACCAGACCGCACTTGCTCCAAGAGGTAGGGCATATACGTCTTGGCCTCCTTACCCATAGCAGAAATCAAACGGCCATCATAGTGGAGTTCCCTACTATGAATAGGCATTTGATCCACCAAGTCCAAAAGGCAGTCTCGAAAAGAATCATTTCCCTTTGTAGAAGCATGGGGCTTGCCACAAGCTATAATATCCGCTGCACAAACAGCGGCCAATTGTCTAAAAGCATCCTTGAGTTCAGCTTGGGACCGATAGGCACCAGACTGAATTTCCTTGCGGACCCACCTAGCAGCATCCGCCTCACCGTGTTGGGCAAAGAAATGGAACTTCATATGTTCCTTAACTAGCCAGCCTACGCGGTCTGCAAAGGTCTTTCCATAGCCCAAGCGCATCAATAAATCATGGGCCAATTGAGCCCCCACATGGTCATGTCCCCAATCCGTGAGGCGCCCCTTGCGAACTGCCCTAACGCCATCTAGGCCCTTGCCCACATCGTGGAGGAGGGCTCCCCAGCGGAGGATGGGATCTGGCGCTATTTCTTGAACCGCCACCAAAGTATGATACCAAGCGTCAAACTCATGAAAGTCTTTCTCTTGTTGCAGGCCTACTAAGTGGGATAATTCCGGCAGTATATCAATAGTCCGAAGAGCCTTCCCATCATTATAGGTGCATTGGCAAGCAGCCAAACCCGATTGCACTAATATATCTAAGCCCTTAGCTACAGCTGGTTCCAAAAGGAGTTGATCCAGCTCACTCCGCACTCGTTCCAAAGATAGGCCAGACACACGATCAAAGGCTTGGGGCATAGCCTCTAGAAGGGCCTTAGTAGGCAAAAAATCTAATTTAGCCACAAAGCGACAAGCCCGGAAAAGACGCAATGCATCCTCTCGAAAACGATCCACCGGATTACCTATAGTTACAAGCCGTTTCTTTTTGAGGTCTTCTTGACCTCCTACTAAGTCGATGATACAACCATCCTTATCCATGGCCATACCATTGACAGTAAAATCTCTTCGTAGTACATCTTCTTCTAAGCTATCCGCATATTCAATCGCTTCTGGTCGATGAGCATGGACGCCATAAAACTCTCGGCGATAGGTAGCCACTTCATAGGTCTTATGATCTACGCCCACAACGACTACACCGAAGGCCTTGCCCACTAAATTAGCATGGCTAGCACCTGCTTGTGTAAGAATCTCTATAACCTGATTTGGGTGCGCTGCAGTAACAATGTCAAAGTCATGAGGTTCTCGCCCCATGAGGAGGTCCCGGACGGCGCCGCCTACTAAGTAGGCCTCATAGCCAGCCCCATTGAGCCAAGTCAAAATCTTTTTTGCCCCTTCCATGGGAACCTCCTTTCACGTACACATATTAATACTATTTTATTGTACTACAAAATGACTTTTCTGACTTGGTCTTTAGCCCCTTTGTAAAAGAGCCATAAAAATTCACAAAAAAAGGACTAGGACTCTAGGCCGACCTACTTATAGAGGTCGCCCAGAGTTCCTAGCCCCTTTTGATGGAGTGTTAGAAGTCTATGCCTTCAATTAGCCCAAGATAGCTTTCATGTCAGCTTCTGGAGTTGTAATTGGATGCAAGTTAAATTTATCTACCAAGATGTTAAGAACATTGGAAGAGAAGAACTTAGGCAAGGATGGGCCAATGTAGATGTTGCGGATGCCCAATGCGAGCAAGGTCAACAAGATACATACAGCTTTTTGTTCGTACCAGGACAATACGAGTGTCAATGGCAATTCATTTACATCGCATTCGAAAGCGCCAGCCAAAGCAATAGCTACTTGAATAGCGGAGTAAGCATCATTACATTGACCCATATCGAGGATACGAGGGATACCACCAATTTCACCGATGTTAAGGTCGTTGAAACGGAATTTACCACAAGCCAAAGTCAATACAACAGTATCTTTTGGTGTTTGTTTTACGAATTCAGTGTAGTAGTTACGGCCTACTTTAGCACCATCGCAACCGCCAACCAAGAAGAAGTGTTTAATAGCACCAGCTTTTACAGCATCGATAACCTTATCAGCGATACCCAAAACAGTACCATGACCGAAACCAGTTGTTACTTCATGACCACCGTTGATACCAGTGAATTCTTGAGCTTCTTTGTAGCCGCCCAATTCAATAGCCCGTTCAATAACAGCAGAGAAGTCTTTTGTGCCATCAGCTTTTTCTTCTACGTGTGCACAACCATCGAAACCTACCATATCAGTTGTGAAGATATTAGCCTTGTAGTTTTCTTTTGGTGGCATAATGCAGTTTGTAGTGAACAAGAAAGCGCCTGGTACGTCAACGAATTCTTTTTGTTGGTTTTGCCAAGCTGTACCGAAGTTCCCTTTCAATTGAGGGTGTTTCTTCAATTCAGGGTAAGCATGGCAAGGAAGCATTTCGCCGTGCGTATAAATGTTAACGCCTTTGCCATCAGTTTGTTCCAACAATTGGTTCAAGTCGTGGAGGTCATGACCTGTTACTACGATGAATGGACCTGGCTCAATTGTCAAAGGAACAGTTGTTGGCACTGGAGTACCATAGGTTTCAGTGTTAGCCTTATCGAGGATAGCCATGCATTTCAAGTTAACTTGGCCAAATTCCATCAAGAGGTTAAGCCATTCTTCAGCGGAATGTTCTTTAGCGAATTCAACGAGACCTTTGATGAACCAAGCATCAACGTCTGGATCATGGAAGCCGAGACGAGCTGCATGCCAAGCATAAGCAGCCATACCGCGCATACCCAAGAGGAGTGTGGAGCGAAGGGATACGATATCTTCATCGCCTTTCCACAAGCCTTCCCAATCGATGTTTTGTGCAGCACTATCCACTTTTGCATGGTAAGCATTTACTTCATCGATGAATTCTTGTACCCGTTCTTCAGAGAAGTTAACGTTTGTTACGCACATGAACAAGCCACGCATCAAATAATCAACGCCTTCTTTTGTTTGACCTTTCACGTCCAAAGCGCGAGCCAAGCCAACCAAAGCAGCTGTCAATTCATCTTGTTTATTAGCAACTGGTGCAGTTTTACCACATACACCTTGTACAGTACAACCATTAGGTTGACCAGTTTGTTCACATTGGAAGCAGAACATATTGCTCATAATATTCCTCCTATTGCTGACATCAGCAAAACATACAAAAACCTCATGTTAGTCCCTCTTAGGAGAACCTGTTTCTATGAGGTCTCATCATTTACAAATACAGTATATCCTATTAGAAGAATCAAATTATGTAACTATGGCTACATTTTTAAAATATTTTTTCTTTTTTAGTATATAATAGCAAAAGAGAAGTATTTTCATTTATATAGTAATATCCCTACATCTATATCTATTTATATCTTACGAACTAGCATAGGAGGTCCTTATGAAAGCAACTCAAGTAAGTACCCTAATATCTGATTACGCATCCACCCTACTTGCCTCCCCCCTCTTCCATGGCTTCACGGAAGAAAACTTAAGGAACTTTTTCTCACACGCAGAGCTCTTGGTCAGAGACTATAAAAAGAATGATTTCGTCGCCCTTTCTGGGACACCTATGGAGGGCTTAGGCATTATCTTAGAAGGATCCCTCCTCATCACCAGAGAAAACGTCATGGGCCAGCGGGTCATCATGACAGAGTTCTACCCTTCCCAAATGTTTGGGGAGGCGCTTATCTTCTCCCACCAACCCCTCTGGCCTGCGACTATTAAAACAACCAAAGCCAGCAAGGTCCTATTTATTCCGATCCACGCCTTCCTAAAGGCGCTGCCAAAATGCCAGGTCTGCCAAACCACCCTTTTGGCTAATCTCCTACGCGATCTATCTGATAAAACCCTCATTCTGACCCGCAAGGTCCACTACTTAACCCTTAAGGGTATGCGGCAACGGATCTTTGCCTACCTATCTGATATCTACCGGCAACAAGGTACTACTAACATCAAACTCCCCCATACACGAGAACAAATCGCAGAGATTATCAATGTATCCCGAACGGCTATGTCCCGTGAGATGAGTCGAATGGAAAAAGAGGGACTCATAGAAGTATCCGGCAAGACTATTATTCTTAAAGACATCGACGCTATGACCGATTTTGACTTTAATAACTAAATTAGCCCCTTTACAAGAAATCCCTATAAAACAGCCAGCCCCTAGCTCGTAAATGAACTAGGGGCTGGCTGTTTATAAGCGGTATTTTATTAAAACCACTGAGACAGGTCAAAATCCTCGTGGATAGTCGCTTTTACATGAGCTCGACCCAAGTAGAGGCCTAAAAGGGTCAGAGACATGGTCGACAGAGGGCTGACCTCGAAGAGATCAGACAAATCCAAAAGAACTGGAGAAATCTCTTCCATTATACGACGTGCTTCAGCCCCACTAAAGGCCGATGGCTTGGACTTCATTAATCCTAATAAGTCCTCTTGTACATGGCGATCACTAATACCAGCTTGACGGAAGAAGCGAGGAGCCATACCTTCATCCACTAGAGCCAACTTGTAAAGAGCTGAATTGATAGACTTAACCACAAAGCGTGGATCCAAGTTCTCCCCATCTAGCGCATGAGCCAATTCATCCTTGCTAAAACCGCGGAAATTAAAGACAAAGGAGTAGGAATTCGATAAGAGTTGAGCTAGGTTGATCTTCTCACTTTCTTTTTGGCTACAACGCAGATAATCCAATTGGTGGAAAACAGCTGCATTCCGTGGCAAATCCGATAAAAATGGTTGAATATACTTGTCCACATAGTGGCGGAAGTATTCCAAGCTATAGTTATTAGAATTACGGGAATACTGTAACAGTAAAATAATAGCCATAACTTGTAAATGGGCTAAGGTCATGTGGCTCAGGATCTTAAGGGCATCAAAGGCAACCAAATAAGGTGTAGATGACTTAGGTTGAGATACCACATCCACAAAGGCCTCAACGGCAATAGGCCGCATCCAATCAGCCGGATTAGCAGCATAGGCCTTTTGCATGAGTAGAAGGGCTTCTTGTACAACTACATTATCTAAGAGTGCCCGCGCCTCTTCTTCAGAGTTGATTTCCAAGGCCTGTAAGGCCTCTTGTGTTACGTCAAAGACTACTTGATAAGTTCGATCAGAAATAACGCCAAAAACATGAAGGAAGGGTTCCATAGCGATTTCTACCCGTCGTTTTTCAGCAGATTCTTGCTTCCAAGAACTATTTGAATACGGCTTCATGCCGTCCGGGTCTGCCACAGGATTGGATTCCATAAGGCCTTGTTGGGCCAAGGCCTCCGACAGTTGATCTCGCCGCAAAATCATGGTAGGAGCTGTTTCATCCCCCGCATGAGAAAGGCGGCCCATAACTTGAGTGGCCTCTAAAGATGCTTCTTCTTTAGCTCCTCCTATGGTTTCATCTAGCATCCCCTCTTCAGCAGGAGGAATAACCAAGGTCATGGACTCTGGTGTTGGCTCATGAACAGAAGCAGTCGGATAGGATGTATCTTCTTGAGAAAGCTTCACTTGAGTTAAGATCTCATCCGCTTTCTCTAAACCCTCATCTGCTTTCACAGCAGTGGTTTCTTCAGATTTAGGAATTGATGTGGCATCGGATTGCAAGATATCAGCAGAGGCTGCACCAGATGCGTATTCTCTAATTTTACGACGTCGATCAGCCCGGCGTTCTTCTGAGAGGTGACCCATCTTCTTAGGGGATTCACGGAAGACTAAGTAACAAACGATAAAGAAGGCGATGATGACGCCCACCAATATGAGGTAAGGAATGATTGCGTGCATAAGGTCTCCTTATAGTAAACTTTCATCATAGTGGGCCCGGGGGCCTCCAATGGATTTTGGCCGAACACGGGCAGCTGTTAGGTGGGCCTGACCGATTTCTTTTACGGATAAACGGACGGGAACACAAACATGTTTAAGGTGCATGCCGATAAAGGTATCCCCAATATCAAGACCCGCATCAGCCTGGATGAATTCAACCACCACGGGGTCATCAAAATTCTTATAGGCCGTGGTAGCCATAGAGCCACCGGCATGTTCCCAAGGGACGACATTGACAATCGTTTGGTTCGTTACCGTAGACCTGTCAACCACAAGGGCCCGATTCAGATGCTCACAGCATTGAAAGGCTAATTCAAAGTTCCCTCGATCAGCAGCCGCCTTGAACTCATCCCATAAAACTTGGGCTATGTCCATGCTGGAATCGCTACCAATTTTAGAACCCTTAATTTCACTGGTCGAACAACCGATGACTACAATCTTCCCAGCCTGTAATTTAGCTGCCTCTACCAGTTCTTCTATGGCTTGGTGGGCAGCTGTACGAATGTCTTCTAAAGACTTCATGCTATGCTCCTTCTTTCGAGCGAATTTACCTATAAGCTTACCGTTTTATGGTAACACAAATAGCTAAAAAAAATAACCACCTTCCCCAAGGGAAGGCGGTTATTCATACCAGACAAAGCCTATGCAAGGCTTAAACTAGTCATTAGATTTTACGGTAAGGTTTTTGACCTTGTTCGTAGAAGTTGTTACCTTCAGTATCGCCAACAACGATGCAAGGGAAGTCTTCAACAGTCAATTCTGCCAAAGCTTCTGGACCCAAGTCTTCGTAAGCCAATACTTCGTATTTTTTAATGGATTTTGCAATCAAAGCGGCAGCACCACCAACAGCAGCGAAGTAGGTGCAACCATTTTTCTTCATAGATTCAACAACTTCTGGTTTACGGGACCCTTTACCAATCATGCCTTTGATACCTTGGTCAAGCATGGTTGGTGTGTAAGCATCCATACGACCAGATGTGGTAGGACCAGCGGAACCGATTGGGTCACCAGGTTTTGCAGGTGTTGGGCCAAGGTAGTAAACGAACTTGTTAGTCCAATCGATTGGCAATTTTTCACCGCGAGCCAAAGCCTCAGTCATGGCTTTGTGAGCGGCATCACGAGCAGAGTAAATCTTGCCGGTAATAAGAACGCTATCACCTACGCGCAATTTACGGGAAAATTCTTCATTATATTCATCAGTGTTAATGCGAATTGTTTCAGCCATTGTATTTGCCTCCTATCGATTAAAGTACTACGTGTTTATGACGAGCAGCATGACACATGATAGTAACTGCAACAGGGAGACCAGCGATATGAGTTGCACCCCATTCGATGTTTACGCCAAGGCAGGTAGTTGTACCACCCAATTGTGGACCGATACCAGTTTTATTAACCATAGCCAAAATTTCTTCTTCCAATTTTGCGTATTCTGGATCTTTGTGTGGTACATCGATGTCACGAAGCAAAGCTTTCTTGGACATAACAGCCGCTTGGTCCATAGTACCACCGATACCAATCCCCAATACCATTGGAGGACATGGGTTAGGGCCAGCATGTTTAACGATATCGAGAACAGCTTGTTTAACCCCTTCTACGCCATCAGCAGGTACCAACATAGCTACATCAGATTTGTTTTCAGAACCGAACCCTTTAAGTTCGATTTTAATGTCTACTTTATCGCCAGGAACGATATCGATGTAGATGATAGCAGGTGTGTTGTTTTGTGTATTTTTACGATTGAAGAGAGGTTCTTGTACAACGGATTTACGAAGGTAACCGTCAATATAACCAGCTGCAACACCAGCATTAATAGCTTCTTTAAGGTCGCCACCGACAAAATGTACATCTTGACCAACTTCAACGAACACCAATGTCATACCTGTATCTTGGCAGTATGGACGATCTTCAGCATCAGCAATTTCTGCATTTTTGATAATTTGATCAAGAACGATACAACCTACTGGAGACTCTTCTGTTTGACGTCCTTTTTTAAGGCCTTCATAGATGTCTTTTGGTGAGTGGTAAGCTTCGTCCATACACATTTTAGGGACTGTTTTTATGTT
>URPV01000035.1 GCA_900549805.1 uncultured Veillonella sp.
CTGGCGTTAAGAGCCTATCTGGCTTTGGCCTTATGCTGGGGATCGAAACGGATGCCAATCCGCGGTCTATTATCGATGCTTGCTTACAAGAAGGTCTAGTTGTTTTGTCTGCTAAGTCCAAGATTCGACTCTTGCCAGCCCTTAATATTCCGCAAGAGGACTTGGAAAAAGGCATTGCCATCCTCAAGAAGGTCATTGGAGACCTAGCTGATTAATGACTTGTTGATATTAAAGAGTTTGATAGAACTGTAGAAAATCGAGTCCTTATAAAAAACACCTACTTCCTTTGGAAGTAGGTGTTTTTTATGGGATTTTTATATACATAGTAAAATGGTAGGTATATAATAAATAAGTAATTGAATTAAGAATTTACGAGGTTTACTATGAAAGATATAAAAGTACTCATTGAGGATTATAAGGACTATGTCCGCAACTTGCGCCGAGAGTTCCACCAACATCCTGAGTTATCTAATAAAGAGTTTGAAACCACAAAGCGGATTGCTAAAGAACTCGATGCATTGGGAATTGAATACCAATTAGATACAAATCGCCACACAGGTTTGGTGGGGATAATCAAGGGCAATAAACATGGCAAGACGGTGGCCCTCAGGGCTGATATTGATGCTCTTCCTGTAGAGGAACGGACGGGCTTAGACTTTGCCTCTAAAAATCCTGGGGCCATGCATGCTTGTGGCCATGATGGTCATATGGCGATCCTCCTAGGGGCAGCCCGTATGCTCATGGATAACCGGGACCAATTGGAGGGGACCGTTTATCTGGTCTTTCAACCAGCGGAAGAAACGGGCTTAGGGGCTCCGGATATGCTAGCCTTTGGGGACTGGTATCAAAAGACCGATACCGTCTTCGGCGGTCACGTATGGTCCGGCCTTGATGCGGGTTTAGTATCTGTTGAGGCTGGCCCTCGTATGGCCTCTTCCGATGTCTTTGATATCCATATCCAAGGTAAGCAAGCCCATGGAGCTCAACCCCAAACGGGTGTGGATGCCCTAGTAGTGGCGGCGGCTATGGTTATGAACCTACAAACCATCGTATCCCGTAATATTTCTGCCCTAGATTCAGCGGTCCTTACCATAGGATCTATCCAATCGGGGTCTGAGTGG
This sequence comes from uncultured Veillonella sp., assembly GCA_900549805.1. GTDB lineage: Bacteria > Bacillota > Negativicutes > Veillonellales > Veillonellaceae > Veillonella. Next base: position 1,122 of record URPV01000035.1, read on the forward strand.
AATATCGTCAACGGAGAAGCTACCATGAAGGGGACGGTCCGCACCTTTGATAAGGCTAAGCGGGATGAGATTATTGAACACATGAAGCGGATTGTGGAACATACGGCATTAGCCTATGGAGCTACAGCTAGGTTAGACTATAAAAAGTGTGTTCCTCCAACGATCAATGAAGAAGCATCCTCAGCTTTGGCAGAACGGGTGGTAGTAGAAACCTTGGGGGCGGATAAGCTAGTTAAGATGCAAAAGGTTATGGCAGGGGAAGACTTTGCTAACTTCTTAGAAGGCAAGCCTGGCTGTTTTGCCTTCATTGGCGTCCGTAATCCGGACTGCGGAGCCCTTTATGACCACCATAATAACAAGTTCAATATGGATGACTCCGTCTTGTCTGCAGCCTCTGCTGTTTATGCTCAGTACGCTATCCAATGGTTACGGGAGCATCAGTAATTGATCTATACAGGTTTACAAGATGAAAAATGGTGTTATACTGAGAAGGTAATCACCAAAAGATGATTGCATCTATAGAAGGCCTAGCTTGTAAAGGCTAGCCTTTACAATTACATAAGGCGACGGGGAGCTGACTGAAGTCGGCTGAGAGGAGGCATAAGCCTTGACCCATAACCTGATTTGGATAATGCCAACGTAGGGATGACCACAGAAAGTAAAAGGGGGTACCACATTGGTACCCCCTTTTTTGTAGGCTATAAAAAAAGGCCCTCCAAGGGGAGGACCTAAGGCTTACCAGTTAACGGTCGCCATTGAAGATGGAGTTTTTAACGATTACATAATCCACTTTCTTGATGGCTGTGAGGTTGTGACCACCAGCGTAAGAAATAGCGGACTGCAAGTCTTGCTCCATTTCTGTAAGGGTGTCGTAGATAGAACCCTTAGCAGGGAGGTAGAGCTTCTTACCTTCTACGTTTTTCCGTTCACCCTTTTGGAATTCGGAAGCGGAACCGAAGTATTCCTTACGTGCTTCGCCATCGATCATGACAGTTTTACCTGGGGACTCGATATGACCGGCGAAGAGGGAGCCAATCATAACCATAGTGGCACCAAAGCGAATGGATTTAGCAATGTCACCGTGATCGCGGATACCACCGTCAGCGATGATAGGTTTAGTAGCTGCCTTAGCGCACCAGCGAACAGCGGCCAATTGCCAACCGCCAGTACCAAAGCCTGTTTTGAGCTTGGTAATGCAAACTTTGCCAGGTCCAATGCCAACTTTAGTTGCATCAGCACCAGCATTTTCCAATTCGCGCACCGCTTCTGGGGTACCCACATTACCGGCGATAACAAAGGATTCAGGCAAGTGTTTCTTGATATGTTTAATCATTTCGATAACTGCATTGGAATGGCCATGGGCAATATCGATGGTGATGTATTCAGGCGTTAAACCTTCTTTGGCTAATTGGTTAACAAATTCAAATTCTTCCGGTTTGATACCGATAGAAATAGAGGAGATGAGACCTTTGGCCTTCATATCTTTAACGAAATCGAGGCGTTTTTCTGGTTGGAATCGATGCATGATGTAGAAATAGCCAGCTTTTGCTAAGCCTTCCGCCAATTCTTCATCGATGATTGTTTGCATATTAGCAGGCACAACAGGAAGTTTGAAGGTGTGCTTGCCGAGTTTTACTGTTGTATCGCACTCGCTACGGCTATTTACGATACATTTGTTAGGAATCAATTGTACGTCTTCATAGTCGAAAATGTTCGTTGTGTTAATCATGATGTGTTCTCCTTAAATAGGACCGCCCCAAATTGGGCCTGTAATAGTGTAACTTATATTTATTATTTTAGCAAATAGTTTTATTCTCGTTCGTTTATAGTTCGCTAAAAACTAGTGACCAGCTATAAAAATTCGAAAGGAATTAAACCATTTAAAAAAAGGAGTATAAAATGTTCGGGAAATCTAATAAAATGCTTGTAGAAGCGGGTATGTCCATTGCCATCGCCTTTGTCTTGCACCTTATCACGCTCTTTCATATGCCACAAGGAGGCTCTATTACAGCGGCCCACCTAGTGCCTCTCTTGTTCTTTGCCTTCCGCTGGGGTGGTAAAGCAGGGATGATCGTAGGTTTTGTTTATGGCTTGGTGCAATTCCTTTTAGGGTTTAAGTTCTCCATCCATATTGCCTCTATTTTCTTGGATTATGGCCTCGCTTATGCCATGATTGGGGTAGCTGGTTTCTTTAGAGACTCTAAGGTGGGTTTGTTCTGTGGGACATTTGTGGCTTGCTTCCTCCGGTTCTGCATAAGCGTTATTTCTGGGGCTGTCATTTTTGGCGCCTATGCTCCTGAAGGTATAAATCCATGGATTTATTCTATTGTCTATAATCTTTCTTATTTAGGACCAGACTTCATAGTGAATGTCATCGTTCTCTTCTGTATGTATGGGCCTATTAAACGGGGCTTGTCTAAGATTAAATAATACCCTGTTAGGACCTAGCTTTTAGGCTAGGTCCTTTTTATATGTGAATTCCCTCATTGCATAGGCTATTAAAAGTATATATTTTTACTATATAATAGTAGAAGGCTAGTTGTTTGTATGGTTAGGGTCCTTGAGGCTTGCCATTTAAAGAATTTAACTACAATAAGCAAATACATGAGTGGATAGTAAGTGAGAAGTTAAATTATGACGAAGGGTATGAGAGAGACGAATCGTAAGCAAGGTCTGGTTATTTTGACCGGTGGCTATAGTCAACGGATGGGCCGAGATAAGGCTTTCTTGCCTTGGCAGGGGCAGAGCCTCCTTCGGTCTATGGTTGATAAGGCTCGTCGTGCAGGATATGGGGATATTATTATTTCCTTTGGTCCAGAGGGAGACTGTGCAGAGGTACCAGAATGGGTTAAGCTGGCTGTTGATATTCAGGTAGTTCATGATCAGAAACGGTGTGGTCCGTTGGGGGGGCTTGCCGCTGCCTTTGCTCTAGGTAAATCTGATCACTATGCAGTCGTGGCTGTGGATATGCCCTTTGTTGATTTCGAGCCTCTTTTGGCTTCAGATAATTCCTTGACTGACCAAGTGGATGCGCTCCTTATGCGAGGACCTCAGGGGCGTGAAGAACCGCTTTATGCCGTATATAAGCGATCTTTATTGGATTCTATCTTAGCAGCTATTAAAAGCAGTGATTGGAGCCTTCGGACCTGGCTTTCAACTATCTCTTATAAGACTTTTGACTTAGTTAACAATAGCATGGCAGTGACTAATGTTAATACTCCTGATGAATATAAGTTAGCTACTATGCGGGCTCTTAACGAGGAGAGAAAGGTCCCGATTATTAGCATAGTTGCAGCCTCTCGCAAGTCGGGTAAGACGAGCTTGGTGGTTAAACTGACGCAAGCTTTGACGGCTCGAGGCTATCGGATAGGCTTAGTCAAGAGTGATGGTCATGGTTTTACCATGGATCGGGAGGGGTCCGATACGGACCAAGCCATGAAGGCTGGTGCACAAGCCGTGGCCATAGCAGGGCCTCAAGAATACGCCCTACGGGTTAGGACTGCTGAGCAAGCCTCTCTTTACGAATTGACACAGGGTTTTGAGGGCTTAGATCTTGTCTTCTTGGAAAGCCGTAGTCAAGGGGTTCCCCCTATGATTGAAGTATACATACCAGGTCATACTGAGGGGCGGATAGGGCATGAAAAAGACATAGTAGCCCATGTGGATATAACCGATTTTGATGATCAAGCTTTGGAAAATTTGGTGGAAGGGATTGTAATCCCTTGTTTTGCATAAGGAGTATAGGGTGAAAACAATTAGTGTACAAGAGGCTTCTGGCCTTTGGCAAGACGCCCTAGCTAAGAGGGAACCAAGAAGGGTGACCTTGGGCTTAAATCAGGCTTTGGGTTCTGTCTTGGCTGAATCGATTGTAGCTAGCCAATCGATTCCGGCCTTTAGTAAGTCCGCCATGGATGGCTATGCCATCGCCTACCAGGAAGGGCTACAAGAATATGAAGTTATGGGCCTTGTCGGGGCTGGTCAAGTTTGGAATCAGCCTCTAGCTAAGGGGCAAGCTCTTCGTATTATGACAGGGGCACCTTTGCCTCAAAGCTGTGATACAGTGATTATGCAAGAGGCTGTTGAGGGATCTGGTCAGATCGGGTCTCGTATTGTAGTAAGAGGGATTGTTAAAAAAGGGCAGCATGTCATACAGAAGGGGGAAGAATGTGCGCCTGGAGACCGTCTCTTGGAACCAGGACTTCTTCTTGATGGGACTATTCAGTCCGTATTGGCGGGGATAGGACGCCAGGAAGTCCTTGTTTATGAGCCTCTTAAGGCACTCCTCTTGACCTCTGGTCGGGAGATTGTTGAACCAGGGCAGGTTTTGGGGCCAGGTCAGATTTATAACTCCAATCGATTCCTCTTAGAAGGCCTTTTGCGAGAGACTGGGATAAGTAGTATTCGCCATTACCATGTTTCCGATGATCCTGAGCTCTTGGAAGGGGAATTACAAACGGTTATGGAGTTGGCCCAAGGGGTTGATGTTATTCTATCTTCAGGTGGCGTATCAGTAGGTCTCTTCGACTCTATGCCTCATATTTATGAAGCCTTAGGAGCACGGATGCTCTATCAACGGATTGCCATGCGACCAGGAGCGGCCTCCTATGGTGGCCTTACACCAGAGGGATGCTTGATTTTTGGCCTGTCTGGTAATCCTGTAGCGGCCTATAATGGCTTTCACCTCTTGGTTAAGCCAGCCCTCCAGTTGGCTAGAGGGATCGATTTAGAAAAGGGATCTTTACTGACGGCCACTTTAGATTGTGACCTTGCTAAAAAAAATCCTTTAGACCGTTATGTACAGGGGCAGGCCTATTGGCATGAAGGTAACCTTCATTTTAGAATAGCCCCTAGTCAGTCATCGTCGGCTATGGTGTCTCTGGCCTCTGTTAATGCGCTGGCCTATGTGCCACAGGGAACAGAAAATCTTGGAAAGGGTTCGCTTATTCATATTATAAGTACCAAAAGCATATGAAGTGTGGTATAATCACGGCATAGTTTTTTGTAAGTAGACGATAGTCCACTCCATAGGGCTATCGTTTATTTTTGTGTTAGAGAGTAGGAAAAACATGGAATTTTTAAAACAAAGATCCTTTTCGACCTACTTCGTCTTAGCCCTTGTTTTGGGGGTCGTCGTAGGTGCTGTCTCTCCTGATCTTGGCTTAGCCATGAAACCATTGGGAGATATTTTTATTCGCATGATCAAGATGATCGTGGTTCCTCTAATCTTCTTCTCCCTCATTATGGGGATTGCCGGCACTGGTGACTTCTCCAAGTTAGGGCGCCTAGGTGGTAAAGCTATCCTGTGGTTCGAAGTGGCTACTACCGTAGCTCTAGTGGTTGGCCTCTTGGTAGTTAACCTCATTGAACCAGGCATGGGGGTCCATATTCAACAAGGTATGACTGAGGCGGTCCAAAAAATTGCTGACCATAAGCCTCTGGACCATATCCAAATGATTGTCAATATCGTTCCGACCAACATCATCGATGCTATGGCCCGGGCTGATATGCTTCAAATTATCTTCTTCTCCTGTATTTTTGCCATTTCCGCAGCTAAGGCAGGTAAGGATGGGCAGAAGGTTATTGATCTCTCCCGCGATATTACCCATATCATGTTCAACGTAACCCACTACGTTATGAAGGTTTCTCCTATCGGCATCTTCGGCGCCATCGCTCATACCGTAGCTATGTATGGCTTGGATGTATTGATTCCACTCCTCAAGCTCATCGGTACCATGTACTTGGCTATTGGGATTTTCTTGGTTATCCTAGTTATAGGTGCAGCTGTCGTTACCAAGGTCAATTTGATAGGTTTTATGAAAGTCATCAAAGAACCTATGGTCTTGGCCTTCACTACATCAGCTTCCGAAGCAGCTTTACCAATTGCTATGGAAAAATTGGAACGGATTGGTATTCCAAAACACATCGTTTCCTTTGTCTTACCACTAGGCTATACCTTTAACCTTGATGGATCTACCCTGTATTCCGCAGTAGCGGTTATCTTCTTGGGGCAGGTATATGGCGTGCCATTGCCTTTGGGTCTTCAAATCGTTATCTTGCTCACCCTCATGATTTCAACGAAAGGGATTGCTGGTGTGCCTGGTGCAGCCCTCATCATCTTGGCTGGTACTGCAACAGCCTTCGGCATTCCTGTAGAAGGTGTGGCTATGCTCCTTGGCATTGACCGCGTCCTTGATATGGCACGAACTATGTGTAATGTTACAGGTAACTGTATTGCCGGTTTAGTTGTTGCTCGTTGGGAACACGAAATATCGGCAGAAGACTTGAATTCTTACATTGAAAAGCCAATGTCTGATGAAGAATTTGCAGCACTAACAGCTGATGACAAAAAAGCATAATATCTTATAAGACCTCCTTTAGGAGGTCTTTTTTATGGCCTGTGAATTTCTTGTCGGTAGCTTCTTGACACTCGCTGAGGAAAAACTTTACAATGTATATAGAAATTTTTAGATATTTAAATTTATTGCCCTAGTGTGCAAGCCTAGTAAGACCTGCCTGGGGTTTTTCTTTTTTATGGTTATGATAGGAGAGAATACAATCTCTCGCTAGAAAGGAAATGTATATGGATGCAGTAACGATTACACTGGCCTTCTTGGTCTTTGCCATCGTCATGTTTGCTTGGGAGAAGATTCCTCTCTCCATCACTGCCATGATTGTGGCGGTGGGATTGACGTTGACAGGTGTCTTGACACCTATGGAGGCTTTTAAGGGCTTTGTTGATCAAAATGTTTTGTTGTTCTTTGGTATGTTTATCATTGGGGCTGCCTTCTTTGAAACAGGTATGGCTGTAGCTGTAGGACGGGTGGTATCCAAGTTCGCTAAGAGTGAAACCCAACTTCTCATAGCGGTCATGCTCTTAACAGGTTTTATGTCCGCCTTCCTCTCCAATACGGGGACGGCTGCCGTTATGATTCCGGTTGTTATCGGGATCGCTAAGGAAAGCAATACGTCTCCACAGCGGCTTCTAATGACCATCGTCTTTGCCTCTGCCATGGGTGGTAATATTTCCCTTATTGGTTCCCCTGGTAATATGATTGGTCAGTCTGCCTTAATCGCCAAGGGCCTTGAGCCATTCTCTTTCTTTGAATACGGTTATATCGGGATTCCGATGCTCCTCATTGGGACCCTCTTCTGTGCCTTCATTGGTAAGCGATTCCTACCTAAGGATGCAGCTCATAGACCAGAGGTAACCTATACTCGTAATTACCACTATGATCGAGTACCAACATGGAAGAAGGTAACCTCAGGCCTAGTCTTGTTAGGCACTGTGTTGGCTATGATCTTCGATAAACAATTAGGGGCTATCTTTGGTATGTCCGGTGGCTTGCCACTCTTCGTATCTTCTTGGGTTGGCGCTTTGATTATCGTAGGAACTGGCGTATTGTCTGAAAAGCAAGCTATGGAGTCTATTGACCTCAAGACTATCTTGCTCTTTGTAGGTTCTCTGGCCTTGGGTGACGCTATGGTTAAGTCCGGTGCGGGTAGCGTTATTGCGGATACTATCATGGGCTTGGTCGGCGTTAGTGCGCCACCATTCCTCATCATTGGTATTCTTTTGATTCTTTGCGTGTCCATGACTAACTTCATGTCTAATACAGCTACTTGTGCGCTATTGATTCCAATTGGAATTCAATTGGCTCATACCATGAACTTCGACCCTCATGGGGTAACGGCGGCTATCGTATTAGGATCTTCCTTGGCCTATGGTACGCCTGTAGGCATGCCAGCCAATACCATGGTATACAATGCCGCTGGTTATAGCTTCCGTGAGTTCGTAAAAGCGGGGACACCGCTCATACTGGTATCAGTTATCGTCACCATGGTTCTCTTGCCAATTTTCTTCCCATTCTAATAAGCTTGTAGAGTTTAAAACGCCCTCTTTTGAGGGCGTTTTTTCATAATGATAAGTTGGAGAGATTTTCAGAAGGGGAAATAATAGACCTCTTAGATTTTTTAATATGGTGGTGGTCCAATATGTAATGGGCTATAATAGATACAAATTATACTTATACTTTGTCATAGGAGGTACTATGTTAACAGATATTGAAATTGCACAAGCGAATGAGATGGAGAAGATTACGGTCATTGCTGAAAAATGTGGCCTTTCCTCCGAAGATATCGAACAATATGGCCACTATAAGGCTAAAATCTCCTTTGACGCCATTCGCCGCTTAGATGCTAAAGAAGATGGCAAGTTGGTTCTTGTCACGGCCATTACACCAACTCCGGCAGGAGAGGGCAAGTCCACTACATCTATTGGGTTGGTTGAATCCCTTAGCGCCATTGGTAAAAAGGCAATTGCCACCCTCCGAGAACCGTCCTTAGGTCCTGTATTTGGTATCAAGGGCGGCGCCGCAGGTGGTGGCTATGCACAGGTTGTTCCGATGGATGATATCAACCTTCACTTTACCGGCGATATGCATGCTATTACAGCCGCTCATAACCTATTGTCCGCTATAATTGATAATCATATCCACCAAGGGAACACCCTCAATATTGATCTCCGTCAAATCACGTGGCCTCGAGTTTTGGATATGAATGACCGGGCTCTTCGCAATGTAAATGTAGCTTTGGGAGGCAAGGTTTGTGGATTCCCTAGGGAAGACCATTTTATGATTACCGTGGCCTCTGAAATTATGGCTATCCTCTGCCTGGCTAAGGACCTAGAAGATTTGAAGGATCGTTTCGGTCGTATCATTATCGGCCCAGACATGGATGGTAATCCTGTGCGGGTGAGCCAATTGGGTTGCCAAGGGGCTATGGCTCTCCTCATGAAGGATGCTATCAAGCCTAATTTGGTACAAACATTAGAGGGCACACCAGCTCTTGTCCACGGTGGGCCTTTTGCCAATATCGCTCATGGTTGTAATTCCTTGGTTGCCACTAAGCTTGCCCTTAAGTTGGGCGATATGGTGGTTACGGAAGCGGGTTTTGGTGCTGATTTAGGGGCGGAAAAGTTCATGGACATCAAGTGTCGCTATGGACATATCTTCCCTGATGTAGTCGTTGTGGTGGCTACCCTTCGGGCTCTCAAGATGCATGGCGGTGTACCTAAGACTGACTTGATAGAAGAAAATATAGAAGCAGTTGAAAAGGGCTTCTCCAACCTTAAAAAGCAGGTGGAAAATATGCGCTTCTTTGGGGCCCCTGTCATGGTAGCTATCAATCGGTTCTCCTCTGATACGGAAGGAGAAATTGCTAAACTGGAAGAACTCTGCCGAGACTATGGCATTCCAGTAGAACTCAATGAATGTTGGGAGAAAGGGGGCCAAGGTGGTCTCGATTTCGCCCGTAAGGTTGTTGAATTGGCACAGGGCTCTAAGCCTAGCCCTAAGTTTGTATATGACTTGAAGGACTCCATTGAAGATAAGGTTATGGCCATCACTAAGACTATATATGGTGGGGATGGAGTCATCTTTACAGCAGCGGCTAAGAAGCAAATGAAACAAATTCAAGAGTGGGGCTTGGGGGATTTGCCTGTATGTATGGCGAAAACGCAATATTCCCTCTCTGATGATCCTAGCAAGTTGGGGGCACCAAGTGGGTTTAATGTGACTGTATCTGATGTGCGAGTGGCCGCTGGTGCAGGTTTCATCGTATGCCGGACAGGTAATATCATGGTTATGCCAGGCCTTCCTAAAAAACCGGCTGCTTTAGCCATGGATGTAGAAGCGGATGGAACCATTAAGGGCCTCTTCTAGATAAGGAGATTATATGATTAAAAATATGATGTTAGGACAGTGTCTAACAGTGACAGCTAGTTCTAATCCAACACCAGGAGGCGGTGCTATTGCGGCAATAACCGCTGCTTCTGGAGTAGCTTTGGTAGAAATGTTAGCGCATTTGACTATCGGGAAAAAAGGCTATGAGGAGGTAGAGTCCACCATGCAAGATATAGTGGACCGTCTGCCAGCTATGCGAGAGCGTTTTTTGGCCTTAGCTGACAAAGATGCACACGTTTTTGATACTTTTATGGCGGCTCTTCGGCTTCCTAAGGATAGCCCTGACCAAGTGGCCTATCGCAAGGAACAATTGCAGGTCTGCTATCAAGAAGCAGCTAAGGTTCCCTTTGAGATTGGATGCTTGGCCTATAGTCTCTTCAAGGATGCGGAAGTGGTTATCCGGGAGGGTAATAGGAATGCCACTACCGATGGCATTATCGGTGCTATTAATGCGCGGGCCGCTGTGAAGGCGGCCTTCCTCAATGTGAAAATTAACCTGTCTGGTATTAAGGATCCAGCCTTCGTGAAGGAATTGGAAGATCAAATGGCGGCTATAGAGGGCTCTATTGATGAAACAGAGGCCCGACTAGTTAGCTTAGGTGGTTATTAGGAAAAAGCCTGTAAAGACTAGCAGTAGGCTGGACCTTACAGGCTTATTTTAGTTTTGATATAGATAAGACGAACAAAATAGAAATTATTGCATTAACTTTGATTATTGTTCGGCACATATCGAATAATAAAATAAATTCCCTTGCTTAACGTTTGATTGTAGAGTAGACTTAAGGTATAGATATTGTTGTCATTGTTGTTGAGGAGACAGACATGAGCAATCAAACAAAGACTCAAGACAATACTGTGGATACCCTTCTACCGGTCCACAAACTCTTTGCCTATGGCTTGCAACACGTATTGGCTATGTACGCTGGTGCGGTAGCCGTGCCAATTATTATCGCCCAGGCCCTCCACCTGTCTACGGCAGAATTGATTCACTTGATTAATGCTGACCTCTTGACCTGTGGTATTGCAACCCTGATCCAAACCTTGGGATTTTGGAAGGTCGGTGGCCGCATTCCTATGATTCAAGGGGTAACCTTTGCGTCCGTCACCCCTATGATTATGATTGGCTTAGCCCATGGTGGTGGTGTACAAGGGATGACCGCCATTTATGGAGCCATTATTGTTGCTGGTGTTTTAACCTTCCTCATTGCGCCATTCTTCTCCCGTTTAATTCGCCTTTTCCCACCTGTAGTAACGGGGACTATCATTACCATCATCGGTATTTCTCTTATGCCAGTCGCCATCCGTTGGATGGGGGGCGGTAACCCTAAGGCTGAAACCTTTGGCAGTGCGACCAATTTGATGTTAGCTCTCTTGACCTTCCTTATCGTTATTTTTGTCTATCGTTTTGCAAAAGGCTTTATTTCTAACCTGTCCGTCCTCTTGGGCCTAGTTGGCGGAACCCTTATTGCCTATTGTATGGGAGTGGTAAACTTTGATGCAGTTGGTAAAGCTAACTGGTTCGATGTGATTACACCATTCTCGTTTGGGATACCAACCTTTGATGTAGCATCTGTAGTCTCCATGGTTATCGTAATGCTCGTGGTTATGGTTGAAACCACAGGTGATTCTATTGCTATTGGGGAAATCGTCAATAAGAAAATCGGCAAGAAAGAATTAGCGGCTGTCCTTCGGGCCGATGGTATCTCTACTGTTATTGGTGGTATTCTCAACTCCTTCCCGTATACGGCCTTTGCCCAAAACGTTGGTCTTATTGCGGTGACTCGCGTTAAGTCCCGTTTTGTTGTTGCAGCGTCTGGTGTTATCTTGGTCCTTTTGGGCCTTTTCCCTAAATTGGCGGCTGTAGTTGCCTGTGTGCCTAATGCCGTACTTGGTGGGGCTGGCTTAGCTATGTTCGGTATGATCATCGCTTCTGGCATTCGGTCTTTGTCTAAGGTTAACTTTGATGGTAACTATAACCTCATGCTGGTAGCTATTTCTATCGGCGTTGCCATGATTCCTTTAGGCGCCCCAACCATGTATGATCACTTCCCTGCATGGGCTAAGATTGTCATGTCCTCTGGCATTACCTTCGGTTCCCTTATGGCAATTGTCT
>URPV01000036.1 GCA_900549805.1 uncultured Veillonella sp.
TACTAGGCTCTTTTTGACTATATCTTGCCGAGAGGATACAATAAAAAATAGAATAGTATCCGCCTCTAGGGCGGTTTTTCTTTGATGGAGTATGTACATTCATGAGCGTATTATCGGTTTCTCATGTGAGCCATGGTTTTGGGGCTCGCCAAATTTTAGACGATGCCTCCTTCCGCCTTTTAAAGGGAGAGCATGTAGGCCTCATCGGGGCCAATGGGGAGGGGAAGTCTACCTTTCTCAATATCATTACAGGTAAGTTACCTCCTGATGAAGGGAAGATTGAGTGGTCCAATAATGTTAAAGTGGGCTATTTAGACCAACATGCGGTTCTTGAAAAGGGACTGACTATCCGAGACATTTTAAAGAGGGCTTTTGACGATCTTTTCGTGATGGAAGAGAAAATCAACGATGCCTATAATGAGATGGGTGACTGTGACGAGGAACGGATGAATAAGCTCCTAGCACAGGTGGGAGAATGGCAGGAAGAGTTAGAACAACGTGGCTTTTATGAGATTGATGCGGTTATCGAACGGACTGCAGCGGGTCTAGGTCTCATGGATATCGGTCTTGACCGAGATGTAACAGAGTTATCCGGTGGACAGAGGACCAAGGTTTTACTTACTAAGTTGCTCTTGGAAAAGCCAACCATTCTCCTCTTGGATGAACCGACTAACTATCTGGATGTAGAACATATTCATTGGCTACAGAATTACTTACAAAACTATGAAAACGCCTTTATCCTGATTTCTCATGATATGGCCTTCCTCAATTCTGTGGTTAATGTCATCTACCATATTGAGCAGGCTGTCCTTACTCGCTACACAGGAGATTATGAACAATTTAAGGTGGCCTATGAGGTTAAGCGAGAACAGATGCGTAAAGCTTATGAAAAGCAGCAGAAGGAAATTGCTCAACTGGAGGATTTCGTACAGCGCAATAAGGCTCGTGCCGCTACAGCAGGCCTCGCTTCAGCCCGGGTTCGCAAGCTGGAAAAAATGGACATCATCGACAAGCCTAAGGAATATATTAAACCTAGCTTTCACTTTAAGGAGGGACGGACACCGTCCCGTTTTATCGTAGAAGCATTTGGCTTAGAGTTAGGCTATGACGAACCTTTGACTCGGCCTGTGGACTTTCAGGTAGAGCGGAATAAGAAAATCGCTATCCGAGGCGTTAATGGCCTAGGAAAGACGACCTTACTTAAGACTATCTTGGGCCTCATCAAACCGATTTCTGGTGAATTGGTTAAGGGGGACTTCCTCCAGGTGGGATACTTTGCTCAAGAAGACAATCCTAATAATGACATGACCGCTTTAGATTATATCTGGGAGGCCTATCCATCCATGACCAATGCAGAGGTCCGCAACGCCTTGGCTAAGTGTGGTCTTACGACAGACCACATTACTTCTCAAATGCGGGTTTTATCGGGCGGTGAAAATGCTAAGGTTCGCCTTTGTAAGCTCATGCAGGAAAAGTATAATGTCTTGGTTTTAGACGAACCGACCAATCATTTGGATATCTATGCTAAGGATGAGTTGGCCAAGGCACTCAAGGCCTTCCGTGGAACTATCGTAGTGGTCAGTCATGAACCGGAATGGTACGAGTCTTGGGTGACAGATGTATGGAATATTGAAGACTGGACGACTAAGATCGTATAGGAGTGGTAATGAAGCAAACTGCAGAGGAGAGCCTACAGGCCTTTTTAGAAGGCCTGGGCCTAGATTTACAACAAGCTCATATGACTAAGACCCCAGCTCGGGTGACAGCCCTTTATAAGGACCTTTTCCGGGGCCTGGGAGGGGATACTAAGTCCTTATGGGGGGAGGTTTTTCCCACCGATTATAAGGGACTAGTAGCCGTCCATGGCATTCCCTTCTATTCTATGTGTGAACACCACCTCATGCCCTTCTTCGGCAAGGTTGATATAGTGTATCTGCCCCATGAGGGACGAGTAGCTGGTCTATCTAAATTGGTGGACTTAGTAGATCTCTTGGCTCGCCGGCCTCAGTTACAGGAACGGCTATCGTCTCAAATAGCAGATTCCCTAGAAGAGGATTTAGGAGCTCAGGGGGTCATGGTGCGCATCCAGGCCACTCACCTTTGTATGTTGGTACGTGGGGAAATGCAATTGGATACGCAGGCTATGACCATAGAATCACGGGGGCTCTTGGCAGAAGGTAAGGATTTGCGCCAAGAGGCTCTCTCGCTCTTAGGAGAGGAAACACATGAAAACTAGACAGTACAGTTGGCAGGATGGAAAAAGCTTGAGACTTGAAGTTGGCCACACTTTGATTATGGGGATTCTCAATGGAACGCCGGATTCTTTTTCCGATGGTGGACTCTACAATCAAGTTGATCAGGCTGTTCAACACGCACTAGATATGATTGATGAAGGGGCGGATATCATAGATCTAGGTGTGGAATCCACCCGACCAGGGCATGTGCAAATATCGGTGGAAGAGGAAATTGCACGCATGAAAGACTTGCTACCAGCGGTCTTAGAGGCGGTGACTGTTCCTGTATCTATCGATGCCTATCGGGCCAAGTCCATGGATTATGCACTGTCTGCTGGGGCTCACATCATTAATGATATTTGGGGCCTTCAATATGACCCAGATATGGTGGCTGTGGCCGCCCACTACCAAGTGCCTGTCATTATCATGCATAACCAAGTGGGGACGGACTATGATGATATTATCTCCGATATGAAAGCATTTTATGCTAAATCCATTGATTTAGCCCTCAAAGAGGGAGTCAAACTGGATAATATCTGGATCGATCCGGGAATCGGGTTTGGCAAGACCGCTCAGCAAAATATGGAGGTACTACAACGCTTGGACGAGTTGACTTCCTATGATGCTCTCCCCCTTCTTTTAGCGACTAGTCGTAAGGGCTTTATTGGTAAACTCCTAGGTGATCTACCACCTAGAGAACGAGATGAAGGAACCTTAGCGACCAATATGGCTGGTGTTTATGCCGGTGCCCATATGGTGAGGGTTCACAATGTACGTATGCACAAGCGGGCTTTGACTGTTTTGGATGCCATCTTACGAGGTGAATAATGGATTTTATTGAACTTAATAATATGGCCTTTTATGGCTTTCATGGCAACTTGACCAGTGAAGGGGAGCAGGGCCAACGCTTTTTTGTAGATCTTTTAGTCGGGGCTGATCTCTCGCAAGCGGGGCAATCGGATGCTCTTGAGGATTCCATCAATTACGTAGCCCTCTATGAGCTAGTTGAAACTATTATGACCGGCTCTCGATGCCATCTGTTAGAACATCTTGGAGCCTTAATAGCAGATGCTATTATGAGAGATTTCCCACGGGTCCAAGGGGTAAGGGTAAAGATTCGAAAACCGTCCGTACCTATTCAAGGAATCTTGGATTATGCGGCTGTTACCACTTGCCGCGGGGCCGACCTATGATTACGTATTTCATCAGTCTGGGCTCCAACATGGAAAATCGTGAAGGACATATACAGGGCGCCTTGACTTCCCTAGCCCAGCATCCAGCGATTGTGAAATTGCAGGTCTCTGACCTCTTGGAAACGGAGCCTTGGGGAAATGTAGATCAGGAGCCCTTTATTAATGGCGTTTGTTCCTTGGCCAGTGATTTGCAGCCTGAAGAAATTTTGAAAATTCTGCAAGGTATTGAACGGGACCATGGACGGCAACGCCTAGTTCATTGGGGCCCTCGCACCCTGGACCTAGATATCATCTGGGCCCAAGAGGGAAATCAGCCCTTAGAGGTTCATAGTCCAAGCTTGGATATACCGCATCCCTATTTTTGGAATCGCACCTTTGTCCTAGTGCCTTTGTCTCAATTGTGGGCAGACTTTTCCTACCAGGGACAAGCTATTCAAGAGCGGATTAAAGAACTGGAAAAGGATAGCTAGGTCTTAGAAGAATGTATGATATAATACAATTCATATGGTCTTAATGAGGACCTAGTTTTATTTTCCTTCTAGAAGGATTGTTTATCGTGAACGCAATCAACAAAATCAATCACTTGTTTAACAACTATTTGCCTTGGATTGTATTGGCAGTAGCCGTGGTGGCCTTTTTGCTGCCAGGTATCTTTACAGAAGCTGCTAAACTGACGGTGCCTCTCTTGCAATTAGTCATGTTCTGCATGGGCTTGACCTTGACAGCAGGGTCTTTTGTACAGGTCTTTAAGCAACCATGGCAAGTTATCTTGGTATCTCTTATACAATTTATTTGGATGCCTTTGGCTGGTTATTTGATTGGAGTTATCTTTAACTTCCCACCAGAAGTAGCTATCGGTTTTATACTCTTAGGGGCTTGTCCAGGTGGTACTGCGTCAAATGTTATGACCTATTTGGCTAATGGCGATGTGCCTTTGTCTGTTACAGCAACCTCTGTATCCACTCTCTTAGCACCCATTTTGACACCATTCTTCATCGCCTTCTATGGGTCTACCATGGTAGAAGTGGCTTTCTGGCCAATGTTCATCTCTATCATTAAAATTGTTGCTGTTCCTATTATTGCCGGAATCATCATTAATGCCTTGATTGGTAAGCACATTAAACCCGTTAAGGATGTATGCCCTACACTGGCAGCTATCGTTGTATTGATTATTATCGGTGGCGTAACAGCTGTATCACAACAAAAGATCATCGATATGGGATGGACCATGGCTATCCTTACCTTCGTCGCTTGCTTGGTTCAAAATGTGTCTGGTTATGTAGTTACCTATGGCGTATGTAAGGTCTTGCCTACGCCAGCACCAGCACGTCGGGCTATGCAAATTGAGGTGGCTATGCAAAACTCCGCCTTGGCTGTTACTCTGGCTCTCAAGCACTTCACCCCTGCGGCGGCTATTTGCGGTACCATGTTCTCTATTATCCATAACTTTACGGGTTCTATCTTTGCGGGTATTTGCCGCAAGCATGACGAAACAGAAGGCAAGTAATTTCTTAGAAAGGAAGTTTCCACAATGGCTCAGTATCATAGAGAAGCCGGTTGGCGTCGGTTTGTGACTTGGCGAAACGCCTCCCGCTTGCTCATAGCCCTCTTTGTACTCATGGTTGTAGCTGAAGGGGTACGCCTTGTTCAGGTCTATCAGGAGAAGGTGAAGGTGGAAAAACAACTGGAAGAATTAAAGGAAGAAAATGCTAAGTTGGAAGCAGAAAAAGAAGAACTTTCTAAGCCTAGCAATATAGAATCTATCGCTCGTAAGGAATTGGGTTTGGTAAAACCAGGGGAGATGCCTTACGTTAAATAGTGGAAAGGTCGTCATCGGTGGTGACGGCCTTTCTGCTATAATGGGTTGTATTAGAATTAGTCCTTATGGAGAATAGAGTATATGAAAGTAGCTATCATTGATATTGGGTCCAATTCCATGCGCCTCCTCTTGGGCCTGTACCAGGAGAATCGTTGGATAAATGAGCCTAAGCGGCTCTGGACTACTCGGTTAGGTAAGCGATTAGATGATGGGGCCTTGAGCCCGGACGCTATGGCTGCCTCCTACCGGGCTATGGCGGAAATGAAAGAGGCTATTGATGACTTTGGCGCTCACAAAGTCTATGCTTTGGCGACCTCTGCTGTACGAGAAGCCCCTAATGGGCAGGTCTTTCTGGAGGCCTTACAGGCTATCCAGCCTATGGATAGTCGGATTCTGACTGGACAAGAAGAAGCTCAATATGGCTTTTTAGGGGCTTTAGGAGAGGGCGTAAAGAAAGGCGCTTACTATGGCATCATAGATGTGGGCGGTGGCTCCACGGAATTGGCTGTAGGAGACAAAGAAGGGATCTTGTGGTCACAATCTTATCAGATGGGGGCTGTTCGCTTTCAAACTTTGTCCCAAGAGGGGCCTGAGGCCGTGAAAGCGGTGTCGCAAGCACTTTGGCAGGACTTGCCTCAGGACCTATGTGTAGACCAGTGGATTGGTATTGGTGGTACGGCTACAACTTTGGGTGCCATGGACCTAGCTATGGAGATCTATGATGGCCGCCGTCTACAAGGCCATAAGGTGAGCCGAGAAAGAATTCAAGACATGATTTGTGATTTGCGGGCTAAGAGCCCTGAAGAACGCCGGGCTATACCAGGACTACAAGCAGGGCGAGCAGATATCATTACGGCCGGTGCAGAGATTATAGCGGCTGCTATGGACTTTTATGACATGGAGAGCCTTAGTATGAGTGAACGCGATGGAATGGAAGGATTTGAAGAGGGCTTATGTCGTTAACTATAGAGCATAAGGGGTTTCTCCGTCAGGTGCAGAGAACTATTCAATATCATAGTCTTTTAGATCCTAACAGCCGGGTCCTTATCGCCTGCTCTGGAGGGGTCGATTCCCTGGCCCTAGTTCATGCACTCTTAGCTCTTAGAGAGCATATGAAAAAAGGTTGGACTTTAGCGATTGCTACGGTAGACCATGAGATTCGCCCAGAAGGGGCTGCTGAATTAGAATTGGTCCGGTCTATGGCAGATGATTTAGGGCTTCCCTTTTACGGAGCCCATATAGATGTGCCTGCCCAGGCACAAGCGTTAGGTCTGTCTTTTGAGACGGCAGGTCGTCGGGCTCGCTATGCTTTCTTATCAAACATAGCTCTAGAAGAGGATTATGATGTGGTTGCAACTGGCCATCATCAAAATGACCAGGCCGAGACAATCCTAGCCCACATGGTTAGAGGGACGGGTCTTAGAGGCTTGGGGGGCATGGCCTATACTAGGCCTTTGGTAGGGGCCATCAAGTTGGTTCGCCCCTTCTTAGATGTCACTAAAGCCCAAATTCGGGGCTATGCAAGGGACTTGGATTATGAGGCTTGTGAAGATGCTACGAATGAGGACTCCACCTACCAAAGAAATTATATTCGCCATCAGATTCTACCAAGGGTAGAAGCCATCAATCCTAATATTCTGGAAAGTCTATCCCGCCTTGGCCAAAGTGCTCGCGATGATGAAGCATTATTAGAAAACATCGCAAGAGAGAGCTTAGAGGGATTAGCTACTTATGAACATGGACATGTTCTTCTAGGGCGCCGTGCCCTCCGCAAGATTCCCCTTAGTATCCGCCGGCGTATCTGGACGCTAGTGTTACAGACCTTGTTGCCGAGTGCCTCTTGGGAGTGGTCACACCTAGATCAACTAGACCATTTAGTTCAAACGGGGGAACCCAAGAGTTTTCAGGCCATGAGAGTGCGAGTTGAGGCACAATGTGATACAATAGACGTATCCGTTTTGTCTTCAAGATCACCTGATTAGGAGAGGGGATATATGCATAAAGATATAAAAGAAATCTTGCTCACAGAAGAGGAGATTCGTGGACGAGTCACTGAATTAGGCAGAGAGATTGCTGCTGATTATAAGGGGCAAGAACTCTTAGTGGTAGGCATCCTCAAGGGGGCAGTTGTCTTCTATGCGGATTTGCTCAGGGCCATCGGCGAAGATGTGGATGTATGCCTAGACTTTATGGCTTGTTCTAGCTATGGGGAAGGAACGGTTTCCTCTGGTCATGTTAAGATAAAAAAAGATTTGGACAATTCTGTTGCAGATAAGCATGTCCTCATCGTTGAAGATATAGTCGATACGGGGAATACGCTCTACTACTTAGTAGACGAACTCAACAAGCGGGGTGCCAAGTCCGTTAAGATAGCTACCTTACTATCCAAACCTGATCGCCGGGAACAGGATGTGCATGTAGACTACATCGGTTTTGTGATTCCTGATGCGTTTGTTATCGGCTACGGATTAGATTATGCTGAAAAGTACCGCCAATTAAAATACATTGGGGTCTTGAAAGAAGAAGTATACGCTAATTAACTCGAGAAAGGAGTTATACATTGGGTCGTTTCGCAAAAAATGTCCTTTTGTATGTACTGGTCATTGCGGCCTTGGCAACGGCGGTGGATTCTTTTATGGGCCAATCGTCTACCAAGTCTGAATTGTCCTATACGGGCTTTATTCAACAGGTACAACAAAAGAAAATTGATAAGATTACCATTACTAATAACCACGATATCGTGGGGACTATGAAGAATGGTACAGAATTTAAAACCTATGCACCAACGGATGATAGTTTAATTTCAACCCTTAATAATAATGGGGTAGAAATTACGGCTAAACCTGCTGATAGTCCATCTTGGTGGATGACCTTACTCACATCTATCGTGCCTATGGTCATTCTCATCGCCGTTTGGTTCTTTATCATGCAACAATCCCAAGGGGGCGGTGGCAAGATGATGAACTTCGGCAAAAG
Source organism: uncultured Veillonella sp. (assembly GCA_900549805.1). Taxonomy (GTDB): domain Bacteria; phylum Bacillota; class Negativicutes; order Veillonellales; family Veillonellaceae; genus Veillonella. The sequence goes on from URPV01000036.1 coordinate 8,223, forward strand.
CCGGGCTAAAATGATGGATGATGCGGTGAAGGTAAACTTCCAAGACGTAGCAGGCCAAGAAGAAGCCAAGGAAGAATTGGAAGAGATTGTAGAATTCCTCAAGAATCCAGATAAGTTCACTAAAATGGGTGCTAAGATTCCTAAGGGGGTTCTTTTGGCAGGCCCTCCTGGGACGGGGAAAACCCTCCTGGCTAAGGCTGTAGCAGGGGAAGCGGGTGTTCCATTCTTCACTATTTCTGGTTCTGACTTCGTAGAAATGTTTGTGGGTGTTGGTGCCTCCCGGGTACGGGACCTCTTCCAACAGGCCAAGAAGAATGCCCCTTGTATCATCTTCATCGATGAAATCGATGCAGTAGGTCGTCAACGGGGCGCAGGCCTCGGTGGCGGTCATGATGAACGGGAACAGACCCTCAACCAACTCTTGGTTGAAATGGATGGCTTTGATGCATCTGAAGGTATTATTACTATCGCCGCTACCAACCGCCCTGACATCTTGGATCCGGCCCTCCTTCGTCCAGGCCGTTTCGACCGTCAAGTTATGGTAGGCCGCCCAGACCTTAGGGGCCGTGAGGCTATCTTGCAAGTACATGCAAAGAACAAGCCTTTAGCAGATGATGTGGACCTTAAAACTATCGCTAAAAAGGTGCCTGGTTTTACTGGTGCTGACTTGGCCAACCTCTTGAACGAGGCAGCTCTTTTAGCAGCTCGTCAGAATAAGACCATCATTACTATGGATGATTTAGAAGAAGCCTCTGAAAAGGTTTCTATGGGGCCAGAACGACGCAGCCATATCGTGACAGAAAAGGAACGCCGATTGACTGCCTTCCACGAATCTGGTCATGCTATTGTAGGTCATTTGTTGCCTGACTGCGATCCTGTTCACAAGGTGACTATCGTCCCTCGGGGTTATGCTGGTGGTTATACTATGAGCTTGCCTGAGGAGGAGCAAAACTACGAAACTAAGAAGCAAATGTTGGCGCATATCCGCATGGCTTTAGGTGGTCGCGTAGCGGAAGCTTTAACCTTGAAGGATATTTCCTCTGGTGCTTCTGGCGATTTACAAACAGTTACTAAAATCGCCCGCAATATGGTGACCCGTTATGGTATGTCTGATGAATTAGGGCCTATTGTATTCGGAGAACAGCGGGAGCAAGTATTCTTAGGGCGTGACCTCGGCCATGAACGAAATTACTCCGAGTCTACGGCTGAACAAATCGATGCAGAAGTACATCGCATCGTTACAGAAGCCTATGATGATGTGGTGAAACTCTTATCCGAAAACATGGACTTCCTCCACAATATGGCAGAAGCTCTTTTGGAATATGAAACCATTGACCATGAAGATGTAGTATCCCTCTATGAAACAGGGAAGATTGCGAAGAAACCTGAAGAGGAACAGGTGGAAGCGGTTAAGACAACCCTGACACAAGCTGGTATTGAGGTACCTAAGGACCTCCAAGTGGAAACCATTCCAACGGAAGAACCTAAGGCACCAAGCCGAGAAGAAATACCGACAAAAGAAGATACTATGCCTAAGGCATAAAATGCTATTAAAAGCCATACCTAGCTCTAGCTAGGTATGGCTTTTTGTCTCTTTGTTGACCATCCTGTAATAGCTATGGTAAATGGGAGGCTTGCATTTTAAGGACATGACCTGTAAAATTGCTTTAGTATTTGGTTGACAATAGGAGGCCATTCTCGTGAAAAATGAAGTGCTTGAGTTCCTACGTGAAAATGCGGGTGGATTTGTGTCAGGCCAAGATATGTCAGAAGCCTGTCATGTATCCCGTACGGCTATATGGAAACATATTAAGGCCTTGCGGGCTAAGGGCTATAAGATTGAATCCTATACCAAGCTGGGGTATCGTCTTTTGGAGGAACCAGATCTTGTATCCCCCCTATCCATGCGTAAGGCCTTGACGACAGATATCTTCGGCAAGAATTATATCTACATGGATTCCACTGTATCCACTAATACGGAGGCCCGTAAATGGGCCCTTAAGGGGGCTGAAGAAGGAACTGTAGTTGTAGCAGAAGAACAGGTGGAAGGGCGTGGCCGCTTACAACGGGGCTGGTATTCACCCTTTGGTAAGGGGCTATGGTTCTCCTTGATTTTGCGTCCCGACTTCCTTCCTATGGAGGCACCAAAGTGTACCCTTATGGCAGCGGTGGCTGTGACAAAGGCCCTTCGTAAGATGGGAGTCACTGATGCGGTTATAAAATGGCCTAATGATATCTTGGTTAAGGGCAAGAAGATGGTAGGAATCCTGACAGAAATGACGGGGACCATGGATGAAATCGAATATATCATTTTGGGCGTGGGACTTAACGTGACAACAGGTCCTGATGAGTGGCCAGATGATCTAAATGCCATAGCAACATCCATCCTCATGGAGGGGGTAGAAATTCCCCGTATAGAGGCCTTTAACATTATCCTTCACGAGTTGGAGGAACAGTACTTTGAAGTTTTGGCCAATGGCTTTGACCACACCTTAGAAGAATGGAGAACCTTATCCTGCACCTTAGGCCAACATGTGCGTGTCCACCCAGGTAACAAACCAGCCTATGATGGTATGGCTTTGGATATTGATGGTGATGGCAATTTATTAGTGCGCCCTGATGGAGTGGAAAGGGTTAATCGGGTTATAGCAGGGGATGTATCCATACGTCCAGTTTCAACAACTGTAGAATAGGAGATAGCATGTTATTAGTAGTAGATGTGGGAAACACCAATATCGTATTAGGTGTCTATGAGGGTGAAAATCTTAAAGGACACTGGCGGATTTCCACAGATCGTGTGCGGACAACCGACGAGTATGGGGTGCTAATCATGAACCTCTTCCTCCATGACAAGACGGTAGATGCAGAGGCTATCGACGGAGTCATTATCTCATCCGTCGTACCGCCCCTTATGCCAACCTTGGAACGAGTGTCCCGCCGCTACTTTAATGTGGAACCCTTGGTGGTAGGCCCGGGGACTAAAACGGGTATGGCCATCAAGTACGATAACCCACGAGAAGTGGGAGCTGATCGGATTGTTAATGCGGTGGCTGCCTATGAACAGTATGGTGGTCCTATTATTATCATCGATTTTGGTACAGCGACGACCTATTGTGCGGTCTTAGCTAATGGTGATTATATTGGGGGTGTAATAACACCGGGTGTCATGATCTCTGCAGAGGCTCTCTTCCAACGGGCTGCTAAATTGCCTCGTATTGAGGTGAAGGATCCAGGTCAGGTTATCAATCGCAACACTGTATCTTCTATGCAGTCGGGCATGTTTTACGGTTATGTGGGCCAGGTAGAAGGTTTGGTAGCGCGGATGAAGGCGGAAATGCCGGAAGGGACTAAGGTGGTTGCTACTGGCGGCTTAGCTCAGCTGATCGCCTCCGCAACAGAATCCATTGATTTCGTAGAACCTAAGTTAACGCTAGAAGGATTGCGGCTCATTTATGATAAAAACAAGTAAAACTTGGCAAATTGGGCCTGTGCCAATCGAGGGCCAGGTTATTCTAGCTCCTATGGCTGGGGTATCTGATGTAGCCTATCGAGTCCTAGCTAAGGCTCATGGGGCTTCCTTGGTCTGCACGGAAATGGTATCAGCTATGGGTATCAAATATAAGAATGAGATCACTAAGGGGATGCTCTTCATTGAGAAGGGGGAAGGACCTGTGTCTATGCAGGTCTTTGGATCCGACCCGGAAACGGTGGCCTTAGGAGCGAAGACTATCTCTGAGGCGGGAGCTGATATTGTTGATATCAATATGGGATGCCCTGTGAAGAAGGTGGTCTCCTCTGGTGATGGATCGGCTCTTATGAAAGATCCAGATTTAGCAGCACGGGTAGCAGAGGCTGCAGTGAATGCTGTGGATGGGCCTGTGACGGTCAAGATGCGCCTGGGATGGGATGAAGACTCCATCAATGTCGTGGACTTTGCTAAACGTATTGAGTCCACTGGTGTGTCCGCCATTGCCGTTCATGGCAGGACCAGGCAACAAATGTATATGGGCCGGGCCAACTGGGATTATATTAAAGCGGTCAAAGAGGCGGTCAAGACTATTCCTGTCATCGGTAATGGGGATATTACCAGTCCACAGGACGCCAAGGCCATGTTAGATCAAACGGGTTGCGATGCCGTTATGATTGGGCGTGGAGCCCATGGTAATCCTTGGATCTTTGAGCGGACGAATACTTATTTGGAAACAGGGACTCTCTTACCAGAACCCTCTTGGGAGGACCGGATTGACATGCTGTATAAGCACTTTCAAAACCTAGTTAAGTATAAGGGCCATGATGCGGCAGTTCGGGAAATTCGCACTCACGCAGGCTGGTATTTGAAGGGCTTACCTGAGGCGGCCCGCTACCGGAATACCATTAACAACCTCCATACGGAGGGGGCTTTTAGGGCGGCTATTGAAAGCTACCGGGAAACCCTAGCGAAATTGACAAATACAGGGGCTATGGTAAAATAGTTTCTATATGTATAGAAAAATGGAGAAGTGTCATATAAGGTGACACTTCTTCTTATTCATAATCTAAGAAAGAGTGGTTAAATTATATGGCAGATGTAAAAGAAACCCTTCTTACAGCAGAAGGCCTTAAAAAACTTGAAGAAGAACTTGCTCATTACAAATCTGTACGTCGTATTGAAGTAGCAGCACGGATTAAAACAGCCATCGAATATGGTGATATTTCGGAAAACTCTGAATACGATGATGCTAAGAATGAAC
>URPV01000037.1 GCA_900549805.1 uncultured Veillonella sp.
ACTTTTCGCGGTCTACAGCAGAGAGGAACATATCGTAAGGATGAATGTGGGTTTCTCGACCATCATAAAGCTTTTGATAGATCACAAACCGATCCCCTGTCTCAGAATGAATGGCCACATCTTTTACATAGTAATACATGCCTTTAAAATGACGATAGAGACCACCAATCACAAGCTTACGCATGGGAATACCTCCTAGTCTAAATAAAGAAAAGTCACGCTACCAAACCTGGCAACGCAACGAACTTCCACCTATATATTTATACATTTAATTATAGCAAATCTCACATAAAAAAACACCGTCCCTTAAGTGATATGTACCCCCTTTACTGCTTGTCCAGTAAAGGGGGTACATATCAAAGTCACAGGCGGTATTTTTTACTTTATGCTTCTTTTACAAGAGCCTTATTAACGAGGCCAATGATGAGACCTACTACAGCGAAAAGGATCCAACCCATGCCAATTCCATGAAGTGGCACATAAGCGTTAAAGGCTCCTTCAATAAAAGTAGGAGATACCTTAGCGGCTTCCAAGGCGGATACGATGCCATAGATAGTCGTCAAACCCAAGGTCCATACATAGACACAACGACGGTTGCCGAAGAGTCCATTTCCGATAGCCAAGAAGATTAACACAATGGTAATTGGGTAGATGAGCATGAGCAATGGGATCGCTGCTAAGATAATAGTCTTAAGGCCATACATAGAAATCCCCAAGGATACCAAGGCCATAATGAAAGCGTACATTTGGTAAGAGATCTTGCTGTACAAGCTACCGAAATATTGGGCACAGCAAGTGATGAGGCCAATGGAGGTAGTAAAGCAAGCAAGCAATACGATAACGGCCAAGATGATAGCACCAGCAGAACCTAAAAGGATGTCAGCAGATTTCGCCAAAACAGGCGCCCCTGTATCGAGCATGCCCAAAGCTTCTACAGAAGTAGCCCCCAAGTTGGCTACAAAGATATAGACAAAGGCCAAGCCAAGAGCAGCTACACCACCGGCTTTCATGGTGGAACCGGTGATTTCACCCGGAGTTTTAGCACCAGCCATTTTTACAAAATCTACAACTAAGACGGAGAATACCAAGGAGGCTAAGGCATCCATAGTGTTATAACCATCTAAGAAGCCATTACCCACGGCAGCACCTACGGTCGCATATTTATCAATAGCTTGACCATAGCCCCCCAAAGGATGAAGCAAGGAAGCCACGATAAGAATCAAGATAACCAAGAGGAGGATTGGTGTCAACACCTTACCTATACGATCTACCAACTTACTAGGTCGAATGGCGATAAAGAGGGAAATGGCGAAGAAGGCCACCAAGAAGAGTGGTTCCGCCCATACTGGAGGTGTATCACCCAAGAAAGGACGAAGCGCAATCTCATAGGATACAGTCCCCGTCCGAGGGGTCGCAAAGATAGGTCCGATAATAAGGTAAAGAATAACAGAATAGATGAGGCCGTACAAAGGATGAACCCGACCAGACAATTCTTCTACGTTTCGAACGCCCGTTTTGGCTACGGCTAAAATTCCTAGAAGAGGAAGACCTACCCCTGTTAGGATGAAACCTATAACGGCATAAGGGGTCATGGCCCCTGCTTGTTGACCCAGAGAAGCTGGGAAAATGAGGTTACCCGCCCCAAAGAAGAGGGCAAAGAGCATGAGGCCAATGGCTATATAAGCACGGCCAGATAAATTTTTACTTGATTCCATAAGAAACTCCTTATAATAAAATGATTAATTAACCTTGTTAACGTCCACCTTTACATCATAAAAGGTAGATCCCCAGGCCTCATCCGTCGGTCGCATAGACGTGACAGCATTAATGCCAACATGAGGGTCGCTACTGTAGCGCTGCCACCAGACACCAAGGGTGACGACAGTGCCCGGCGATACGGACTCATCGAGACTCAAGGGTAGGCGTACAGCCCCTCGTTCATTGCTGACAATCACTTGGTCCCCCTGGCATAGGCCCTTACGCCTAGCATCCTTGGGATGCATACGGATGTACATTGGTTGGGGATCATCTAGGTCACGTTCGCAAAAGGACGAATCCAATATGCGAATATCATTCCCATTGATCAACCAGAACTCGGCATCATCACCGTGAGGGTCCAACCAACAAGGGAGGGGATGCTTGTGCCGAGGATTATAGATTTCAACCTTACCCGATGGCGTCCTAAAGTCCATTTTGTAATTCTTAGGTAAGTCAATCTCCACCTGCTTTTCCTGTAAAATATCTGCCTTAAGAGAATCTGGCACATTTGCAGATGCTACGATTTTCTCAATTAACTGTCGCTCACTTTGGTCAAAGAAAGAATCCTGTAAACCCATGCGCTTAGCAAGAGCCGAGAAGACCTGCCAGTTAGACTTGGCCTGCCCCACCGGTTCAATGGCTTTATAGCCTGTTCCCACTGTATAGTGACCGTAAGAGTTATAGATGTCATCGTGTTCTACTGATGTGGTAGCAGGCAAAATAACATCTGCATACTTACAGGTATCCGTAAAGAAACGCTCATGAACCACTGTGAAGAGATCTTCCCGCATGAGACCCTGTCGAACCTTATTTTGATCTGGTGCCGTAATGGCTGGATTGGAGGAAAATACATACAGCATATGAATAGGTGTCGCTACCTCTTCCGTCAACATATGGCCCAACTGAATCATGGGCATAAGGCGGGAAGCAGAACCCTCCGATGTGCCATTTTCCATAACCGCCTTAGTGACAAAAGCCGACCCCATAGCAGAGGTCAAGAGGCCACCTCCTTTATGTTGGTAAGCCCCCACCAGGGCTGGAAGACAGGAAATAATACGGGAGACCATAGCCCCGTTTCCATAACGAGTCATACCAGATCCCATACGGATATAAGGGGCTTTAGCCTGACAGAAAGCCCGCGTAAAATCCTCAATAGCTTCCACTGATAGGCCCGTCTTTTGGGCTGCCCAGGTAGGCGTATAGGTGGCTAAGGTCGGAATCATTCGGTCCCAACCTTGTACATAAGCATCAATAAAACTCTGATCTACTAGCTGGTCCCGATGCATGATATGCATCATAGCTAGACCTAGAGCCCCATCAGTTCCCGGTAAGACCTGCAACTGCCTATCCGCTACCGAAGCTGTGTAGGTCTTATGGGTATCGATTAACCAAACCTTGGCTCCCTTTTTCTTAGCTTCTGCTATATCAAAGAGGAAATGCATATCGGTAGCGGCTGCGTTAATCCCCCAGAGGATGATACAGTCCGAGTCCTGTGCCTCTTGTGGGCGAGTCGTCAAGGTTTTCCCCATAACCGCACTATAGCCTGCCCCCTTAGCGGGCGAGCAGATTCCCCGATCTTGATCGGTAGCCTTGATCTTACGGAAAAAATAATTACCCGCCGCCGTGTTAATCCGCCCCATAGTCCCTGCATAAGAGTAGCGAAGAACCGATTCTGACCCATATTTATCAGCTGTTTCCAAGAACCTTTGAGCCACTATATCCAGGGCGCGGTCCCAATCTATGGGCTCAAATTGGTCTTGGCCTACCCCTTTCTTCCCCACTCGTATAAGAGGTGTCTTAAGTCGCAAGGGTGAATTGACAGTCAGTTCATAATGCTGCATTTTTTGGCAGAGTCGCCCTCGCGTGAAGGTATGGTCGGGATTACCCTCTACACGAACCAACTTACCGTGCTCTGTATAGAGAATAAGTCCACATGCATCAGGGCAATCATAGGGGCAAACTGAATAATGTTTATCCATACTAGACCTCCCCCTTAATAAATGCAAAAACACAAGCCTATTCCATAGTTCTTAATACGCATTATATAAGCACTAAAAAATAAAAAATTTTCTCCAATTATTGTATTAATTATAAGTATACGTATCTATTATACACACAAACAGGGATTTTGTAATCAGAAGTTATATACCTATGACCAAAAAGCATAACCTTTAAAAGCCCGCTATAATGCATTAAAAACATATTTGTTTACCTCTCAGCAAAATATATTCTCAGTACCTATTCGCAAAAAGCACAGAAATCAGTCCTTTTTTATGTTTTATGCAGTTTTTATATGTGCTATACTAATTTCACATAAGTGATTGACACTTTATAAACCCTACTTTCACAAGCTATTCCACTACTTGGGGTGTGATGAATAGTAAATTCCCAGGGCAAGGAGTTGACTCTATGACTGAAAGTAATGCAAAATTATTCCCCTATGAAACGCTCAAGCAATTATGTTTAGATGCCTTCCAAAAGTTTGGCTTCACTGCTGATGAAGCCGACCAAATCCAAGATGCCTTATTAACCGCCGACCTCTTTGGTATTCAAAGCCATGGCATGCAACGGATGGTTCGTTACCACAAGGGCATTAAGAGTGGCCTCATCAAGATTGACGCTAAACCAGAGGTTTTATTTGAAACACCTATTTCCGCTATCATTGATGGCCATGCTGGCATGGGACAACTCATTTCTATCTTCGCCATGGAAAAAGCCATCGAAAAGGCGAAAGCCTCAGGTGTTGGCATCGTCAGCGTGCGCAACTCAAACCACTACGGCATCTCTTCCTACTACGCCAAGATGGCTTGCGAAGAAGGCCTCATCGGTTACTCCTCTACTAACTCAGAAGCCCTCATGGTACCTACCGGTAGCCGCAAGGCAATGATTGGTACCAACCCACAAGGCTGGGCGGTACCTACCGAAGAATATCCCTTCATCTTCGATGCAGCTACCACCGTCGTCACCCGTGGCAAGGTTGAAATGTACAACAAAATGCAAAAACCTATGCCAGATGGTTGGTGTGTAGACGAAAAAGGCCTGCCTACTAACGATGCAGCCCGAGTTCTCAGAAACTTTAAAGAGGAGAACTGCGGTGGTATTCTTCCACTCGGTGGCTCTTCCACCTTAACAGGATCTCACAAGGGCTTTGGTAATGGGATTATTGCAGAGCTATTCTCCTCCATTATTTCCTTAGGCACTACATCGGCCCACGTTAATAAGACAGAAGAATCAGGCCCTTGTCATTCTTTTATGGCTATTAATCCTAAATTCTTTGGTGACGAAAAGGCCATCAAACATCACTTTACAGAATTCCTTCAAGAACTACGTAATGCGCCTGTCGCTGAGGGGGCAGACCGCATTTGTACACACGGTGAATTAGAGGCGGAATCCCTGGAACGAACTAAACGTGACGGCATTCCTGTTTTGGAAGCTACCATGGTGGAAGTCAAAGAGTTATGCCACGATTTAGGCCTAGACTTCCATTCCTACTTTGGTGATTATGAGCCTAAACGACCAGATGGCATGTTCGCCAATACCTATTAATAAGTCCTAAAAATTTCGCAGGCACCTCTTTTAAAACTGAGACCTGGTGTCTGTGAATTTTTAGAAGTTATATATCAAACTTTTTTATCAACTTTATTTATTTTATTGAGAGGTTTCTACTATGGACTTACTAACAACATTCCTTGCCCTCTTGCCAATTCTATGGCTCATCATCGCCTTGGCAATCTTAAAAATGCCTGCTTGGAAGGCGACAACTATCGCGGCGATTGGTTCCTTCGTCATCGCTGTCGTACCAGGACTTCCTTTCGCTAAGGACCCATCCATCATCTTCTCCGGTGCCCTCGAAGGGGCTGCCCTTGCCATCTGGCCAATCTGTCTTGTTATCCTGGCCGCTATCTTCACCTATAACCTAGTGGTTAAAACAGGGGCTATGGAGACCATCAAGTCCATGCTATCCTCCGTTACAGAAGATAAACGAATCCTTGCCGTCCTCCTCGTATGGGGCTTTGGTAACTTCATGGAAGGCATGGCAGGTTTCGGCACGGCTGTTGCTATTCCTGCAGCTATGATGGTAGCAGTTGGTTTTAATCCACTCAAATCTATTATCGCTTGCTTGGTAGCTAACGCTGTACCAACCACCTTCGGTTCTATTGGTATTCCAACCACTACTTTGGCTGCCCTCACAGGCATTAACCCAGTAGCGCTTGGCACCTATATTTCTAGCCAACTCTTCATCCTCAATATCATCACTCCATTCTTCATCGTTGCGATCATGTTCGGCTTGAAAGCCCTTAAAGGGGTCTTCATTCCAACCCTCTTGGCAGGCCTCGCACTGGCTGTGCCAGAACTCTTCATCAACGTTGTATTAGGTCCTGAATTATCCGTTATTGGCTCCGCTGTTATCATCTTGGCTCTGGTTATCGCTACTGCTAAGATCTTCGATCCAAAAGATCCTACCTACCGCCTCGAAGGGGCTGAATCCCAAGAAAAATTATCTGCAGGCCAATGTATTCGCGCTTTGAGCCCATTCATTCTCATCTTCATCCTCTTGCTCTTAGCTTCTAAACTCTTCGCTCCATTCAATGGTTTCCTTACCTCCATCAAAACATCGGTTCCTATCTACATGGGTGAAGGTGCTAAACCATATACCTTCGTATGGGTAACTACACCTGGTATATTGATTTTCATCGCTGCAATCATCGGTGGTCTCATCCAAAAAGCTTCTCTTGGAACCATCTTTGGTACTGCAGGCAAAACCTTCTCTAACCTCAAATTTACCTTCCTCACTATCATAACCATCGTAATGACCGCTAAGATCATGACTTACTCCGGCATGACACAAGATATTGCGAAGGCAATCGTATCTGCTACAGGCTCTATGTACCCAGCCTTCGCTCCTATTGTCGGTGCTTTAGGTGCCTTCATCACAGGGTCCGGTACTAACTCTAATGTTCTCTTTGGTCCACTCCAATCCGCAGCGGCATCTCAATTATCCACCGACAAGGATTTAGCTATGTGGTTGGTAGCTATTAACTCTGGTGCAGCAGGGATTGGCAAGATGCTTTCCCCTCAATCTATCGCCATCGCTATTGGCGCTGTTCTCCCAGCTCTGGAAGAATTCAATAAACGTAACAATGTACCAGAAGCACAAGCTAAAGAAGGCCAAGAAGCAATCAACCCTTCCAGCATCATGAAAAAGGTATTCGTATACTTCATCCTCTTCCTCATTATGGATGGTGTCATTGCCTTCTTCGGTCACAACTTTGCCCACCTCATCGACGGCCTCTTATAATAGCTTTAATGATTTGCTATAATATAGGACAGATGATATAAGGAAATAATTCCCATGGATTCAATCATCCATGGGAATTATTTTTGTTTATCTTATAACTTTAATTTATCTTTTATATCACTTTTATCATGAAAGGGGTCCTCCATGACAACACTTCTCGCTCTGTTGCCTATCCTCTGGATGATTGTTGCCCTAGCAATCCTCAAATTGCCTGCTTGGAAGGCGACCTCCATAGCAGCCATATCGTCCTTCCTGATTGCCGTTATACCGGCCTTGGGCTTTTCTAAAGACCCTGTCATTATTCTATCGGGAGCCCTAGAAGGGGTTGCCCTCGCCGTATGGCCTATTTGCCTAGTTATTACAGCGGCCATCTTCACCTACAACCTAGTGGTTAAAACAGGAGCCATGGAATGCATTAAATCCATGCTCGCTTCTGTATCAGAAGATAAACGCATCTTAGCCCTCCTTTTAGCTTGGGGCTTTGGTAATTTCATGGAAGGCATGGCCGGTTTTGGCACAGCCGTTGCTATTCCAGCAGCTATGATGGTAGCACTCGGCTTTAACCCCCTCCGCTCTATTATCGCCTGCCTAGTGGCTAACTCTGTTCCCACCACATTTGGTTCTATTGGCATTCCGACCACTACTTTGGCTACCCTTACGGGTATTGATCCTATCAACCTAGGGACTTACATTTCAACCCAACTCTTCGTCCTCAATGCCATCACGCCATTCTTTATCGTAGCTATTATCTCTGGTTCCCTTAAGGCTATTAAGGGCGTATTCGTGCCTACTCTACTCACAGGGCTAGCCTTGGCGATACCAGAACTCTTTATGAACTTCGTAGTAGGCCCGGAGTTATCCGTTATCGGCGCCTCTATCGTCATCATGGCCTTTATCGTGTTAACTGCTAAAATCTTCGACCCTAAGGATCCAAACTACCGGGTGCAAAGCGATGAAAGACCAGCCATTACTAAAGGTCAAGCCTTACAGGCAGCCTCTCCTTTCATCCTCATCTTCATCCTCTTAATTTTAGCTTCTAATCTCTTTGCACCATTGAATAGTGTTTTAACCTCCATCAAGACCTCTATTCCAATTTACATGGGGCAAGGGGCTAAGCCTTATACCTTTGTATGGATCACGACGCCGGGCATCCTGATCTTTATCGCAGCCATCATAGGGGGGCTCATTCAAAATGCCAGTCCTAGCACCATGCTTAAGACGGCAGGAACAACTCTTAACAATCTCAAATTAACCTACTTAACCATCATAACCATCGTCATTACAGCTAAGATTATGACCTACTCTGGTATGACCTCTGCTATCGCTGCTACTATTGTTGGAGCTGCTGGTAATATGTACCCTGCGGTAGCACCATTAATCGGCGCTCTCGGAGGCTTCCTCACAGGATCTGGGACCAACTCTAATGTCCTCTTCGGCCCCCTTCAAGCGGCCGCAGCCGATCAATTAAACTTTGGCGACAAGGACCTTTCCTTGTGGTTAGCAGCTATTAACTCTGGTGCTGCAGGCCTAGGCAAAATGCTAGCCCCTCAATCCATTGCCATCGCTATCGGCGCTGTCATCCCAGCCCTCAAGGAGTACAATCAAAAGCAGGGGCTTTCAGAAGAACAATGTAAGAAGGAAGAAAGCCAAATCAACCCATCCAATATTATGAAGCAAGTATTTCCATACTTCTTTATCTTCCTAGCTATTGATGGGGCCATCTCCTTCCTAGGTCATAACTTCATTAACCACATCGATGCAGCCCTAGCCTTAATAGGAAAATAAAATGGGTTCTTACTTAGACCTAATGCCAAAAAGACTAGCTCCTAAGAGCTAGTCTTTTTGTATGTGATTAATTGCTCGTCTAATTGCTTTCATTAGGGGTAAGAATTATTTTGTTACTTTGTTTGCAGATGTAGCTTTTTTAGCAGGCTCTTCTTTAGGCGCTTGTGCCTTATTCACTGTAGTTGCATCCTCAACATCCTTCACTGCAAGACCTGTATCATGTTTTACAACACGGACTTCATCCGCATTTGGCACGTTCATAGCATGAGCTGTATCCATAGTTTCTGCATCTTCTCTTGTGGCTGATGTAGTTACTTTAGGTGCCGCTGGAGCAGTCACTGCGGGTACAGTAGCTTTAGTTGCTTCTGCTGGTGCACTTGCTACTGGTGTTTTTACTGCAGGTGCAGTAGTTTTAGTTGCTTTTACCGGTGCACTTGCTACTGGTGTTTTCACTGCGGGTGCGGTAGTTTTAGTTGCTTTTGCTGGTGCACTTGCTACTGGTGCGGTTATCGCAGGTACTGTAGTTTTAGTTGCTTTTGCTGGTGCACCTGCTACTGGTGCTTTCATTGCAGGTGCTGCTGTATTAGCAGTAGTTACTGTAGTTGCAGGTACAGCTGTTTGGTTATCTACAGGTGCATTTACTTTAGTTTGTGTCGCTTCTTGTACGAATGCTTGATTTACATGAGTTTGCGTTGGTTGTGCTGCAAATACGGACATAGACATAGCCGCTACCAAGCTAGTAATAGTCAATGTTTTTTTCATTGTAATACCTTCCTTTCATCAGGCCTATAGGCCCTTCAACAGATTACCTCCTTAGTATAAGAAGGGTCTTTAAGTGGTCTATGAGAAGTATCTAACTAAAACCTAAAGGTTTCCTTAGCTTTTTATAATTCACTTACGAAAAAAATTCTATTGTGCTAAGATAACTAGTGCCTTTATCGAGTTTATGATTTAAAACTAGAATTTTTTTCAAGCCCTTAAATTTTCATCAAACTCATAAGCTAAAAACCCCTTAGTATAGGGCTCTATCCCCTTTATGAAAGGATTTTTAGGCAGTTTTATCAGATTCTCACATTTACTTACTCATAGGTATACTATGACCAACCTAAAAAAAGAAAATATACAAGAAGGGACTAAATATCCCCCCTTCCTCATCCTATTCCTGGGACTCTTAACGGCCCTAACCCCCTTATCCATCGATATGTACCTACCGGCCCTACCCATGATGCCAGAGGTCTTTCAAACTAGCCCTTCCAACATCCAATTAACCCTATCCATGACGGTTACAGGGATTGCCATAGGCCAACTTTTTGGTGGACCTATTTCTGATATCTTCGGTCGCAAGCGCCCCTCATCATAGGGAATATATTCTGCGCCTTAGCCACCTTAGCCTGTGCCCTATCACAATCCATCGAAGGGTTACTCTTAGCCCGTTTCTTAGCAGGTTTTATGGGGTCTATAGGTGTTGTTATCTCTAAGGCAGTCGCCCGCGACTTAGCCAACGGTAAAGCCTTAGCCAAACTTCTTTCCCTCCTCATGATCGTCAATGGACTAGCCCCTGTGGTGGCTCCTCTCATAGGTGGGCAAATTTTAGTCTTCGGCTCTTGGCGCCTTGTTTTCATCGTCCTAACTATGATTGCAGTCATACTTTTCCTTATGAGCTTGGTCTATACGGAAACTCTTCCGCCTGAAAGGCGGCAATCCAAGGATCTCAACTCTGTTATGGTCGCTTATAAGACCCTCTTTAAAGACCGTCAATTTATGGGCCAATGCCTCGTACAAGGTTTTGGCTTTGGGGCCTTTTTCGCCTATATCTCCGGTTCTGCTTTCGTTTACCAAAATATTTATGGTCTAGATGCCCAAACCTTTTCCTATGTTTTTGGTATCAATTCTCTAGGGATTGTGATTGCCTCTAGCCTAGGGGGACGGGCCTCCAATGTAGTGTCCATCAAACATATGCTCCAATTTGCCCTTTGGCAATTAGGTCTGGGCTCTCTCCTCTTCCTACTAGCTATCAAACTAGAGGCTCCTTTTATTCTAGTCGCCATTAGCCTATTTATCGCTGCTACTTCCATTGGTAACATCGGCGCCTTTTCCTTCTCCCTGGCCCTGAAAGATCACGGTAAAATTGCTGGTTCTGCCTCCGCCCTCCTCGGTTTCTTCTCCATGATTTTCGCGGGCCTTATGGCCCCTATCGTAGGTATCCAAGGAGATCACAATGCTA
Source organism: uncultured Veillonella sp. (assembly GCA_900549805.1). Taxonomy (GTDB): domain Bacteria; phylum Bacillota; class Negativicutes; order Veillonellales; family Veillonellaceae; genus Veillonella. The sequence continues at coordinate 11,067 of URPV01000037.1, forward strand.
TACCGATGGCCATTACCATGGTCGTATGTATCACCGTAGCTCTTCTAGCTCTCTATGGATTAGTCCTCAGAAAAGGTCAAGAGGACTAAGTGGCTAAAATCTATAAAAATTATGGACTCATACTATTAGTCATTTAGTAGCAAATCATTATTAGTATACTAAATGACAAGACCTGCTATAACAAAAAAGGAACGACTCACCACTGTGAGCCGTTCCTTTTTTATAAGAAATTACAGGCTATGCCTCTTATTTTTTTGCGTTCAAAGGTACAAAGAGAGTACCTTCTTCCTTAGGAAGGATGGTTCCTTCAGGAATGATAGAGTACACCGTTTTACCTTGGGCTACATAGAAACCTGCTGGCATTTGAGTCAAACCCGTAAAATCAGAAGGCAATTTTGCAGATACATCTGGATCTGCCTTGAGAACCTTATTCAAGGTGTTGACATCAAATTTACCGAAATCGGATACCTGCATCGCTGCCCCTGTTTTAGTATTGTAGGTGAAGCCTACGATTTCTGCAGGAGACTTATCATCAGATGCATCATTTGTGAATGTTACATAGGAGAAGATACCATCTCCATCAGCCTTGATGTCATAAAGGGACATAACCTTAGGGTGCTTAGCGGAAATAGCCGCAACAAAGTTTTTTACTTGCTTATTGATGGCTTCAGCAGCCTTAGGATCTTTAGCCGTTACTTGTGGATAAAGAATCAATTGATTATCATTGTTAATCAATTGAGATTCAATCTTTACCTGATTGCCCTTATTGTATTGGCCTTTATTAGGTTGATCAAAGTCGGTAGCAAAGCCTTGTGCATCTTGTACTTGACCTTGATCAGCATTAGCTGTTACTGCAGCAGCATTGTCCGCTACTTGACCAGCAGCAAATACTGGCACAGCCATAGCTGCCGCAAGAGCTGTAATAGTTAACGTTTTTTTCAACATGTGTATCACCTATACCTGTTTAATGGTTATTCTAGGGGACCAACTCTTATGAATTGTCATATCCCGGATACCCTTAGTATACAGGAGTAAGGAAAAAAGTCCAAAAAAAAAATCTAAAAACTTTATAACATAAGAGTCTTGTATACTATCCAAAAGACTTCTTTAGGATTTCTACAATCCCCAGGGAATGTTTAAAAAAGCGCCTTACC
>URPV01000038.1 GCA_900549805.1 uncultured Veillonella sp.
GTTTATCATATATCATAAACGACTAGCAATAATATACTTAGAGTCACAATTTTCCTCAGTTTTCCTCAATTTATGGATTTTCATTGTTCCAACCAGCTTTCATCTTATTGAGGTGATCTATAGTCCCCTTAAGACTACTCAAGGAAGACCGGAGTAGTTTAGCCTGTCCCATAAAATCTGAAAGCTCCTCCTTACCAGCTTTCATAGCCTCTAAATCCCGCTTAATATCCTTAGTATTAGGTCCCACACCGGCAAGCGATTGTCGAGCCCTAACTACTTGGGCACTATCATCGCTTAAAACCTCTTGCGATAAGAATAGGTCTGATCCATTAGCCAAGAGTACATTTATAGGACCTAGCTTGAGATCTCCATGGTCTATGGTCAAGGCATTTGTAGTGATAGTAGTCCGACTAGTCTTTATGAGAACATCAAAGAAAGATAGGGTCTTATCCACATTATCAAAGACTCCTGTAATCTCTTCAATAGGAATAATGAAATAACGGCCAGGGCTAGACTTGAAATCACCGTATACATGCACAGGCCTCTTCTGCCCCTCTGATTCCATATGTATATTAGCATCGACGAAGACATCAAAATCTGGGGTATGAAGAGCCTCGCTGGAGATGAGGCCTTGGGCTTGCCCAAGGATAGTATAGGCTCGACTATCTATATTATAGATACCCTGAGCCTTCAAACGGCCACCAAATACATCTGCCTCTACTTGATCAAAGGCCATGATTCCATTTTCGTAATGGACTCGGCCTGTTAAATTGGTAAAAGTTAAAGCCGGTATACGAAGAATGGGCATGGTCAACTCACCATTGGCCTGAGGCCGAGAAAGTGGTCCTGTCCAGTGGGTCAAGAGAGTCATTGTATCATGAACACTCCCAAAACCCAAAGAGCCTGGATCCACAGCTAATGCATCCACCTGTAAGTCTAGGCTAGGAATATCCTTAGGCATCTTGGACAGGTCTATATCCCCCTTTATACGGACACCGTCACCAATGGCATCCCCTTGAAACTTCCCAGAGGTTAAGTCTAGCTTGATAAAGTGATGGGTATTGATACGGACTTCTCCATTTACATCATTCAGACTATAATTTCGATCGCTCTTATGAACATTGACAAGGCACTTATCCAAATACAGGGTGGCATTGATAAATTCTCCCTTCCAGTCTAAGTTTCTGAGTCTCCTTTCTAGGGCCTTCCCTTTTTCATCAGTTGACTTGGGCTTTGCTTGAAACTTATCCTTAGCGACAATATCCACGCCCAAATTATCATCGTCAAAGTCAGCGTTAATTTGCGCCCCCTCCAAGTGGATTTCCCCCACCACGGAGGCCCCCACATGCCCCTTTATGACATCAGTCATAAGATCTAGGACACGGATTTTCATATAGCCCTCTGGAACTAGGAGTATCTGATCCCCATCCTGGTCGGTCCAAACTAAGTTTTTAAAGGATACTTTGCCAAAAACATTGGCCGAAATAGCCTCTACCTGAATCTGCCCCCTCAGCATATGCTGATTAGTAGCCGTTTGATTAAAAATATGAGCCGCCCCTCGGCTAAGAATAAAGGCCAGACTAAAGTAAATCGCCACCACAACTAGAAGAAAACCGACTAAAAACTTAGGTTCCCAATGGCTACGGAGCAAGCGCCCTATGCGGTTAATCATCCTATAGGACACCTCCTTTACAACACTGCCTTATGTATGACTATATTTTATCACAGCCTTTTGCCTGGTCTTATTGCCTTAGAGCTAGACCTACCCCATCAATCCACCTCAAAAGATCCAATCTATCTCTAGAACAAGAAAAAACACCTAGCTAACGCTAGGTGTTTTCTAGTAAAACATAGAAGGCTATTACATGTAGAGGTAATTGCATATAAATTTTGTGTAGATTTAGACAGTCATAAGTAGATAGTAAGTAATTATGAATAGATATGAATGATTATGATTGTTTTTAAGTGATTAGGAGTTCTGTAAATGACTCAAACTAGAACTTATAATTTAATTCTGCTCGATAGAATTCAGATAAATTATGACCCTTTTGGTCCTTAGAGTCGAATCCATAGTAGGCAGATAAACCTACATTCTTAGCCACGGCATAATCTACAGTGGCCATCCAGCCCTTGTAGCCATTCTTACCAGCCAAGGTAGATCCCAAATCATAGGCTTGATTCCAAGTGGAACTTACAATAGGAGCCAAGGCCTTTTGGTTGAAGTACTGAGCTTTCACATCCCAGGTTCCCTTCTTGGACTGGTCATAATTACCGTAGCCAAGGCCAGCTACCCAAGCGGAAGACCCCAAGTCTTTAGCTGCATTATGATCATATTTCCCCTTGATCCATTCGCCGCCAACCCAGAACTTACTATAGTTGTAGTTAGCATTGAAACCATAGACAGCCTTTAAATCATTAAGTGCCTGCACTGGTGTATTAAAGTGATCGGCTACACCTAAATAATAGGCGCCTACCGTTTGGCCCTTAGCTAGGTTACCAGCTGTAACTTGAGCTAGGCTAACATGTGCATTTTTCTCTGCATCAAGGTCCGCATCACGAACGGGGCCTTCAACCATAGACCCATAACCGACAACACCGGTTACATGCTTACCATCTGTAAGAATAGCGCCAACCCCATCGAAGTTATCATCATAAGCAAGGCCAGCCCCTACGGTTAATGGGAACCGACCACCGATCAGCGTAGCTTTTTTACCAAATTGATGAGCTACATAGACTTGATCAAAACGGGCTTGACCAGATTTATTACCGGTAGCGTCGCCGAATTCCATGTCATCGGAGGTCAAGCGGATAACTGCGGAGGTCTTATCATTAACCTTAGCATTAAATTGTACGCGACCCCGCATATCGAATTTGGAATGCTTGTTATAGGCATCATAGTGGCCATTATTCTTATTATTGCCCACATAACGGAGACGGACATCGCCAGTAGCCTTGATATTACCTACACGGTCTTCCAAGTTGGAAACACGTACACCCAAATTGTTGAGTTCAGAAGAGAACTCATCAGCCAAGCGGTTAATCATAGCTTGTTGTTCCGCATTGGCCTTGTCTTGATTAGCCATAGCTTTGGCTACCATTTGTGCCATTTCGTAACGAGTGATGTTATTTTGGCCCTTGAAGGTGCCATCTGGGTAGCCGTTGATAATACCGGCATTAGCCAATTGTGCCACCGATTGATACGCCCAAGAATCACTGGTTACATCAGAAAATGGATTTGCTGCAAAGGCAGTGGTAACCCCTACTAAAGCAGTAGCTGCAAAGAGAGCTGCAAATTGTTTCATTATGATTCCCCTTTCGATTCAATGGATACTCTCACAATCCATCTTTCGAAACACTAGTCTCCTCAATATATAGGCCTTATTGAGGACTTGTTTTGAATCCGCGGTACAAGAGATGAATAGACAAACACATACTCCAAGGGGAGTTTCCCAGTTTTCTCTCGCCTCGGCGCGCGCATATGTGATATTTATCACGTTTTCTCTTGTTGGACCTATCATAAACCTTAATTTTTCTTTTGTAAACTATACTTGTATAGTTTACTTAAACATATGTTAGATTGTGTGCAACCATTAAACCTCAAAAACCATAAAACAAAAGAGCATATGACCTATTACAAAAAGTCATATGCTCTAAAAAATTTAACTATACATTAGAAATCCTAGCGTCTTCTCATGGCCTTAGGCCTATCTAAGACCATGGACCAAAGGATCCCTTGGCGGAAGGAAGCCTTAGACAGGTCCCTTACGCCACCTATTTGCCCCCTCTTGATGGAGTCATCTCCAGTGGTATCTTCTTGGGAAGCGGCTTTCTTGATGTTAGCCATCTTAGCCCGCAAAGCTTGTTGGCGGGCTAATTCATCTCGATCTGCAGAGGCTTGAACCGCTCGTTCAGCCGCTTGGGCTTGCTGATGGCGACGAAGGTCTTCTCGACTCAAATATTGGTCTTCCGATTGAAACTCAGTCTGTGCCTGCAAACTACCATCATAGGACCCTTTCATTCCATCTACCTGATAGGAGTCGCCAGTCGGGTTTTGAGGCTCTTGGGATGGCTTACGCTCAATCTTAATGCCATATTCTCGCTCCATATCTTCCCAGGTCATCTGATTCCCAGCAGATGGCTTTGAAGAAGGTTTAGACTCCTTCTTACCAAGCTTGCCTACTAGACTGACAATAAGATAGATAATAGCAAAGAGAATGGGCAAGTAATTCAATACATCTTCCATAAGAGGCCCTCTTATTTACCCTCTTGGTCTTGACCAGAGAGGCTTTCACGCATCTTGGTATCAGCCATAATGTTATTCATATTATAATAGTCCATGACTCCCATATGGCCTTGACGAAGAGCCTCAGACAAGGCTTGTGGCACTTCTGCTTGTGCTTCTACAACCTTAGCTTGCATTTCTTGGGTATACGCCTTCATTTCTTGTTCCTTAGCAACCGCCATAGCGCGACGTTCTTCCGCACGAGCCTGAGCGATTTTTTTATCGGCTTCTGCTTGATCAGTCATGAGTTCAGCACCAATATTACGTCCTACATCCACATCAGCGATATCGATGGACAAGATTTCAAAAGCTGTCCCTGCATCTAAGCCCTTAGCCAATACCGTACGGGAGATGTGATCCGGATTTTCTAAGACATCCGTATGTTCTTCAGAAGAACCTACAGTTGTTACAATACCTTCTCCGACACGGGCAATGACGGTTTGTTCACCGGAACCACCAACCAGACGATCGATGTTAGCTCGTACGGTAACACGAGCACGTACGCGCAGTTCGATACCATTCTTGGCCACCGCAGAAATGATAGGCGTTTCAATAACCTTTGGATTGACGGACATTTGCACGGCTTCCAATACATCACGACCAGCCAAGTCAATGGCAGCAGACCGTTCGAAAGTCAAAGGAATAGAGGCCCGTTCCGCCGCTATCAAGGCATCCACCACGCGGTTAACATCGCCACCAGCCAAGTAGTGGGCTTCCAACTGGTTGACATTAACGGACAAGCCTGCCTTGTTAGCTTTCACCAAAGGCAAGACGATTTGGGTTGGATTAACCCGACGAAGGCGCATACCGACGAGGGTAAAGATGCCTACGTTAACACCGGCCGCCATAGCGGAAATCCAAAGGCCCAGTGGCACGAAATGCAAGAAAATCATGATAGCTACAATAAATAATACTGCACCAATCAGTAGAGATGCTCCTATAACCATATTTAGTCTCCTTTTACAAGATTACCTTAGTCTTCTGCTAGAGGTCTTACGATAGTTCGGCCTCCTATGACCTTACTTACCACAATCGGTGTACCCGATTCAACAAATTCCCCTTCGGTCACCACATCCACAAATTGCCCATTAATGGATGCAATCCCCGCTGGTCGCAAGGTAGAATGCGCTGTCCCTCGCAAGCCCACTAGCTTGTTTTGCGTATCATTGGATACATAGCCATCAGCTGAATCAGACCGTTTTTTAAGGGTTAATTTACGACCCATCCAAGAGTTAGGGAAGAAATTGATCACCCACAGGCCCAACAAGAATACAAGAAGGCTAATGACCACCATCCAGAGGACACCATCAATGCCACCGCCACTGATATCATAGATTCCGTACATGAGAACTACGTAGCCAATGACGCCTAGGATACCACCAGGAATCACGCATTCCAAAACCAGTAAGGCCAGGCCCAATAAAATAAAAGCCATTGCGGTCATAGGTTCACCTCCTTCATAAATTTAAATGATAGCTCATATCACTATTATACTATCTTTTCACGCCCTTTTAAAAGCTTGTTCCCCTCACAAATTTCTCCATCGAGTAAGACCAAAAGAGCCTATGAGAGTCTATATTATTCAGGAAAAAGAAGATATAAAAATAGGCAAAGGGACCGGTTCTACTAGAACCGGTCCCTTTAATAGATACCTATATCCCTTTATTTTAATTGGCTATTACCCAAGCCTGTCTTACGAAGAAGTAAGAATACAATTGAAATAATCATAGCCACCACAGTTGCTAGGCCCATACCCTTCAGTTGAACAGGACCAATGGTAACCCCTGCCCCTGACAAGCCAACAACAAGGACGATGGCCGTAAGCATAAGGTTAGCTGGTTTGGTATAATCCACCTTACGTTCAACCAACATCCGAAGGCCAGATGCGGCAATGATCCCGAAAAGAAGGATGGACACACCGCCCATAACAGGTACAGGAATGGCATGAATAACAGCGGATACCTTGCCAATAAAGGAGATGATAATGGCCAAGAGAGCCGCTCCACCGATAACCCAGACAGAGAAAACCCGCGTAATAGCCAATACGCCTATATTTTCCCCATAGGTCGTATTAGGCGTAGCCCCAAATATACCAGAAATAATATTCGCTAGGCCATCACCTAAGAGGGATTTCTTAAGACCTGGTTCAGCCATGAGATCCTTACCAACGATGTTAGATGTAACTACTAAGTGACCAACGTGTTCTGCAAAGACCACAAAGAGGGCTGGCATAATCATAAGAATGGCATTCATATCGAATACAGGTAAGCCATAAAACTCAGGTGCTGCGATCCACGGCGCATTTTGGATGGAAGCCAAATCTACAACGCCCATAAAGAGGCCCACCACATAACCTGCAATAATCCCCAAAAGAACTGGAATTACGGCTAGGAACCCACGGAAGATGACAGACCCAAATAATGTCACCAAGAGGGATACAGAAGCCAAAATAATAGCTTGTTCATGAGTCATGTTAAGGCTCTGCCATTGGTCACCCATAAAGCCCGCCATGGACATGGCCACTGGAGCAAGTTCGAGACCAATCACAGCTACGATAGCCCCCATAGCAGCTGGTGGGAAGAGAATGTCTATCCACTTAATGCCTACGTACTTAACAATAAGGCTCAAGATGACAAAGGAGAGACCAAAGACGATGAAGGCGCCCTTAGCGGCTTCAAACCCTAAACCTGCTGCTAAGACGGAAGAAACCGGTGCAATAAAGGCAAAGGATGATCCCAAATAGGCAGGGATCTTACCTTGTGTTACAAAGAGATAGAGAAGGGTGCCAATCCCATTCATGATCAAGGCCGTAGCCGGATCGACATGAAGGAGGAAGGGCACTAAAACAGTGGATCCGAACATGGCGAAGAGATGTTGCAAACTCAGTGGCAACATCCGCCCCATAGACGGCCGTTCTTGAATATCAATAATATCTTTCATGAGTTTATTCCTTACACACAATACAAGGGCTCTACTTAGGATTTAGGAGGGCGGAAACGGGGAGTTTGCGCCCCTTTTGACTCTGTCCGCCTCGGTTCTGTCCCCTTTCTGAGCTTTGATTTTTCCTGAGCTTTTACCGATTTACGCATGGCTTCCACATGAGAAGTTCCTACAATTTCCTTCCCTAACTTAGGGATCAAGGCGTCTCGTTTACCTACATTGGCGATTAAGGCAATGGCAATCATATTAACCACTAGGGCAGAACCACCATAGGAAACAAAAGGCAGTGGCACGCCCGTTACCGGGAACCAACCACAAACCATGAACATGTTGATGGCCGCTTGACCTAGGAGGAGCATGGTACAACCTGTAGCAATCAAAGACCCCAGATAATCATTAGCCTTGTAGGCAATGCGGAAACCGAAGAACCCCATAGATGCAAAGAGAAGGACAATTAAGAGAGCCCCTACAAAACCTTGCTCCTGGGCCCAAACAGCGAAGGCAAAGTCCGTATGGGCTTCTGGCAAGTAGAAGAACTTAGATGTCCCATTGCCAAAACCTGACCCCAGGAATCCTCCAGACCCTATGGCGATAAGGCCCTGTACAGTCTGGTAACCAGAGGTTGATGCATGAGACCATGGATCAATGATAGTCATAACCCGTTCTAAACGATAGGGCGATATACCAACAAATATAGCACCTAATACCACAACTGGTGGGATAACCCGCAGTACCCAGTGAAAATCAAGGCCGGCCATTAGCATTAAGAGGAAAGGAAAGGCAATAATCAGTACCGCTGTACCCATATCTGGCTGCAAAAGAACCAATCCAAACATAATAATCATAGGCCATAGGGTCTTAGCCAAATAGATTACAAAACGGTCAACAGGATGGGTTTGTATTGGGTCCCCCCCTTCTCCCCGGCGGGGTTGCCTAAAGGTGGGTTTCCAAGGATGTTGGACTAGCTTAACAGAGGCCCAGAGAATAGCTGCTAACTTTGCAAATTCAGAGGGCTGTATAGAGACGGGGCCTAGCATAATCCACCGCCGCGCGCCGTTAACAACCGTCCCAATCCCCATGAGGGCAATTAAAGACAAAATAACGGCGCCCACTATATAGGTTAAGGTCTTAGAATTAGGCTTAGCTAGCTTTCGATAATCATAATGGTAGACAAAAGCAGCTATACTAGTCGCCACTAGAACAAAACCTATATACTTGAGAACATCCCCAAAAATAAAGGCCCCCCTAGATATATTTTTAGCAAAGGTAGCGGAATAAACATTGAGGACCCCTATAACCACTAAGGCAAAGGTAACAATGACTAGGCCCTGTACATCAGACTTAACAATGCGATGTTGCTGTATGCTTTGAATCAGTTTCACCAACGTATCTACAAAGCCATTACCAGCCTTACCTTTGCGCCGTCTTTGAGGGCGTCGCCCCTCCTCTTGCTTAGTCATCTTACGCCTCCTTAGGCTTTACGGCCTCAAGGCGGAAAATAGGTTGCCCCTTAGCGGAGAACTTAGTTTCATACTCCGTCTTTACATTAGGTAAATCTGTCTTATGCAAATCAAAGGTTACCTGTTTCAGTTCCCAGCCACATTCCTTAAACTCTTCTAAGGAGAAATTGAAAAGGTCTTCATTATCCGTCTTAAAGTGAACTTCCCCCCCATCCTTCAAGAGGCGGGCATAGCGATCCAGGAAGGTCCTATAAGTCAAGCGCCGTTTAGCATGACGCGCCTTAGGCCATGGATCACAGAAATTGATGTAGAAGCGATCTACTTCCCCTGGGGCAACAACTTCCTCAATACCAGCAATATCAAAAAGGGTTACCTTAGCATTGGGAGCATCTTGTTCAAAGAGCTTTTGTGCCGCATAATATACGACCCCAATTTGCACTTCAAAACCTAAAAAATTGGCTTCTGGATGGGCTTCTGCCATGCCGGCTATAAACTTGCCCTTACCGGTACCCAACTCCATATAGAGAGGGAGCTCAGGACTCTTGAAGATATCTCTCCATCGACCCTTATACTGTTCTTGTTCATCCATGATGAAATGAGAATCGTACTCGTGAATAGCTTCATCAATCCACGGCTTTCTACGTAAACGCATGGGCTCTCCTTATAAACAATAAATTCATGTGCGACTTATTAGAGCTAGTGAGGATTAGAGGTCCCACCTACCCTATCGTATCAATTATAAGAAATATATGATATTAGAGCAAAAGCTTCTTAATATCAGCCAACATTTGAGGGACCGTACAACCATCATCTGCTAGTAGTTGATCTGGGTCATAGCGGTCATGAAAGGCCTTGCGAATGCCATAGTTTTTCACCTTCATATCACTAGGCCCATAGAAGGAAGCAATGCGTTGGCCAAAGCCCCCATCGAGTATGCCATCCTCCAAGGTGACAACCAATTGGTGGTCATCTTTCAGAGATTCTAACAGCGCCTTATCAATCCCGGAAATGAATTTAGGGTTGATCAATGTCGCTTCAATCCCTTCTTGCGCAAGCTGTTCTGCCAATTCACAAGCTCTGCGGTAGAAATTGCCTAAGCCAATAAGGGCCACACGGGATCCCTTCTTGGTCACTTGGAATGTGTTGAGTTGGCTATAATCAGTTGTATCCGCATGTCCACAAGATTGGACTTGGTCTACAGGTATACGAATCATGACAGGATGTTGATTTTGCTTCATAGCCCAGTCCAACATGGCCAAGAGTTCTTCTTGGTTAGTCGGTGCCAGGTAGACCAAATTAGGAATACCCGCTGTCATAGGTATATCGAAAAAGCCCAAATGAGTTACATCGTTCATGCCATAGACGGAAGCCATATGATTAAGGATGACCGCCCCATTAGAGTTAACGCAGAGATCCTGTACCAGCTGATCGAAGCTTCTTTGTAAGAAGGTGGAGTAGACAGAAAAGACCGGTTTAGCCCCCGCTTTAGCGAGACCAGAAATCATAGCCACTGCTTGTTCTTCTGCAATCCCTACATCCACGTATTGGGACCCTGCGGCCTCCCGCCAAGCTGGTGGAAAGAAACCACTCGGCGTACCCGCTACTAGGGCCACTACAGAGGGATCTTCCTGGATAGCCTTGCCCAAGTAATCTGCTATGATACTAGCGTAAGGTTTTCCCTCAGAGATAGACGTAAACTCACCGGTTTCCAAATCGAAAGGCATCATGTAATGGTAGCGCTCATGATTAGCCTTCTCTTCTGCCAAGGCATAGCCCTTACCCTTTTGTGTAGCCACGTGAAGAACGATAGGGTGGTCTATATCTTTAACCGCTTGGAAGGCCTTAATCAAAGTGCCTATATCGTTACCCTCTTTTACAAAGCGATAATCCAGGTCCATTGCCTTGAAAAGATTATCTTCTCCTTGGCCATTTGTTTCCCGTAAACGGCGAAGCCCCTCATAGATTCCCCCTTGGTTCTCCGCTATGGATTGGTCATTATCATTGACGATGATGATCATATTAGACCCCAAGGTGGCCGCTATGTCTAAGCCTTCAAAGGCTTCCCCACCCGACAGGGATCCATCGCCAACAAGGGCGATAACATTGTGGTCTTGACCTAAGAGATCTCGCCCCTTAGCGAGACCTGTGGCTAAGGACACGGAAGTCGATGTATGGCCAATGTTAAAGAAGTCATGTTCACTTTCATTTGGGTCTGTATAGCCTGTTACGTCATTATAGTGATTAGGATCCAAGAAAGCTTGCGCCCGGCCAGTCAACATCTTGTGAACATAGGACTGATGGGATACGTCATAGACAATCTTATCCTGAGGAGAATTGAAGACATAATGGAGGGCGATAATCATGTCCGCCGCACCCATAGGAGGACCAAAATGACCACCCTTAGTAGCGACTTTTGTCATTAAGGCTTGGCGTGCTTCCTGAGCTAGACTATTCAATTGATCTAGGGATAATTTCTTCACATCTTTTGGGGACTGAATCTTCTCTAATAACATAAGAACCTCTTAGTGATACATATATGGAAAGAGGCCAGTAACCTATGATTACTGGCCTCTTTATCTACCGAATTATTCAGCTGTGAATAGCTAAATAGCTTAACCACGCCATTTATAAGCAAAAGTGGTAGCAACCGGGTAGCAACGATAATTAGTCGATAGAGACCGATATCCATTTTATCACTTTTTCAGCTAAGTAAAAACCGCCTTTCCGCGGTAAACGGAAAAGCGGTTTCGCAGACCGGCGCCAATGTCGGCCAGATCATTTAAAATAGAAAAAAGAGCCACCGCATTATGTTATGCAGCGGCTTTTCAACTTCCATGATGATATAACTTATGCTCAAAATCATATGCAATAATATGTAATACATTACAATAAGAATCTTTAATTCCACATAGCCTGCATTTCTGAGAATTAAACCTAAAAACATGAATCCCAGTATCTTTAGCTACCTCTAGCTTATCAATTTTAATTGGTTTCATTTGTCCAAATGGTATTACTTCAAATCCGCCTAACTCAAACTTATTTTTAAGGCTAGCTTCTTTCCAAGTTAATGCGGTCATTATACCTAATAATTCATCGAGTGCCTCTCTAACTTTAAGATTAGCTCTAGTATCCTTCTGGAAAAATCCAAAGTTGTAATCCTTATTAGAAGTC
>URPV01000039.1 GCA_900549805.1 uncultured Veillonella sp.
AAATTTAAATTATAATCATTAGTAGTTGTATTAAAAGAAAGGAAGTACATACTATGTTCAACTTCAATCAAAAAAATCTTAAAAACGCTAACTTGTTCGCTGCTGGTTTGGCTTTGGGCACTTTGGGCTTGAAAATTTTGACAAGCAATGATGCTAAAAAAGTATATGCTAATATCGTAGCTGCTGGCCTTCGCGCTAAAGATTCCGTATTGGCAACAGCTGATAAAGTACAAGCTTCCTCCACTGATATCTTGGCAGAAGCTAACGAAATTAACGAAAAACGCGACAAAGAAATCTTCGAAGAAAACAAATAATCAGAGAGGGATATCACTATGTTACAGTTCTCTGTTGTTAGCCGCTTGGATCGTCGCCTCCGCGTACGCATTAGTGGCCATCGCTTTACAGAAGCTGAAGCAGCCTATGTGGAAAGCCTCCTTAAGGCAGATCCTGCCATTGAAGAAGCTACCTTCTACACGAGAATTGCTGAAGTGACCATTATCCATAATGGGGATATCGATGCTGTCCGCACAGCTGTTGAAGCCTTACGTCAAGTTGACCTTGCGCAAGCACCTGCTTTGACAGACTATTCCCCACGGGTGGTTAGTCGTTACTACCGGGAACAAATGATCAAGAATACCTTGGCTTATTTGGGTCGGCGTATCGTATTGCCAGCTCCAATTGCCATGGCTTGGTCTTGGTTCCGGGCCACTAAGTACATCGCAAAAGCGGTGAAACTCTTATGGCAACGTAAACTCACTGTAGAAGTTCTCGATGGGCTCGCTATTGGCGCATCCTTGTTGCAAAAGGATTACTCCACAGCTGGTGCAGTTATGTACTTGCTTGGTATTGGGGACCTCCTAGAAGAATGGACTCACCGTAAGTCTGTCTTGAACTTGGCTGAATCTATGTCCCTCAATGTGGATAAGGTTTGGGTCTTGGAAGATGGTCTCGAAGTATCTCGTGCCGTACAAGATGTACAAGAAGGGGCTCATGTTGTCCTTCGCCAAGGGGAGGTTATCCCTTTGGATGGGGAAATCATCGAAGGGGTCTTGCAAGTTAACGAATCTTCTATGACAGGCGAAGCAGAAGCAGTTTGCCGCGATGTAGGCTCTTCCGTTTACGCTGGTACCGTTGTCGAAGATGGCCGTGCTATTATGGCTGTTCGTGGCGCTGCTAACAACTCCCGCTATGAAAAGATCGTTTCCCTTATCGAAGAGTCGGAACAAATGAAATCTGGCATGGAACAAAAGGCTTACCGCATGGCAGACCGATTGGTTCCATTCTCCTTCTTAGGGGCAGCACTAACCTTCTTGTTGACTCGTAATGTAACTAAGGCCTTGTCCTTCATTATGGTTGACTTCTCTTGTGCTTTAAAGTTGTCCATCCCATTGTCCGTTTTGTCCGCTATGGGTGAAGCATCTAAACGAGGTGTTACTGTTAAGGGCGGTAAGTTCTTGGAACAAATCGCTGCTGCTGATATGATTGTCTTCGATAAGACTGGCACCTTGACTAAGGCAGAACCAGAATTTGAAGAAATCATTCCTTTCAATGGCCACGATGCAGAAGAAATGTTGACTTTGGCTGCTTGCCTAGAAGAACATTTCCCTCACTCCATGGCTAAGGCTGTTGTGCGAGCCGCTAAGGAACACAATGCACCACATAAGGAAATGCACTCTGAAGTAGAATATATTGTGGCACACGGTATTGCCTCTAAGGTAGGGCGCTATCGTTGCCGTATCGGATCTGCTCATTTCATCTTTGATGATGAAAAGACCAAAATTCCAGCTAAGGAACAAGAAAAGTTCGACAACTTACCAAATACCTCTTCTCATATCTATATGGCGATTGGTGGCACCCTAGCGGCGGTCATCTGCATCAAGGATCCTGTCCGTGATGAAGCCAAAGGAGTTATCCAAGATCTCCACGATTTGGGCATCAAAAAAGTTGTTATGATGACTGGTGATAGCGAACGTAATGCGGCTCGTGTTGCTAAAGAATTGGGTATTGATGAATTCCATGCAGGCGTTTTACCAGAAGATAAGGCTGCCTATGTAAAACAAGCCAAAGAAGAAGGCTATACGGTAATGATGGTAGGGGATGGTATCAACGATTCTCCAGCCTTGTCCGAAGCCCATGTTGGCATTGGCATGAACGAAGGGGCACCAATTGCTCAAAAAATTGCCAATGTAACAATCTCTTCTGATAATTTACAAGCCTTGGTAGATTTGCGTAAAATCTCCATGGAACTCATGAAACGGATTAATACTAACTATCGTGGCATTGTTGCTGTAAACGGTAGTTTGGTAGGTGCCGGTGTATTGGGTATGATTACTCCTGCTAGCGCTGCTTGGTGCCATAATCTTTATACCTTAGGTGTAGGCCTCAACTCCATGACTCCTCTTTTGAAAGATGAGAAGCATGAAGTCTTGGATGATGGCAAAACTATTGATGTAGTGGCTTAGACCTTAATATATAGGTCAATACAAGACCTATATAGAAAAAGACACAAATCCTGGGATTTGTGTCTTTTTTATGTTGCCTGCCTAAGGGAATGCTAGTTTAGGCGATTTAGAAAGGACCGTCTTGAATCATTGCAACTATGATTTATTGAACAATAAGAAGAGACATGAATAATAATGATAAAACCTGGGATAAGAATTTGGGAATTCGCACGACAGGGCGAGATGATTCCCGGTCGACGCCCTTTTACTTTCCCTATGAGCCAACGGATTACTGCGTGTTAGAACGGCTAGCTAATTATGGGTATATCAAAAAGCGCGATCTTCTCTTAGATTACGGCTGTGGCAAGGGGCGCGTATCCTTCTTCTTGGCCTACCAGACTGGTTGTAAAACCATTGGTATCGAATACGATGAGCGCTTAATTGATCGAGCTCTCCGCAATCAAAAGCGGGCCCTATCGGGTAATCGGACTCGTTTCGTCCATCAAAATGCGCTAGACTTTCAGGTGCCAGTAGAGGCCAATAGGGCTTTTTTCTTTAACCCCTTTTCTAAAGCTATTCTTGAACAGGTCATTGGCCATATAGTGGACTCCTATGACCAAAGTCCTCGGGATATGAAACTTTTCTTCTACTATCCTTCTCCGGACTACGAAGATCTTCTTAACGGCCATGAGCGATTGGAAGAGGTTGATGAAGTTCCTTGCTTCGATCTCTTCGAAGAGACCAATGCTAGAGAGCGAGTTCTTGTATACTGGGTCCTTGAATGATAGACTATGAATTTTAAGCTAGGGTTAATCGAATTATTTTGATATAATAGTACCTATAATGATTAAGCATACATAGTTGGGTATGCATGACTTTAACTAAAAAAGATTGATATAGGTGATATGATGAAATTTATTTCTTGGAATATAGACTCTCTCAACGCGGCTCTTACAGGTGAATCTCCACGGGCTGAGCTCTCTCGTGATGTCCTTAAGACCATTCAAGGGTTGGATGCTGATGTCATTGCTATTCAAGAGACCAAGCTCCCAGTAGGAGGGCCTTCTAAAAAGCATAAAGAAGCATTGGACCATTATTTTGCGGGCTATGATTATGCCTGGGTTTCCTCACAAGAGCCAGCTCGGAAAGGTTATGCGGGAACCATGGTTCTCTATAAAAAGAGTTACCAACCAGTGGTGACCCACCCAGCTATTGGGGCTCCATCTACTATGGACTGCGAAGGCCGCATTACCACCCTTGAGTTTGATGACTTCTTCTTTACTACGGTGTATACACCTAATGCTGGTGACGGCTTGTCCCGATTGCCTGAACGGGAAGAGTGGGATGTGTGCTATGCTAACTACCTCTCTGAATTGGATAAGGACAAACCCGTTATTGCTACGGGAGACTTTAATGTAGCCCATGAAGAAATCGACTTGGCTAACCCGGCTGGAAACCATATGTCTGCAGGCTTTACTGATCAAGAACGGGCTGGCTTTACTAACCTATTAGCCAAAGGCTTTGTGGACACCTTCCGCCACGTCCATGGCAAGGTAGAGGGTCGCTATTCTTGGTTTGCTCAACGGGTGAAG
The DNA here is from genome assembly GCA_900549805.1 of uncultured Veillonella sp. Classification (GTDB taxonomy): domain Bacteria; phylum Bacillota; class Negativicutes; order Veillonellales; family Veillonellaceae; genus Veillonella. Next base: position 4,034 of record URPV01000039.1, read on the forward strand.
ACATCTAAAATCAATAATTCTGGCTGGAGAATCGACTACTTCCTAGTCTCTGACCGCTTAAAAGAGGCTGTAAAGGCTTCAGATATGGTAGATTCCGGCCCTCGCCAAGATCATACGCCTATCCTCTTAGAGGTAGACTTTAAGAAGTAGGCTTATAGGCTCCCTAGGTGAACTATTTGTGGTTTGCCTAGGGAGTTTTTTATAATCATAGGTTTATATGTGAAAACTATTAGATATAGATTAAAACTATGGAGTGATGCTAATAATTTATCATATACGAATAAGCCAAGCCTTCTTATAATGGAAATCATAATAAGTCTTTGCTAGAAGAAGGGATGATTGGTATGGCAATAGGTGTATTAGCAAAATATGATTATGTAGGTTCTTTCTTACGCCCCCAAGCTATTAAGGAGGCGCGGGCTAAGTTTTCCGCTGGTCAGATTTCTGAGGCTGACTTACATGCGGTAGAAGATACCTGTATCAAAAAATTGGTGGAAGAGCAAAAGGCTGCAGGTTATCCCCTTGTGACTGATGGGGAGTACCGCCGGGCATATTGGCATTTAGACTTCATGTGGGGCCTCAATGGGGTAGAAGAAATTGAGTTGGAACATGGTTACCAATTCCATGGAGAGGAAACGGCACCGGGGTCTATCCAATTAGTGGGTAAGATTGATGGACACAATCATCCATTCGTAAATTATTTCAAGTATGTGAATGCTTTAGCTGGTGATGCCAAAGCAAAACAAACTATCCCTGGCCCAGCGCAAATGTTGTCAGAACTCTTTCGTGGCAAGAACGGTGACAACACCCGTAAGTACTACCCTGATATGGAAGAGTTGATTCAAGATATTGCTAAGGCCTATCAAACGGTTATTAGTGAACTCTATGATGCAGGCTGTCGCTTCTTGCAGTTGGATGATTGTACTTGGGGCATGATCGCGGATAAGGACTATTGGGAAGCTAAGGTAGGACCTGGCATTAGTATTGATGCAGAGGCTAAAAAATACTTGCGCCTCAATAACTTGGCCTTGGAAAAGGTGCCAGCAGATATGACCATTGCTATGCATGTATGCCGCGGTAATTACAACTCTACCTATGCGGCAACGGGTACTTATGATATTGTAGGTCCTTATCTCTTCGAACATAAACGGGTGAATGTATTCTACTTGGAATACGACGATGAAAGAGCCGGCACCTTCGATGTTTTGGACAATGTGCCAGAAGATAAGGAAATTGTTTTGGGCCTCATTACAACTAAACGGCCTGAATTAGAGGATAAGGACTTAATCAAAGCCCGCATTGCTGATGCGGCTAAGCACGTACCCTTGGAACGGTTGAGCCTTAGCCCTCAATGTGGCTTTGCATCTTGCGAAATTGGCAACAAGATTACAGAGGATGTGCAATGGAAGAAATTAGCACTAGTTAAAGAAATTGCTGAAGAAGTATGGGGTAAATAAGTTGCTTACGTGTTAACTAAGATGAAATAAGAAAAGAAGCCAACAATATGTTGGCTTCTTTTCTTATTTGTTATGCAAATAGAGGTCTAATACCCAGAGACCTACAAAGCGTTGGTTACAGGGGTGTTGAAAGGCTCGGTAGAGTTCAAACATTTTGGCAGCGTGTTGCTGTTCTCCCTCATTTAATTTGGCAAGGACGAAATTGATGTTTTTATTGATCGTACAAGTGGTCTCGGCTTTGGGTAAACTGATGTCACATTGGCCGTCGCTTCTGGCTTTCACCTGATGGGGGAGGATGATATGGGCGTTAAAAAAGCCATAGGCCCCATCCCGGCCGACTGGTGTGCGCACATGAAGAGGTACGAATGTATGGAGTGGGTCCAAGGTAAGGGGGCTGGAAGTGGCCCGCTTTCCCTTGGGACTGCTGTGGCGGATGGCCTGGATGGTCTTGCCGTAGAGGCGGGCCATGTCATCTAAGACTTGCTTAAGGGGTTGGCTTCTTTGGATAACTTGTCCTGTGGAAAGAATGATAGCCGTTCCGTTGGCATAGGTGTCCGTGTAGATGGGTAAGAGGGCCACTACTAATTGAAAGGGTGCAATCAAAGAGTCTTCTTTGTATGTCATTGTCATGTACTTGCTATTCGCCTGGCGAATAGTCCTTGTAAAAGAGAAATGAAAAAGCTTTGGAAAACGAATTCCTTGCTTTCATACTACACCGCTTTTGCGGCCCCATCAAAGGTCAAATACTACCTGATCCCGCTGTTTTTGGTTTGTCCGGAATCCTTTACTTGCTCCCTTAGATTTCGGAGAATCTTCTGGTGGCGGTAGTTGATGTTTTGTCGGGTACATCCTTCTTGGCGGGCATAATCTGCCAGGGATTGGCCTTTGAAGTAGATAGCATATAGGAGTTCTTTTTCTCGTTTTTTGAGGCCTCGTAAGGCTTTAATCAAGCGATGGTTCATATCCGTTTGGCAGAAGGTCTGGATAACCGCCTCTTCTACGGAAGAAGTATGATAGCTCAAGCCCATATTTCCCTTGTCTAGGCTTATGGCTTGGTCCTTAGTATTTAAGGAATTACTAGAGGTAGGGGAATAGCTTGTTGACTGGCTATCATCTACTTGCTTACTAAGCTTAGCTTCCATCGACGGCTTGGAAAAAGGGAAGTATTTCGTGTTGCCATATACGACGAATCTTGTGAAAGAGGTTCCAATGTCCATATTTAATGGTAGAGAGGGCAAAACCGGCAAAGGGAACGGGCCCCTTAATTTGGTAGGACTTAATAGCCTGAATAAAGAGGAGTATCAACTCTTGGACGACCTCTTCTTTGCCTATGGCTAAGGTATGTTGGCGGCGACCATAGGAAATAATTAGGGGGCGATAGCGATTGATGAGTTCAAGGATGGCCTCCTTGTTGCCGGCTTGAGCTAAGAGGACGAGGTCTTTATCGGACTTGTCTTGGTAGCGAGATAGGCAAACTTCATCGAGGTGTTTAAAAATATTTTTCATGGTTTTCTCCTTCTTAGAGGAGAAAGGCCTTTCTCGTAAATACTAGCGCTGAGGACAGTGTAGGTGAGAGTTTACGAGAGGGCAAATCAGTACTTATAGGCCTATGATGGCTTTTGGCAGGAAAAATGCACGTCTTTATCTCCTTTAGCGGGCTCTTTGTGGCCTCTTCGTGATATACTGTAGAACGTTAAGGAGTTAATCTATGAAGCACGAAAAAACTATATCACTCAATATATGGACCCTATCATGGCCTATATGTATTGAGGTCTTTTTACAAATATTGGTAGGGAACATCGACCAAATCATGATGTCTCACTACTCTCAGGAAGCGGTTGCGGCCGTGGCTAACGCTAACCAAATCCTCAATGTATTTATCATGCTCATCGTGGTTATGTCTACGGCGACGACAATTCTTATTGCCCAGTACCTAGGGGCGAGGAATAAGCTAAAGCTAGGGGAAACCTGTACGGTGTCACTAGCCTTTTCCTTTGTTTTTTCCTCCTTGGCAGCTTTGGGTTTTATCCTGTTTAACAAAACTATATTTTCCTGGTTAGGGGTTCCTCCGGAGACTATGGATGAGACAGTCCTCTATACGACTATAGTAGGGGCGGGTCTACCGATCCAGGCCCTGTATTATACATTTGTGGCCGTTTTTAGGGGGCACTCCTTGACTCGGATTACCATGTATGTAGCCTTGGCTATGAATCTCCTCCACATAGGATCTAATTATCTATTGATCTTTGGGGCGGGTCCCATTCCTAGTTTAGGCGTTCTAGGGGTCTCTATTTCCACTTGGCTTTCCAAGCTCATTGGCTTGGGACTCATTGTCTGGCTCTTTAGAAAGTTATTAGATTTAGATGTGGGATGGAAATACCTGCATCCTTTCCCTTGGGAGACACTTAAAGGCCTCCTTCGGATTTCTATACCATCCGGAGGAGAAACTCTATCCTACCAGCTTTCACAGACGACCATTATGAAGATGGTCAACCTACTAGGGCTAGCGGTTATTAATACTAAAGTGTACGTTTATATCATAGCCATGTTATGCTATGTGTATACCATTGCTCTCTCCAATGCGTCCCAGGTTATCGTGGGCTACCTCATGGGAGCTCAAGAGCAGGCGCAAGTTGCTAAGAGGGTTTGGCAGTCTACGGGTCTGGCTGTGGTCATCAGTGTTAGCCTGGCTACCTTCTTCTACCTAGTGTCTGAACCGTTGATTTCCTTGGTGACGACGGATCCAGAGGTTATTCACCTAGCCCATGGAGTCCTCTTGGTAGAAATTTTTTTAGAAGTGGGACGGGCTGTTAATATCGTCATGGTAGGTTGCCTGCAAGCTGCTGGTGACATTAAAACTCCTATGCTAGTAGGCATCTTTGGCATGTGGTGCTGTGCCGTACCAGGGTCTTACCTCTTGGGGATTCACCTGGGGTGGGGCCTAGTAGGAATTTGGGTGGCCATGGCAGCTGATGAAATTGTGAGGGCTATTATCTTTGTCTTCCGTTGGCAATCGGGTAAGTGGAAGAATAAGAAGCTCATTAAAGGTAAGGATGTTGCGTGTGAATAAAACAGTAGGAATTATCGGCTTGGGCCTCTTAGGAGGGTCCTTGGCTATGGCTTTGAAAGCCTATACCGATTATGAGTGCGTGGGCTATGCCCGCCGCCAAGAAATTTGTGATCAGGTCTTGGCTGATGGCTGTGTGAGTCAGGCTTGGACTAATGTCGATGAGCTAATCACTCATTCTGATATTGTGGTCTTTGCTTTACCACCGGAAACAAATGCCCGCCTATTTGAAGAAAAAGCACATCTTTTCAAAGCAGGACAAATTGTGACAGATGTATCCTCGGCTAAGGATGAGTTCGCTGCAGCCGTATATGAGCATATTCCGGATGGAGTTAGCTTTGTATCTATCCACCCTATGGCTGGATCCGAAAAAGGGGGCTATGAAGTGGCCTCCAAGGATCTATTCCAAAAGATGGGTTGGATTGTCCTTGATGATCCAGGGCAAGAGGCTTATGATCCTGCTGTTGCTGATCAGTTGGCAGCCATGGGTAAGAGCTTGGGTTCACGGGTGGAACGAATCCCCCTTAAAGACCATGACCACTGTATTGCCTCGGTCTCCCATATGCCTCATGCTATGGCCTCTATTATTGCGACGGTAGCTGGTAGCGGTCCTCAAGGAGAACAACGGATGCGCATGTCTGCTGGTGGTTTTAGGGATTCTACCCGTGTGGCCGGTGGACATCCAGGTATGTGGCGAGAAATTCTCATGGGCAACCGAGATAATGTTATGTTCTGGTTGGATGAGGTCTTTAAGCAAGTGGGGCTTGTGAAAGATATCTTTGAACGCCATGATGATCAAGCCTTAGAAGAGTATCTTACTAAGGCAAAGGAAATCCGTGATAAGTGGCCTGTCATTATGGGCTTAGAAGAAGATAAAAAGACCCCTAAAAATAAAAAAGAGATAATCAAGAAGTAAATAGGGAATCTAGATTCCCTATATTCCTATTACAAAAAGGGCTGCTAAGTGAGTGCTTAGCAGCCCTTTTTGTAATAGATCCTTATATATCTGCTGGGTAAAACTGATTGTACACCTGTTTATGTCAAAGCTGATTATACGATGAATTAAGTGGTTAAAAGAATCATTCATCATCCTCTAAAAGTCTAGATGTTATCTGGCTTTGGAGTCAATTTATAGATGGTTTATATTAATTTGTTATCCTTATAAGCAAATCTTGCTATTTATATACTTAGCGTTTGGTCTTTTGAATAGGCCCTTAGTAAGTCGGATGGGACCGATGGTCCTGATGTATAAAGAAAGGATAGAGTGATGAACTATAAAGGATGGACTGCAAGTCTGACGCTGGTGGCCTTATTAGGGTCTTCACAAGGGACTTGGGCGGCTACTGTTGGCGCTGATGATATCCCTGAGGGCTCTCAATTGGTGAATTTGGGCAGCCTAGAGCGAGATTATTCCCAAGCGACTATTGAAGGGCCCTTAACCTATAAAGGGGCAGAGATAGCTAGTGTTTATGGGGATGGGCTTCAACCCTCTGTCTTAGTTCTAACCTACCCAAAACCTATTCGGGCCAAGGATTTGACGACAGATACCTTTCAGGTGGAAGGGAAGACCGTATCCTATGTATGGGGTATGAATAGCCAGCCTGATGCAAGTTTTCTAGCTAATTTGGCCCAGTCCACAGATCAAGTGGCAGAGAATCCAGATAAGACCTTTTCTGCTGTCCAGGCTATGAACGCATTGGAAGGGGACGGCCCCTATGTAGTTCTTCTCTTGGAACATAAGGATGTTAATTCCGCAAGTGGTAAGGGTGCTAGTCAGGCTACGGCGGTTGTGAATGGGCTAGTCCCCGACTTATCTGTAACCATTAAGCAAGTAGGCAATGTAGTGGGATTAGATGGGGTCGTGTATGAACCGAATACAACAGGAGTCGTAGTTAAGGATGTGACTATTCCTGAGCTTGATGCTTTTAAACAAGAGGTCTTTCGCGATTCTTCAACAGCTATTGATTTGCCTTATAATATCTTCAGTCCTGCTAACTTGGATCGGGCTAAGAAATATCCTTTAGTCCTATTCCTGGGGCCTATGGGTATGAGTGATGATGTAAAGACACCTCTTTATAGTGGTAATGGGGCCACTATATGGACAAGCCAAGAAGAGCAGGCTGAGCATCCATCGTTTGTAATTGCTCCTTACTATACAAAAGATTTGGCTAATCGGTTTGGGGCTCTTTCGGGTACTTTAGATAAGACAAATCCTGCTTTAACTAGCTTGGAAAGCTTTATCAATCAAATCAGTCAAGGCTTACCTGTCGATAAAAAAAGGATGTATGTTGTAGCCCAAGGGGAGGGAAACCAGATCCTAGCGGCCCTGGTAGGTAAGAACCCCAAGCTTTTCGCGGCCCAATTCCGGGTTGACGGGCAAGGCCACATGGAGAATCTAGGTAACTCTAGTAAGATCTGGTCGATTACCTCCCAGACACCAGAAGCCAACCAAGAGACTAATGGACTAAGTCTTGTTAGTCAGCCTAGCAAAAGAGACAAGGTAGGTCTAGCGGGGGTCCTAATGAGCGCCTCTAGGGTATGGGACCCAAGCTCAACAAAAGAGCAGTTTGATGGTCTCGTACAAGCAGACTTGGCTCAAAACAAGATGATTCAATCCACCTTATTAGCAGGGGGAGGAACATTTGCGACGGCTTCTGTGGCCTACAAGATTCAAGGTATCCGCAATTGGCTCTTTGAGCAACATAAGTAGATGAGGGGAAAGTCCCCTCACAAAACTTTTAATAAAAAGGTTGTTGACACGCCTAGGGGCTTTTGTTATTATAATAAAGCAGTCAAGGACTGGTAGAATTTAGGAATAAATTTCTCGAAGACCTTGACAATAATGTATAGCTGATGTATGATGTATATCAGTTGTGTATGCGGGAATAGCTCAGCGGTAGAGCACTGCCTTGCCAAGGCAGGGGTCGCGAGTTCGAATCTCGTTTCCCGCTCCATTAACATTCCCCGATAGCTCAGTTGGTAGTAGCACCTGACTGTTAATCAGGGTGTCGTAGGTTCGAGTCCTACTCGGGGAGCCAATTTTATTCATATGGCAACCCCTGAAAATAAGGAATGTCTCCAACATGGTTCATTAGCTCAGTTGGTAGAGCACCTGACTTTTAATCAGGGTGTCCCGCGTTCGAGTCGCGGATGAG